>JBMORF010000034.1:0-18122 GCA_049322315.1 Thermodesulfobacteriota bacterium | reverse complement strand
ACCAGGTATTGTCTGGCGGAGATCACCTGGAGAAAATATCGTCCCCGTCCAGGCCGCAAATTCCCCCGCAAATCAAAGAGCCGCCATGGTAAATGGGCCAACAATTGGGCTTAAGTCAACGGCATTGCCTTTACAGGATAGGCTAATTCCATTGGGAGTAAAGCGCATCCATATGTTATAGTTAACAGGACAAACATCCATATATTTTTCACTTTCATTTTTTGTCCCTCCGAGAATATTGTTGTTATTACCCAAGTTCTACAGTCAATAACGTAAAATAACGTTAAATCAGTTAGTTGTGATGGCGCAATTATCTGTCGGCACCACAATTTCCAAGGGTCGCATGGGCGGCGGGATGCTGACTCCGGCAGCCTGGCAGACTTTCCCGGCCACTCCCTGAAGGGCGGTGCGCAGGAGATACCAGTGCTCTCCGTCCCGAACCTCCACTTCGGCCAGGGCCAGAAGATCCCGGCAAATATCGGCCCATTCCGCCTCTACACCCCGCTGGGACAGGCGGCGCTTTAGCTCATCCAGCAGCACCAGGGCCAGAAAAGAGCAGAAAACATGCCCCTGGATGGTGGCATCCCATTGGTGGAAGACGGGACGGGTGTCCAGCAGCGACTTGGCGGCCCGGAAAAACTGCTCCACCAGCAGCAGGCGCTTATACTGCACCGCCACCTCGGCCGCGGGCAACTCCGTGTTGGTGCGCAAGACATACTTTCCGTCAAAGCGGGCTTCGGCCTTCACCTTGGACGGATCGATGCTCACCGCGCCCTTCTCCACCTTCAGGAACCGCCGAAACCCCCGGTTTCCCACCAGGCCCTTGGCCCCCTGGCGCAGCTTATCCTCCAGGGCCTGAAGAATCGCCTCCCGGTCGGCCGCGTCTTTGGCGGCCTCGAAGGGATTATGGCAGACGACGTAACGCCGCCCCTTCACCCACACCTCCTTGACCCGGAGGTTGTCCGCCACCTTCCGGTAGCGGCCGGGGCAGCCCAGCACCAGGTCCCGCACCTCCTTTTGCTGTCGGAGCCGCGCCCCCAGGATATACTCCAGTTCCTGCTCCTCCAGCTTCTCGATGGTGTCGGCACTGATCATGCCCCGATCCGCCACCCAGCAGATCCGCTTCAGCCCGAAGCGCTGCTTCACCTTGTCTACCACCGGCAGCAAGGCCTGGACATCGGCTTGATTCCCCGGCCAGAACTCGCAGCACACCGGCCGGCCTTCTTCAGTCAAGACCGCGCCTACGATCATCTGGCGCCGATCCGGCCGGTGGTCCTTGGAGAAGCCGAATTGCCCCAGGCTCTCCCCGCCCCGGCCCTCAAAATAAAGGCTGGTGGTGTCGAAAAAGGCCAGGGTGCACTCCGTGAACAGATCCCGGCGCCGCTGAAACAGGACCTCTTCTACCTCTTCCCGGCTGTCCCCCAGCCAGCGCATGGCCCGGTACAGGTGATGCAGTTTCAGGCCGTCGCTGCCATCCACCCGGACGTCCCGTCGCCAGCGCTCCCCGGCCCGGTCCGACCCGGACTCAAACAACCGGTGCAGCACGGTGAGGTAAACGGCCCGCTCCACCGGAAACTCAAAGCCCCGGTCCTCAAGCAGGCGGTTCAGCGCCGTGTCCAAGCCCAGGTCGTTCCAAAGACGGCCGAACACCAGGTCAGGGCCGATATGCCGCAGGGCCCCGGCCTCCAGGCGTCCTTCCTCATAATCCTGGATGACTCGGACCTGGGTGGCGAAACGGCCCAGGGATTTCAGCAGGACATCCACGCCGCCGCTCTCTTCCAGTTCATCGGCCCGGCCCAAGGTGGCCAGGACCCGCTGCACGGTGCGTTTGCCTTGCCGATGGTTCTCCACGATCTGGAGATACCGGTAAGGGCCTTTGGTTTTGACTCGGACAAACATGCGGCGCCTCCATCAGGTCACCGCAATAATGCCAGAGCATATCCATTACTGTCAAGATAATTATTGACAACTACCGCTATCTTTTCGGCACCGCATTTTTCAAAATTCCGTATGGCGGTGTAATAATATCAACCACTTACACTGAAAAATCGGCGTTTACTGTAGAACTTGGGTATTACTCAGTGCATAAAACAGCTCAACTTTTATAGGAGCTTATGCTATAAATATTGCATGGAAAAGATCGATGCCCGGTCCATATCCCCCTCAGCACAAGAGCATCTGCGCCGCATGGCGGTGAAGGCGGTCATGGAGGGCGCCAAGCAAAAAGAAGTTGCCAAGATGTTGGGTGTGCGCCCCTACCATCTGTCGCTGGGTTAGAGCCTACCGACACCAGGGGCAGGAAGCCCTCAAAGCCAAGAAGAAAGGCCGTCCCCTTGGGGGAAAGCTGCTGCCCTGGCAGGCTGCACAAATTGCCAAAACGGTCATTGATCATCATCCGGAACAACTCAAACTGCCTTTTTACCTCTGGACCCAGGAAGCGGTGGCGCTTTTCATTAAGCGTCGTTTCGGCATAAAGTTGTCAGTCTCGATCGTGGGCCGGTATCTCAAACGCTGGGGCTTTACCCCGCAAAAACCGGCGCGGCGGGCCTGGGAGCAAAATCCGGAGCAGGTCCGGCAATGGCTGGAGAAGGAGTATCCCCAGATTCGCCGCCAAGCCCAGAAAGAGAAGGCCCAGATATATTGGGCGATGAAATGGGGCTGCGGTCAGACCATGCCGTGGGACGCTCTTATGGCCTCAAGGGCCAGACGCCCGTGATCGTGGCCACTGGTCAGCGTTTCGGCTGCAACATAATTGCTGCCATCACCAACCAGGGGCGCTTAAACTTCATGGTTTTCAAAGAGCGTTTTACTACCCAAGTTTTCTTGGAGTTTCTCCGGCGCTTGCTGCGTCAAAGTGATCGCCGGGTATATCCAATCATCGACCGTCACCCGGTCCACCGCTCACGAAAGGTGAAAAACTGGGTAGAAGAAAATGCGGAGCGACTTCGGCTAATTTTTCTCCCCAGCTATAGTCCGGAGCTCAACCCGGACGAATTGCTCAATCAAGATGTCAAAAGCAATGCCTTGGGGCGGCAACGCCCTAGGGGGCTAAGGAATATCACATTAATAAGGCACGCCAAAAGAGAAGCAATCGGGAAAACCTTGTCACCGAGAAAACCAGCCAATGCCGCCAAGATAAGAGCTAACCAGACTACATAAATGGTTACCACGGGGACAAAAATCCCCAAGATAGCGACCACTAAGGATGCTACTCCCAGACCCTTAGCCATTTTTCATCCTCCTCTCAATTGATATAACTCGGAAAAATTGTAAAAAATTTTCTACCGTTCATGAGAAAGCCTCTCATCTAGAAAAGGCTTTATTTCCCCATGCTTCCCCTTTTACCGATTAGACTTAATTAAGCAAAAAATGTAAAGCGATTTTCTTTACATAGCATATGGCATTTATTCCTTATATAATATTATATGTATATATATCCCCTAAGGGAAACGTATGGCCCACAGGTCTAATTAAAACCAAAATACTCATTCCACCCTTAGCTCGCTTTCCATTTTAAACCCGAAAACTTCGCATTATGAAATCCATTAAAAGGACCCGCAGAAACCGTCTCAAAACTTCGCGATTCAGGTGGAAATGCACTATAAGTAAATATCCCCTGTGTGCGAGGTGTCCATGTTTCGGGAGATAAAGGCGGATTATCAGCAGCCCTTGATGTTCCGCCATCACTGGAGGATTGGGTGGGTCCGGCGCACCCGGCCCGGTTGATCCGGGATTTTGTGGATTCCCTGGACTTGCCCGGGCTGGGCTTTCGGGTGCGGAGCGGGGAAGTGGGCCGCCCTCCTTACAGCGCCGAGATGTTGCTCAAGGTCTGGCTATACGGCTACCTAAACCGGATTCGCAGCACCCGGCTGTTGGAGCGGGGCTGCCGGGAGAACCTGGGACTCATCTAGCTAACGGGCCTGAAGTCCCCGGACCACAAAACCCTTTGGCGGTTTTGGGATGATAACCGGGAAGCGCTGCGGCAAGTATTCAAACAATCGGTGCGGGTGGTGCTGGACGCCGGGCTGCTCCAATTGGTGCTGCATGCGGTGGACAGCACCAAGATCAAGGCTGCGTCTTGACGCCGGGGGTTGTGGCACCGGCAGGATTTAGAGAAGGTCCTGGCCCAGTTGGAAGCCTCTGTGGACCAGGTGATAGCCGAGATGGAAGCCGCCCAAGTCCAGGGGGGGTTAGTACCGACTGCCGAAGGAGTTGCAAGATCAGGCGGTGCGGCGACAACGGATTCAAGAAGCGCTTCAAGTGCTGGCGGCAGCCGACCGGGACCACCTCCATCCGGGGGAACCGGAGGCCCGGTTGATGAAGGTGGGCTCTGGGGTGGAGCCGGCCTACAATGCCCAGGTGGTGGCCGACGGGGCCAGCGGCCTGCTGGTGGCGGCCGAGGTGGTCAACGCCGAGTCTGACAACCACCAACTGGTGCCCATGTTGGACCAGGTGCAGGAGAACCTGGGAGCCACGGCCCAGGAGACCCTGGCGGACGGCGGCTATGTCTCGGGGGTCGAGATTGCCCGGGCTGAAGAACGAGGCTATGAGGTCTTGACCGCGGCGGGCAAATGGGAGCCGACCTCGGCGGAGGACCGGCCCTATCATGCCAGCCGGTTTTTCTATGATGAGTCCCGGGACTGCTGCATCTGTCCCCGGGTCCAGGTTCTGACCTACGAGCGCACCAAGGCCAGCCGCTGAAAAACCTATCAGGTCAGGATTTATCGTTGTCGAGATTTTGTGGATTGTCCGGTGCATCGCCAGTGAAGCCGGGACCCCAAAGGACGGCAGGTGGAGATCGACCCGCACCATCAGGCCATGGTGCGGCAATCCCGGAAGCGGCGAGAAAAGGCAGGGCTGCTGCGTCGGAGGAAAATTATTGCGGAGCCACCCTTTGCCTGGATCAAGCGGCATCTGGAATTCTGGCGCTGGACGGTCAAGGGGTTGGCCAATGTCCGCCCAATGGGCTTTACTGTGTACCACCGTGAATCTCAAAAAGCTTTTCCGGCACTGGCAGTCGGGGAGGCTGGTTCTGGCAGGCAGCTAAGGCGAAACAAGGCGGCCCCATCCTTCCAGAATGGGACCGCCACCTGTTATCAGGAGTCATTTGGTTCAGCTAAACGAGGGGTAAGCAGTCTCGCTGCTTTAACTGATAAAATCAATGGGGTTTGAGACAGTTTCGAATAAGATGCCCCTTTTCCTGGATCATGAATTCGTCTTTCGGAAGTCGATCTTTTCCGAACCCTTGGTGGCAGCGGTAGATAATACCAGCTCAAGAAGGTCCCTCCGTTTGAGCTTTCGCAGACCTTTCTCCAGATTGGTTTTGGTCATTGAAAGTAGGGGCCAGACCTCATCCCGGGAAAGACCGGCGTTTAGCAGGATAGTTGCGACCTTTTGGGGATCGATATCATAGGATACAACGGGGGAGGCGCCATAAACCAAATCACCAACCTGGATAGGGCCATTTTCTTTGACCCAATCTTTCAAGCGGGTGGTTAGTTCCTTTTCCATCTTCTGCAGGGTTAGAAGTAAAGAGGCGGCTTTTTCAGCCTGTTCCCGGGTGGCTGGGGCAATAACTTCGATCGGGGTCAGGGTTTTGGACATCACCGGACAGTGGGCCGTGATCCCACACAGACCGCAAAAGGAGCCGGGGGTGGGATCATAATCCTGGTCTTCCTCAATGGTCTTTATTTTGTCTGCCAAGATTTCCGGGACACTTTCGAGGTCCTGGGGTTCCAGGAACACTTCCCTCTCTTTGGCGTAGCGGAGGAAGTGGAGCCGCAAGAGAATCTCCTCGGCGTCGGGATAGGCCACTTGTTTCAATCCCCACCCGTATGTGCGCAGTTGCAGGTCCTTCTCTACCGTCTCGGGGACCACCCGGTTGCTCTTCCAGTCCAGCACTACCGCCAATTCTCCTTGGCGAAAATGAAAATCCACGATCATCCGAAAGTAAGCATCCATGGAGGAAAACTCGCACGGTTGCCAGTCGCGGTTAAAGGCCAGCTTGTGCTCCACCCCGAAGAACTCAAGCGCGGCGGGCAGGATGAACGAGTTATAAAATCTCTGCCAGATTTGCAGGACATCAGGTGAAGCATCTTTGGGGGCTGCCCTTTCCGCCCATTCCCAGTCGGTCTGCTGCTTCAAGCTGATGAGCCGCAGCAGGTAATCGGCGATTAGGGCATGGACCGTCTTCCCGGTGACCATGGCCTCGTTGGAAACACGGGGGACTCCTTCCAGGATGACTTTTTTATACGCCCAAGGGCACTTCTCGTAAAGGTCGAGGCGGGAAAAAGAATATTGGGTTGTCTTTTTGACCGTCATGTCTCAGCTCCTTCATAAGGGTTCATCTCTGGGGCCTGATTGAAGTCCCAGGAATGGTAGTTTAAATTCTCGCAAAGTTTGACTGAGGCTCTGCCCCGGGGTGAAAAGGGGTTTATGGGGAAACCCCCAATCGCCCCGGGGCTCGCTTTTAGCCTCATCATTTCAGGATTAAAAGAGGGTAGTTTTGCCTTCTTCCACCATTTCGCCTGGCGGCGATGGCGGGGGCGTGGGCGAACCTTTTTTGCCCTTGTTGGTTTTTGGATTCGCAGAGGGCTGGGGTGGCGGAGGGGGAGAATCCCAGGACAACGGCACCGGATCCTCTGCCGGTACCAGCTCGGGCGAAGAAGAAATTTGTCCAGGTGCTTCCTGCTTCTCACCCGGCTCAGGAGGGCTGGCCTCGGGAGCGTCTTCTCCCGGTACCGGTTCAGACGCCTGCCCCACTTCGGGCTGCACCTCGATGGTCACTCCTTCCGGGTAGAACTCCTCCTGCACCTCCCGCATTTCTTCCGGGGTCTCTTCCAGGTGCTCCAGGGCCTTCCGGGCCTCGGCCTCGATCAGGTCCATCTTGGCCTTGTGGTCGGCCCGGCGTTTGGCAATGTCGTAACCGATTTTGGCCAGTTCCTGCTCGGTACCGGGGAATTCCAGACTCACGATATAGACCACCATATTTTGCCCAGATCCAGGCACTGTCACCGTCTTGGGACTGAGCACAAGTTTCAAGGGGATACCCGCCAGGACCCCGCCGGTGATGGCCTGGATCAGTTTCAGGGAGGACATGATGGAGTTAACACTGTTCCATGAGGTCGTCCTGAATTTCCACACCCCCCCGATCCTGTCCACTCCCTGAAGCAACACCTGCAAGGTGCCGTTGGGCTTACACCGATCCTTACCTCCATAGTTGGACTCCAGGCGCAGGCAAGGGCAGGGGACAGGTTGATATTTCCCGTCCTGCTCCAAGCGCTGGGCACCTTCCCCATCGCCGCAACACCACAGTCGGTTGCCGATGTAACAAGAATACCGAGTCTGAAAGTTGATGTCCGGATCGTTATAAAGGAGCATCACCGGCAGTTCTTTCAGCTTGCCTCCCTGGGGGGCCAACTTCCGCATCAACTCCAGATCCGGGAGCATCCGGCCGGCCGCGTCCCGCTGCATCGTGGTCACCACAAAATGATCCAATTTTTTCGGCTGCGAGAATTGCTTCCCTTGCTGGGAAGTTTTGATCTCGCCGCGCTCCCCGATCTTAATTTTCCCCCGCTCGGCCAGCCGGGGGACCAGGTTTTTGATAGCCATAGATTCCTCCTGAATGGAATGGGGGGAGGCGACATTGATCACCTCCCCTGGTTAATGAGATTGGTTTTTGCCCTAAAGACTCATAGGCATAATTAAGCTGATATAATGAGAATCTCCCGGTTCCATAATCCGGCAGGGGTGATCCCGGTCATTGATTTCCAGGAAGACCTTGTCGCTGGTCATGACCTGGAGCGGCTCCAGGAGATAGCGGGCGTTGAAACCTACTTCCAAAGGAAGCTGGGCTGCATCGCCCTCCTCTAAGGTCACCGGGAGCAGTTCCCGGCCTTCCCCCACGTCCGGGTTGGCGAAGGTGACTTCGGCGGAGTCCGCGGCCAGGTTGAAGATCACGCCTTTGAAACGGTCTGAGGAAAGCTGGGCGATACGCTTCAGGGTGTCGGTTAGCTCCTTACGGTTGACCGAGAAGCGGTAAGCAAACCCTTCCGGAATGATGCGGCGGTACTCGGGGAACTTCCGGTCCAGGAGCCGGATAAAGAGATGTTTATCGGCTGCCTGCAAGGCCAGAGTTTTCTTGCTCAGGCCTAAAGTCACCTTCTCCTGTCCGTCCAGGAAGCGGCCGATTTCCCGCATGGCCTTGAAAGGCACCAGGATGCCCTCACCCAGGTCCAGTTGTTCGCTCTCGGGGAGAACCCGGTCCACCAGGGTGAGGCGGTGGCCATCGGTGGAGACCAGGCGGAGGAAGATGCCCTCCTCGGTCTCCACTTTCTCCCAGAAGATGCCGGAGAGGTTATATTGCAGGTCTTCGCCGGATACCGAAAAGATGGTTTTATGGATCATCTCCTTCAGCAAGCGGCTTTCCACCTCCACCAGATTTTCTTCGGCCGTCTCCGGGAGGGCCGGAAACTCCGCCGCGGACAGGCCGTAAAGTTGATAATGAGAGTCACCCGTCCGGATCTCCATGGCGGCCTTGTCCGTGCCCACCAGGGCCAGGGGACCTTTGGGCAGGTCCTTGATAAGGTTGTTGAAAAAACTGGCCTGTACCGTCAGCGCCCCCGGCTCCGCCACTTCCGCGGGATAAAACCCCCGGAAGCTGATCTCTAAGTCGGTTGCCGAAATGAAGACCCCGTTGCCGTTGGTCTGGAGCAGGCAATGGCTCAATATGGGGAGGCTTCCCCGTTTGTCCACCACACCCAGGGCGTGGCCGATTCCCTTTAACAAAGTCTCGCGTTCGATATTCACTTGCATGTCGATTCCCTCCTCAGAATTTGAAAAGGCCCACTAAAGTGGGCCCATGAAATTGTTATCCCTCAAAAATGAAAAAGACGGGTGATCGGATCACTCGCCTTTGCACATCACGTTTAAGCCTCGTTTTATGCGGGGGTCAATTGTTCCACCGGGACGAGGTTAGCTCCGCCGTTAATAATGCCATAGACCTCTTGCCGGCTGGCGTTCTCCAGCATGGCCTTTTTCACCAGGTTCAGATGCTTGATGATGAGGTCGATCTTGATCAGGTTCACTTGGGCGTTGCCCTGGCAAACCCGGGCCAGCACCTTGCAGTCTTCCGGAGAGAAGGACTTGACGATCAAACTGGTGACCGCATCCAGGGTCTTTTCCCAGCGGGAGACGATCTCCAGGTCCTGCTTTTTGGGCATGGCAAACAGGACCTTGTCCTTTTTCGAGTCCACCATGGCGGTTACGAAACGCCGTAAATGCTTATACGTGGGGAGCTCCCCGGCCTTGATCTTCCTGAACACCACCTCCTGATCTTCGGCATCCGATAGGCGGCTGATCTCAAAGCCCTGGGAAGGGGTGATAATCCCGAAGGTCAGGGCGTCCTGGAACTTTGGAGCCAGGTTCAAGAGCGACAAACGCTCATCTACCCGCCACACCTGCTTGAACCCCAGCTTCTGGGCCAGTTCCTCCTTGGTATAGCCGTTCTTGTCCAGCATCTCCTTAAAGGCTCGGGCTTCTTCCAGAGGAGTCAGGTCCTGGCGCTGTATGTTCTCAACCAGGGCCATTTCCGCAATCTGCCGGTCATCGGCCTCCAGGATTCTTACCGGGGCGTCAGTTAATCCGACCATCTGGCAAGCCCGCCAACGCCTTTCCCCAGCGATGAGCATGAACTTCTCTCCCTTGGCCACCACCACCAGGGGTTCGATCAGTCCCTGCTCCTTGATGGACAACGCCAGTTCTTCGAGGGCAGCCTTTGGAAAAACCTTGCGCGGCTGGGCAGGGTTCGGGTATATTGAAGCCAACGCAACTGATCCCGTTCCAGAATTTTGAATTTGGGGGGCCTGTGGACGCAGGCCCCCTTCTTTTTTGGGTTTCCCTTTCCGCTCGGGAATGGGGTTCTTGGGTCTGGGGTTCTCACACAGCCCCTCTTTCCGGGTGCACTTCCCGGTGCCTCCGGGAATGGCCTTGCCCTTGATGGGGTTGTTTCTCCTGCGCCAGTAAGAGCAGGTGGCGCAATCGCCGGTGGGTTTCTTAGCCATAAACATCTCCTTATTCAAAAAGGTCTTTTTGATGGGGGTTATAGTTACCAGGTAACTCCGGCACCGTTACCCCCAGGGCCTCCTCCAGCCAGGCGGCGACCAGGCGCCGGTGACAGAATTCCCCGGGCTGCTCCCAGCACAGAATCACCGCATCCTGCCCCAGGTCTTCGTACACCTTTCTCGGGTCCAGCCGGTTCAGGATCAGCCGGTATTTCTGCCGGTACTCCTCTTCGCCCATTTTGAGCATCCTGCCCTTGGGGGCCAGGGCCGGGTAGCGCCGGCCTCTAAACCACTCCGGGGTTTTCCAGGCGATGGAGACAAGGCAGGGATAATGGTGTAAATTAAATCGCCAGAAATAACTGGTGAACATCAATCCTCCCTGAACTTGAACTTGAAGTATTTATCCTTAAAGGATACTTCCGGATGCCATCACCTCCTAATCCTCAGGGTTTGCCAGGTCGATAATGCCGCCCAGCAGGTTTAACAGTCCTTCCCGCTCCTCACAAACCGGGATGCAGGTGTCATAACCTGGAAGATTTTCGAGCCACTCAAGCTGCTCTCGCAGCAGGTCCAGGTCCACCGCTATCACGCCGTATTCGGGGTGCTCCACATTTTCAGTCGGGTAAGGAGGTTTCATTGCTGAAACCCCCTCCCCTAAGAACCGGACGTGCCAGTTTCCCAGCATCCGGCTCAAGCCTTTCAACACCCCCCTTATGGTTGAGAAGGGACGGAAACACACTTACAATCTTGGCTATGCAACTGCCGATGGCAGTTCGGATGCAAAAGCTGAAGATTTGACAGGATACCTTTTCCGCCTTGAAGCCTCGGGATGACGTGATGCATGTGCCACCCTGTTTCTTTAGAGAAGTCTTTCTGGCAGATCGGACATTTCCCTTTCTGAGCCTGCCAAAGTTTCTTGACCCGCCCATAGAGGGCCAGGTCATCCTTAACTTTGAGGGTTTGTCGTTTCTCAAAGTAGGGTTCCCAAGTCATGTCATAGGGGTGGGCTTCAGCTTTGATCTTCACATGCCTGCGGATGGGAGTGCTCGCCGCCGAATACAGTCTCATAAAGTCGATTTTGCCGTTGTCCTTCTTAACTTTGGCGGCAAATACCCATTCCCTGGGTCCGATTTTATGGAAGTATCTGGCTTTGATCCATCTTTTACCCTTATTAAGATGCCGACGTTTACACCATTGCCACAACTTCAGCCAAATTTGATAGTCAATCCAACTGAAGGTCTCCTTGGCCACCACATGTCGATGATAGTTTGCCCAACCACGGATTATCGGATTGAGCAAACAAATCAAGCTTTTCTGCTTGGCCGTCATGTTTGCCTTCAGAACTTTCCTTACCTTTTCCAAGAAGGTTTTAACGTTCTTCTTAGAAGGTTTGATCAGAAGCTTCCCGTTATACTTACGGACGTTCTGACCAAGAAAGTCAAAGCCTTCCTCAATATGCGTAATCTTGGTTTTCTCTTCGGATAAGGTTAAACCTCTTTCTTTGAGAAACCTCGATATTACAGGTTTGACATCTTGTTCCAGCAGTTCTTTTGAACTACCAGTAACAATGAAATCATCCGCATATCTAATAAAGTTCACCTTACGTCCCCGGAAAGTTTTCAGTTCCTTTTCGAGTCCGTCCAGTGTCATATTAGACAGGGTAGGCGAAATGATACCTCCTTGTGGAGTGCCTGCTTCTGTTGGGAAGAGCCTTTTACGGTCGATGTATCCGGCCTTCAGCCATTTCCGGAGAATCACTCTGTCCATAGGGACGTTGTTCATCAACCAATCATGGCTTATTTCGTCAAAGCATGACTTGATGTCGCCTTCGAGAATCCACTTTGAGCGATATTTATTGCCCAAAACTCTGAAGGATTGTTCGATGGCGTCGGCACAGGCTCTTGCCGGGCGGAAGCCATAAGAGTTTCCATCGGCGAGGGTTTCTGCAACCGGTTCCAGGGCGAGCTTATACAACGCTTGCATGGCTCGATCCTTCATCGTGGGGATTCCCAAGGGGCGCATCTTACCGTTGTTTTTCGGGATGTAAACCCGCCTCAGTGGGAGAGGGTGGTAACCCTTCCGTTTGAGGGATGGAACGGCTTGAAACTTGGCGTCAGGAGTTGGCCAGGTTTGTCCATCGACACCTGGCGTTGCTTTGCCTTGATTTTCAGTAACCCTTTTCACTGCTAAAGCTTTGGCGTGAAAAGAGTGGGTTAGAAGTCTTTGAAGGGATTTAACTTTCCGCAACTTACCTTCCCGTGTTGCCTTTGCAATACGCAGTTGCATCCTTCTGACATGCTGGTGGGCCTTGTACCAGTTAATATGGTGCCAAGAAACCTCCAGCTTGCCGGAGGAAACTGCGTCAGCTTCTTGAGCTTTCGTTTTCATGCTTCCTCCTATTCCAAGAAGTTCGCATCCGTTTCTTGCATTGAAAGACCAGATGGAAGTCTGCTCACTTTCGTGCGGGATAATGTTGTCCAAAGGACTCAACCCCTATCCGGGTCATTACACCCCGGCCTTCGCTTTTTCCATCCTCCTCTACCTGCACCTCCATCGTCGGGCCTTACGGCCTTTCTACCCAATAGGGAGAGATACAGGCTTACCATGTTTCGCATAAGTAACATGATGGGTTAGGTCCAGCCTTTCCACCAGTAGCGATTATGTCCGTGCATTTCCAAGGTCCAAGGAAATGTCCCGCTACGTTGCCTTTTGGCTCAAGCTTATCAGCGTCTTAAGCTTGTTCGGTATCACGGCGTTTAACGGCTGTTTACTTACGTTGACCATACCATCAAGCCTGGCACCCCAATCGCAGACGCTTACGATTGTCATCCTTACCTCACGGTTTGGGTTATCCTCTATTGGAGGGTTACGTTGTCCCAGGAGCTTCATACCAAGGCGTTACCGCCTCCGCATGTCCTGGTAGGCTACTCCTGACGGAACAGGAGGTTTTGTCCTCACTATTTGTAAGGCAAAACAATTACTTATGCGACTTCACGTCGCACAGGCCTATTACCGGCATGGCTTCACTCCTCCGGTTCTACCGGCTCTAAGGCACTCGACCCAGGCTGATCAAAGGCTCTCCAGGCCGGGGTTTGGGCCAGAATATCGTAATTTTCGTTGTCCATCTCCAGGCAATCCGGTACCGAATCTTCTTCGATGGTGAGATAAGCGACACCGTCCAACAGGTCTTCCCTGGAGAGGCGGTCCCAATAGTCCTTGGCCCACTTGATCTGATCTTCCCGTGCCCAGGAGAAGAAGCCTTCCGGCAACTCTTCCGGGGAAAGTTTGATCATCCCTTGGGCGAGAAATCGAATATTCAGACCTTGCTCGTTCATTGCCTCGTCCTCACTTTCCCGGCTCGCCAAGATTCTGATTTACGAACCGTTCCCCTTCGTTGCATACGGGGCAGATACCCCATACCCGATGATTCAGGGGATGGGGCAAATCATGCTCACGGGCGCAGTCGTCGCAATAAAATGACGGCCCGCCTATCGCCCTCACCTTCTCCAACAGGTCCAGCAGCAGGGCCTCAACCTCGGCCTTGGGGCCGTAAAAGTAGATGGGCGGCACATCATGCCATCTGCTCTTGGATTCAAGGGAAACCGCCGCCCGATCCATGGTTTCATAAACATCCACGTTCGCACGATGCAGCTTGAACCAGCCATTGCGGCCTCGACATTCGATCATGATTTGGCCTCCCTTCTCGGTTCCAGGTCCTTGAGGACCTGGCCTAAGCCAGCGCCGGCGACCAGGCGCTCATTGACCTCATACAAGGCCCGGAGCCAGCCAGACCGGAAGGCGTCCCGTTCATCACTGGTGGGGTCTCCGCCCTTGAAGCGGATGGCAAGATGCCATTCATAAGACCCTTCGGGGAATTCCCGGCAGACATAGCACAGGCCGTCTTGAAGTCCATCGAGTTCATGTTCATCGCCGCAGATCCGGCATTCGCCGGTCTCCACGGTGGTATAACTCTCCCGGTCCTGGGTATCGGTGTAGGATTCCCGGTCCTGGCCTTCGGTGCCCTTCATGGGGTGGTTCATATCGTGGCCTCCTCCTTTACCCAATCCATCAGGGAGGGATAGGTGGGGAATACCTCTTCTATGCAATCCATGATTTCCCGCAAAATCGGGATTTCAGAGATTGCTTTGTCCCCTGCTGCTCTAATCTTTTTCTTGATTTCCACCACTACGCCGGAGCTTTCGTCGTCCGGGATATCCCCATCCAAAGGGGGATCGCCGGGACGGAAAACCCGGGTAACCGGGGGGCGGTCCCAGTCCATTGAGCTTTCCCGATCAAAAGGGATGCCTTTCTTGACCAAAAATTCTTCCAGTTCGGCGAATTCGCCATACCGGGCCTCACCATCCGAGAAAACCAGCAGCCCCTCCTGGATGTCGATTTCCATGCTGGCATAGAGGCGCTTTGTTTCGATCTCGAAATTAGGCCCGAACACTTGGGGCTTAAACTCAATGTCATATTCCCTTTCCAGCAACGCCCTGATTTCCTGATCAAAGCAGCTTACCGGGTCGGGTAGGGACAGAGTGTTGCCACACAATCCCCCCCTAAGAACCGGACGTGCCAGTTTCCCAGCATCCGGCTCAAGCCTTTCAACACCCCCTTATGGTTGAGAAGGGGCGGAAACACACTTACAATCTTGGCTATGCAACTGCCGATGGCAGTTCGGATGCAAAAGCTGAAGATTTGACAGGATACCTTTTCCGCCTTGAAGCCTCGGGATGACGTGATGCATGTGCCACCCTGTTTCATTAGAGAAGTCTTTCTGGCAGATCGGACATTTACCTTTCTGAGCCTGCCAAAGTTTCTTGACCCGCCCATAGAGGGCCAGGTCATCCTTAACTTTGAGGGTTTGTCGTTTCTCAAAGTAGGGTTCCCAAGCCATGTCATAGGGGTGGGCTTCAGCTTTGATCTTCACATGCCTGTGGATGGGAGTGTTCATAGATCGGTACAATTCCAAATCCTTAGATCTGCCATCGTCCCTCTTAACCCTGACGGCGAAGACCCAATCTCTGGATTTGATCGTATGGAAGTATCGGTTCTTGATCCATCTCCGACCCTTGTTCGGATGTCGGCGTTTACACCATTGCCACAACTTCTGCCAAATTTGATGATCGACCCGATTGAAGATTTCCTTGGCCACAACATGACGGTGATAGTTTGTCCATCCTCGAATGATCGGGTTAAGCAGTCCAATCAAGTTTTCCTGCTTTGCCGCCATGTTTCCCTTCAAGACTTTCTTTACCTTTTCCAAGAAAGTCGTAACATTCTTCTTGGAAGGCTTGATCAGTAACTTTCCGTTGTATTTACGGATGTTCTGACCAAGAAAGTCAAAGCCTTCCTCAATATGCGTAACCTTAGTTTTCTCTTCGGATAAGGTTAAACCTCTTTCCTTGAGAAACCCAATAATTACAAGCTTAACTTCCTGTTCCAGCAATTCTTTCGAGTCGCCGGTGACAATGAAGTCGTCCGCATACCTAACAAAGTTCACTTTACGATCCCGGAAACGAATGAGTTCCTTTTCAAGTCCGTCCAGTGTCATGTTAGACAGCAGAGGCGAAATGATTCCTCCCTGCGGGGTGCCTGCTACTGTGGGAAAGAGCTTCTTGCGGTCGATGTATCCGGCCTTTAGCCATTTCCGGAGAATCCCTCTATCCATTGGGATATTGTTCATCAACCAGTCATGACTTATTTCGTCAAAGCAAGACTTGATATCGCCTTCGAGAATCCACTGGGCTGAGTTCTTCCTGCCCAATGCGATGAAGGATTGTTCAATGGCGTCGGCGCAAGCCCTTTCCGGCCGGAATCCATAGGAGTTTTTATCGGAAAGGGTTTCTGCAACCGGCTCCAAGGCAAGCTTATACAGCGCCTGCATAGCCAAGTCCTTTTTCGTGGGGATTCCCAAGGGACGCTTCTTGCCATTACTTTTCGGGATATACATCCGTCTCAGTGGGAGCGGTTTGTATCCTCTCCTTTTGAGAGACGAAATGGCCTTCCATTTGTCATCAGGAGTTGACCAGGTTTGACCATCGACACCTGGCGTTGCTTTGCCTTGATTTTCAGTAACTCTTTTCACCGCTAAAGCTTTGGCGTGAAATGAGTGGGTCAGCAATCTTTGGAGGTTTTTAACTTTCCTCGTCTTACCTTCCCGTGTTGCCTTTGCAATACGCAGTTGCACCCTTCTGACATGCTGGTTTGTCTTGGACCAGTCAATCTGATGCCAGGACCCTCCCGGCTTGCCGGAGGAAACTGCGTCTGCTTTATGGGCTTTCGTTTTCATGCTTCCTCCTTTCCAAGAAGTTCGCATCCGTTTCTTGCATTGAAAGACCAGATGGAAGTCTGCTCACTTTCGTGCGGGATGATGTTGTCAAAAGAACTCAATCCCTATCCAGGTCATTACAACCAGGCATTCGCTTTCTCCATCCTCCTCTACCTGCACCTCCATTGTTGGGCCTTACGGCCTTCCTACCCAGATTTGGGAGAGATACAGGCTTACCGTGTTTCACATAAGTAACATGATGGATTAGGTCCAGCCTCTCCACCGGTAGCTTTATGTCCGTGCAATCTCAATGTTCAAGAGATTGACCAGCTACGTGCCATTTTTGGCTAAGGCTTATCAGCGTCTTTAGCCTTTCAACCATCACGGTGTTTACTGGCTGTTCACTTACGTTGACCATGCCATCAAGCCTGGCACCCCAACCGCATTGACGCTTGCAGTTATTGTCTTTGCCTCACGACTCAGACTATCCATTATTGGGGGGTTACGTTGTCCCAGGAGCTTCACACCGAAGCGTTACCGCCTCCGCATGTCCTGGTAGGCTACTCCTGACGGAACAGGAGGTTTTGTCCTCATTATTTAAGTGAGGCAAAACAATTACTTATGCGACTTCACGTCGCACGAACATGATGGTTGCCGAAGACGTTGGTGCGCTCATGTCTCTTCCTCCCGCAGTTGCACGAATTTAAGGTAGCCCTTTTTGAGCCCCCACTTAATCAGTTCCCCAGTGGGAATCTCACCGCGGATGCTCTCGCCGGTCCACTCTTCCCGGCCATGCGCCTCTCTATAAACTCCACAACCCACGGTAATCGGACCGTTGCCATAGCCGTCCCGGGTATGGAGGGTAGAGAGGTGCACTCGCCTTCCTCGAATCTGCATGATGTCCATTGGGCACCTCTTAACTCAGGTCGATCATGCGCCGGTAATTCCCGGACACCATGCTCACGTCCTCGGTCTTGGCAGCCACCGCGGCCACCTGTTCAGCCAGGCCGGCCAACTGCCCCTTGAGGGTGTCGTTGTCCTTCAGGACCCTGATATCCACCCCATCCAGGCCGGCTTTAAGTTCGGCCAGGGCTTTCTCAAGGGGCTTGTACCCGAAGATGTTCATCTCCCGGGCCCAATCGTGGAGGTTGCGCACCTTTTCCAAAGAATCATTCCGGATCACCTTGCCTTCTTTCAGAGACACGGACAGGCCGGTGACCACTTCCCGGATGCGTTTCTGGTAGTCCAGAAAAGCCATCTCGACGACTTCCTTGCACCTGGCCTCCAGTTCGGCATTGGCCCGTTCATAAGCCGCCATGATCTCCGGGGCCGTGGTCTTAGTGGGAGGCCCAGCCGCCTTGATCTCGGTGATGATGTAGTACATGTCGAACTTCGCCCGCAACGCCGCTTTGCTGGGATAGTGCGGCTCCATGAGCTTCCAGGAACCGGGCCACCGTCCCTCGCAATAGGTCTTCCACTCTTCCCGGATGGTGTCGTACTTTTCGCAAAACTCGTCGGCCAGGGCCTTGTATTCGGCGATGCGTTTATCTAGTTCTCATCCAGAAAGTCGTGATTTTATGTTGGTGTTTTAGCGTCGGCAGGCCATTTCTAGGCGGCGCTCTGATTAATCAAAACCTATGACAGCGAATTTGCCGGTTAGCCAGGCCTTTGGGCCTAATTTTCCCCTCTTCCGGGCAGACCTCTCCCCTGGCCGGGAAGCCCTGGAGAGGTCCGCCTTATTTTGCCTGCAGCAACATCCCCAAAACCAAGACATTGTAAGACACCACGGC
>JBMORF010000033.1:54242-121201 GCA_049322315.1 Thermodesulfobacteriota bacterium | reverse complement strand
GGGCCTGGAAATCGGCCACTAACGGGCGTGGTCCGTGGTGGAACTCCGGGGCCTCTCATATGAACGCGGCCTTCCCGAAGCGCTTCTTTGATGACATGGGACTCGTGTCGCTGCTTGATTATCTGCGGAGGTCTCAAGGTGCTTCAGGAACCGCCGTGTACGGAACCGTACGCACGGTGGTGTGAGAGGACGGGGGCCGTAAGGCCCCCTCCTACTCGATTCCTGGTTTTTCGCAGGTATTGCAGGCATGGCCTGCGGCAGCCCCTAAGTTGCCTCAGGTTTTATTGGGTAAACAGCAATTGACATCCATATCTAATTATGAGTAGGGTGAATTTGGGTAAGAATTATTATCTAAAATTTGGGGGAAGAGTCTAAGGAGAGAAGTAAATGAAGACACTCCGCAAGTTACTTTTCCTCGGCGTGTGGGCGGCCGCCGGGCTGCTGCTGACCAGCACCTTAGCCGGGGCCGCGGCCGACGGCTCCCTGAAGTGGCAGTACGATGCGGCCAGTGGCGCGATTTATTCCTCCCCGGCCCTGGGACCGGACGGCGCGGTGTATTTCGGCACCAGTGGCGGTACGCAAAGCGCGATTATCGCGGCTAATGCCGATGGCAGCCCGAAATGGAAGTATACTACCGGCGTTCCTATCATTTATTCTTCGCCGGCGATTGGCGCGGATGGTAATGTCTATATCGGGACTTACGACGATGGGACTCTTTATGCCATCCGGACAACTGACGGCGGCTTGGCCTGGTCTTACCCCACCGGAAAAAATATTGAATCCTCTCCGGCGCTAGGGAGGGATGGCGCCGTCTACTTTGGTACCTATAATACCAACATGCTTTATGCCGTCAAGAACGGCAGTCTCATCTGGTCTACCGACAGTGTTGGCAGCGCAAGCTCGCCCGCCATCGGCCCGGATGGCATCATCTATTCGGGCAGTGGCATGAATCTCTACGCCGTCAAACCCAATGGTGACGTAAAATGGACTTTTAATGCGGACGGCGCCATCTATTCCTCTCCGGCCCTGGGTTTTGATGGCACTATCTACTTCGGTTGTTATGACGGCAAGCTCTACGCGGTTAATGGCGATGGCACCATAAAGTGGTCCCGTTCCCTGTCCGGGTCTACTGCGACTATCTGGTCCTCTCCAGCCCTTGCGCCCGACGGCACTATCTATATCGGCTCGGCCACGGACAACCGCCTCTATGCGGTCAATGCCGACGGCGCCAGCAAATGGTCCTACCTGACCGGCGGCCCGATCTGGTCCTCCCCGGCGGTGGGGGCCAGCGGCGTCATCTATGTGGGCTCTCATGGCAACAAGCTGCACGCGGTCAATCCCGGGGACGGCAGCCAGAGATGGACCTACTCCACTGGCGGGGCAGACTCATCTCCGATCATCGGCCCGGACGGCGTGGTTTATATCGGCGGCGGCTCCACCCTCTATGCCATCAACACCGACTGCGGCGGTCCGGCGGCATCGAGCTGGCCCATGTTCCACCGGGATGTGAGGCATACCGGCAGGATACCACCCACACTCTCCGGTTTGCTCTTGCCGCTAATGGGGGATTAGAAGAAGATCTTGACCAGTTGATTCCTGGTGGCTGGGGGAAATAATAACCTTAACTTTTCCCGGGAATTTCGGTCTAAAGAATCATATTTTAAATGATTTAGTGCATAAACGCGGTTCTATTCTTGGGGGCATGATTACCGTGCATCTCTTCAGGCTGGCGGGTATGGCGGTTTTGGCCGCCGCCATGGTTATGGGGTGCGTCACCGCCTATCCGCCTTATCCGCCGTCCCAGGATGACGCCGCTTGGAACCGCCTCTCGCCGGAGAGTCAGCAGCGATGGACGGAATATTACCAGAAGCGGGAGCAGGCCCGGAGAGAGTATTACCAGAGGCAGCAACAGGACCGGGAGAATTATGATCGCCAGCAGCAACAGTACCAGGAAGACTACCGCCGCCGTCAGGATGATTACTACCGGCAGTATGGTTCCCAGCCCGATAAGCTCCCCAAAGAAATTCCGCCCCCGGAAGGTGTTCAGCCACCAGGAGAGCTGGAGCCCCCCGCCGGCAATCAACCGCCGACCAATAATCAACCCCCGGCATACAGCCAGCCGCCCGGCAGCGGACAACCTCCTGGCGCCTATCCTCCTCCCCGAGGCTACCCGCCGCCTTACTACGGTTATTATCCACCGCGGCCTTATTATCCCTATGGCTACTGGTATTAGGCCATTTTCTGAAAAGAGGATTTAGCCATACCGTTTATGAGCGTCGAGGCTCCCCTCCAGGAAGTTCCCTTAAGCGCGCTGGACTTAGAAGATCGCACCTTTGTTTTCTCGCCTCCCGGCGATTTAACCTGCCTGCAAGCCTCCCTGGAGGAAGCGGGGCTGCTCAATCCCCCCTGGCTGCGGGTCGTCCAAGAAGACCGCTTCCAGGCGGTTACCGGCTATAAGCGCCTTATGGCTGCGGTCCAATTGGGTTGGCAGCAGATAACCGCCCGGGTCCTGCCGAAAGATACGCCGGAGGCCCGCTGTCTCCTGGTCCACCTCCACGACAACGCCTTTAACCGGACCTTTAACCCCTGGGAACAGGCCCTGCTGGCCTCCCGGCTCCTGCAGCATTGGGAGCGGCAGACCGTCATCCACAAGTTTCTGCCCTGTTTGGGCCTGGCCCCCTCCTTCGCTATTTTAGAGCGCCTCCAGTCCCTGGCCTCTTTGGAGGAGCCGCTTAAGCAGCTGGCGGCCCGGGGCCGCCTGGCCCTGGCCGCCGCGGCTATGCTGGATGCCTGGGAACCGGCGGACCGGGAGGCGGCGGCGCCCTTTCTGGAGCAATTGCCTTTTTCCCAGAGCAAGCAGGAGGAATTTCTCCAGGGTCTGGAGCTGCTGGCCCGCCGGGAAGGAACCAATCCGGCGGCGATCCTCTCCCGGGAGGAGTTGCGGCGCCATCTGGAGGAGGGTAGGGGGACCCCCCAATCCCGGGCCGCGGCCTTGCGCCTGCAACTTCAGAAGCTGGTCACCCCTCGCTTCTTTGCGGCCCAGGAAGCCTTTCAGACCGGGTTGCAGCGCCTGGGCCTCCGGCACCATTCCCGCTTTCGCCTCCAGCCGCCTCCGGCCCTGGAGGGTCCAGACTTCCACCTGGAGATTAAGTTCCAGGACGCCGGGGAACTGCAAAAACTCCTGGCCGAACTGCTCTCCCTGGCCCGGGAGGATGAGTTCGATACCCTGACGCGGCTGTAAGCAGATCCTTCCTCCCCTCAAAGACGCCAGTCTCGGACCATCCAATAATCCGCTATTTTCCCGGCAACCACGACCGGCTCGTCAATCAGTGGTCCAGTCTGAGGAAGAAGGTCTGTGATAGCCTGGGCTTAAGCCACGATCCGGCGTCGGAATTTCCCTATTTCCGGCCGTTTGTGGATTACGGCGTCTTCGCCCGCCACGGTCATGAATTTGATTCCTATAATTATGAAGGCAGCTCGGCCTTCAGAAGCGAGGATTATCAAAAGGTCCCCATCGGCGATCCCATTACCACCGAACTGCTGTCCAGGTTGCCCTATGAATTAAAGCTCCGCCTGGATAACCTCACCATTCCCCAAGCCGAAAAAGACAGAATCATCGAGAATTTTCAACAAATCGACAATGTCCGGCCCTTTGGCGCGGTCATCGAATGGCTGCTCTATCAGGTGAAGGATCAACCCGGATGGCTCCTGGATTTAGTCGAGGATACGGTGGATGTGGTCATCAGGGATTTTAACGATCTCGAGTTCGTGCAGAGCTGGTACGAACGGCATGATAAGTGGCTGGACCCCTTTGATAAGGCCGATCAAATTCAAATTGCCCTGTATATCTTGGATAAATTTAAGGTCTTTTCCCTGGAGAAACTCTTGTCCTTGGCCAGTAAAGCCATGGACTTACGGTATGCCGACCCCCTGAGGGAAGCGGCCCCGGATGAGCCGGTCCTGATCTCTGATCCTTTTCGTTATGTGGTCTACGGCCATACCCATGACCCCCTGGTGGTCCCTTTGCGGATAAGGGGGGAGCGGGAGCAGATTTATCTCAATACCGGCACCTGGCGCAGCCGTTATCAAAAGGCCGGGCGTGATCGTTCCTTTATCGGCTGGAAAAACATGACTTATGCGATTTTTTATCGGCAGGATGAGCGGCCGGGCCGGGAGGCCGATTTCGAGACCTGGACCGGGACCTTGAAAATGATATAAGATTGAATAAATTTTCCCAAAAGTCTTAAGGGGCCGGTATTCCCAAGGTCTTGGCAATTCCGGCCCCTGCCAGGATTTCCTCCCTGACGTTCCACCTTGCAACTCCCATTGACGTACTTATCTTTATTGAAAATGATCTTCTCGCCTGCCGGCCTTGGCCGGTTAATTTAAGGGAATATAAAACAAAGGAATCCCCATGGACCCGGAACGCCCCCCCAACCGCCTGGCCCAGACCACCAGCCCTTATCTGCAGCAGCATGCCCATAACCCCGTGGACTGGCACCCCTGGGGGCCGGAGGCCCTGGAGCGGGCCCGCCGGGAGGATAAGCCCATTTTCTTGAGCATCGGCTACTCCACCTGCCATTGGTGCCATGTTATGGCCCACGAATCCTTCGAAGACGAAGGCATTGCCAACTTGTTAAACGAGAACTTCGTCAGTATCAAGGTGGACCGGGAAGAAAGGCCGGATTTGGATGAGACCTACATGAACGTGGTCACCGCCCTCACCGGCCGGGGGGGCTGGCCCATGAGCGTCTTTCTTACCCCGGACCTGAAGCCCTTTTACGGCGGCACTTATTTTCCCCCCACGGACCGGGGCGGGCTGCCGGGTCTTCCCCGGCTGCTCCTGGCCCTGAACCAGGCCTACCACCAGAACCAGGAGCAGATCGCCGAACTCTCCCGCCGGGTACTGGACCATTTGCAAAAAATGGGGGTGGTGGGCGGCCAAGGTCCGGAACCCGACCAGCACGCCGTGTTCCAGGCGGCCCAATTCCTGCTCCAGGATTTTGATGCGGTTAACGGCGGCCTGGGCCAGGTTCCCAAGTTTCCCCGTTCCCTGGAACTGGGCTTTCTCCTCCATTATTACCGTTTCCTGGGCGAGCCCCCGGTGCTGGAAAAACTGGCCTTGACCCTGGACAAGATGGCCCGGGGCGGCATCTACGACCAGTTGGGGGGCGGCTTTCATCGCTACACCGTGGATGCGGCCTGGGTGGTGCCCCACTTTGAGAAGATGCTCTATGATAACGCCCTCCTGGTTCCCCTCTATCTGGCCCATTATCAGCTGCGCGGGACCCCTCAGTCCCGGCGCGTCGCCGCCGAGACCCTGGATTTTGTCCTCCGGGAGATGCAGGCCCCGGAGGGCGGCTTCTATGCCGGCTGGGACGCGGACAGTGAAGGGATGGAAGGGAAATTTTACGTCTGGAGCCTGGAGGAAATGGAGCGGGTGGTGGGCTCCGACCGGGCGGCGCTGGCGGCCGCGGCTTTGGGAGTAACCCGGGAGGGAAATTTCGAGGGCGGGAACATCTTGACCCGGCCCCTGACCGCCGGGGAACTGGCGGCCCGCTTTTCCCTGTCCCCGGAGCAGGTGGAGGAGGAGCTTAACCGGGCCCTGGAGGCCCTGCGCCAGGTCCGGGAAACCCGGGTTAAGCCCCACCGGGATGAAAAAATCATCGTCTCCTGGAACGGCCTGATGATTTCCGCCCTGGCCCTGGGGGCCCAGGTCCTGGGAGAACGGCGCTATTATGAGACCGCGGCCCAAGGCGCCCGGTACCTTCTAGATAATCTCCTAGAGGGCGAAGTCCTCCACCGGAGTGGCACTGCCGGGCAAGTGAGCGGCCCGGGTTTTTCCGAGGACTACGCCTCCCTGGCCCTGGCTTTGCTGGACCTCTATGAAACGGATTTTGATCCCGCCTGGCTCACTGCGGCTCAACGTTTAATGGACCTACTGGATAAGAATTTCCTGGACCCGGAGGACGGCCTCTATTTTTATGTGTCCCAGGACCAGGAAAGCCCCCTGATCCGCTCCAAGAGCATCTTCGATCAGACCATTCCTTCCGGCAATTCCCTGGCCGCCCGGGTCTCCCTCAAGCTGCACCGGCTCACGGGGGAGGACCGTTACCGGCAGCGGGTCCAGACCATTCTCCGGGCTTTCCAGGGCCGGGCCCGGGAGAATCCCTTCGGCTTCTCCCACCTGTGGACCGCGACGGTCCTCTATCTCCTGCCGCCCCTGGATCTCACCCTGGTGGGAGACCCCCAGGATCCCCGGCTGCAAGAGATGCTGGCCGCAGCTTATCCTCAATTTTTGCCGGAAAGACGCCTGCTGCTGAAAAACCCGGCGGACTGCGCCTTACTGGAAGAACTCTCTGCCGCGGCCCGGACCTACGGCCCCCTGGGAGAAGGGCCCACGGCCTATCTGTGCCACGATTTTACCTGCCGTCCTGCCCTCAAAGACCCGGCGGAACTGGCCGCCAAGCTGGGGCAGTTCCGGCGCTAGTAAAGTGAGCAGTAAGCAGTAAGCAGTGAGCAGGTGGATATGAGCCTGTGGCTCCTCCAAAAGATATGAAAAATCTCGGTGGCACAGGCTTTCCAGCCTGTGTCGGATCTTTTTTTGAGGACCATGAGCGGTAGACGCCACCTGGAACCGAGCACTTTCGAGATTGGGCCATCCGAAAAATATCCTCTTGATATTTTCATAAGTTATCAACTTTAATTAATCCAATCGTCCCCCGGCATAATTTTTTTCGATGTTTTTTGCCCCAATCTCCATTAAATTAAATAGATAACTTTTTCGGGCTCGCCGCCGCACACAGGAGGGGGCCCGGCCGCTCAGCAGTAGTTTCCGGTTTTTCCCGGTGCCTCTGAGCCCAGGAAGGCGCCCATGTCCAGACACAAAGAACGCCCCACCCGGGGCCAAAAATTGGAAATAAAAATAATCCCCCCCAACTTCCTGGAACTGCCCTTGGTCGAGATTACCCATTTATTGGGGGACGGACCCCTGTTATGGCCGGGGGGCGCCGGTCGCGCCAAGGGGCTGAAGTTCGAACAATATGAACTCAAAAAGAAACGGGGCCGCAAGCCCAAAAATCAGAAGACGCCAAGGGAGAATGTCCCGGGTACTGCCGGTAAGACCCTCCCTTGAGCCGCCCGCCGTCTGCCCTCAGAGCCTGATTTCATGATGTCCCCTAACCAAATCATCATCCGGGGCGCCCGGGAACATAACCTGAAGAATATCGACCTGGAACTGCCTCGGGGACAGTTGATCGTGATTACCGGGGTGAGCGGTTCCGGCAAATCCACCCTGGCCTTCGATATCCTCTACGCCGAAGGCCAGCGGCGCTACGTGGAGTCTCTGTCCGCCTACGCCCGCCAGTTCCTGGAACTCATGGACAAGCCGGACGTGGAGTATATCGAAGGACTCTCCCCGGCCATTGCCATCGAGCAGCGCAGCGCTTCCCGGAATCCCCGCTCCACCCTGGCTACGGCCACGGAGATTTACGATTACCTGCGGGTCCTCTTCGCCCGGGTGGGCACACCCCATTGTTTTAAGTGCGGCCGTCCCATCGCCTCTTTGAGCGTGCCCCAGATGGTGGACCAGGTGATGGCCCTGCCCGCCGGGAGCAAGATCACCCTCCTGGCCCCGGTGGTGGTGAACCGCAAAGGCGAACATCAAAAGCTCCTGGAAAGGCTGCAACGGGAAGGTTACAGCCGTATCCGCCTTAATGGCGAGGTGGTGGAACTGGAAGAAATCCCGGTCCTGGATAAAAACCGCCGTCATACCATTGAGGCGGTGGTGGACCGCCTGGTCATTAAGCCGGATTTGCCCCCCCGGCTCACCGATTCCCTGGAGCTGGCCCTTAGGTTGGCCGAAGGGGTGGTGCGGGTGGCGGTGGTGGGTGGCGAGGAGCTGCTCTTCAGCGAGAAATTCGCCTGCGACCATTGCGGGGTCAGCCTGCCGGAATTGACCCCCCGCCTCTTTTCCTTCAACAGCCCCCAGGGGGCCTGCCCGTCTTGCAGCGGCCTGGGCACCCGGCCGGTCATCGACCCGGACCTGGTGGTGCCCAACGAGGACTTAAGCCTGAGGGAAGGGGCCATCCGCCCCTGGGCCCACCGCCATTCCTTAAGGCACCAGCAGATGTTGGAGGCCCTGGAGAAGCATTACCATTTCTCCATGTACACCCCCTTCCGAGACTTACCGGAGAAGGCGCAGCAGATTTTGCTTTACGGGTCCCAGGGGGAAGTCATTAATTTCTTTTATGAGCAGGGAGGGCGCCGCTACCAGGCGCCCCGGGCCTTCCCCGGAGTCATCGCCATCTTGCAGGAACGCTACAAAGAGACGGACTCCCCCCTGGTGCGGGAAGAGATCAGCCAGTACATGAGCGTCCAGCCCTGCCCGGATTGCCGGGGCGCCCGCCTGCGCCGGGAGGCCCTGGCGGTGAAGCTTAACAACGCCAACATCAGCGACTTGACCAAGCTCACCGTGACCCAGACTTTGGATTGGTTCCGGGACCTCAACCTTTCGCCCCGGCAGTGGGAGATCGGCCGCCGGGTGCTCAAAGAAATCGCCGGCCGCCTGGGTTTCTTGAAGGAAGTGGGCCTGGAATATCTCACCCTGGACCGGGCCACCGGTACCCTGGCGGGGGGCGAAGCCCAGCGCATCAGGTTGGCCACCCAGATCGGCTCCAAGCTGAGCGGGGTGCTTTATATCCTGGATGAGCCCAGCATCGGCCTCCACCCCCGGGATACCCAAAAGCTCCTGAACACCTTGAAAACCTTGCGGGACCTGGGCAACACGGTGATCGTGGTGGAGCACGACCCGGAGACCATCCGCCAGGCGGATTTTGTAGTGGACATGGGGCCTGGCGCGGGAAGGGAAGGGGGCAAGGTGGTCTTCGGAGGCACCCCGGCCCAACTGTTGCAGGATACCCACTCCCTCACCGGCCTTTATCTCTCCGGCAAGCGGGAGATTCCCCTGCCGCGGCAAGCTCGGGTCCCCCGAGGGTTCCTGCGCCTCCAGGGGGCCACCGGCCATAACCTCAAGGACCTGGAGGTAGCTATCCCCTTAGGGGTGCTCAACTGCGTCACCGGTGTCTCCGGCTCGGGAAAAAGCACCCTGATCATGGATACGCTGTATGCGGCCCTGCGCCAGAAGCTCTACCGGGCCAAGGTGCCTTCAGCCCCCTACACCGGCTTACTTGGAGTGGAGCAGTTGGACAAGGTGGTGAATATCGACCAGTCCCCCATCGGCCGCACTCCCCGTTCCAATCCCGGCACCTATTCCG
Organism: Thermodesulfobacteriota bacterium; assembly: GCA_049322315.1. Lineage (GTDB taxonomy): Bacteria > Desulfobacterota > Desulfobaccia > Desulfobaccales > 0-14-0-80-60-11 > SURF-52. Next base: position 111,926 of record JBMORF010000033.1, on the reverse strand, counting down.
GGCTCTTCACCCAGGTGCGGGAGCTCTTCGCCCAGGTGCCGGAGGCGCGCCTCCGGGGCTATAAGCCCGGGCGCTTCAGCTTTAACGTCCGGGGGGGGCGCTGCGAGGCCTGCCGGGGGGAGGGCATCAACAAGATCGAGATGCACTTTCTCCCGGACGTCTACGTGCGCTGCGAGGTCTGTAGGGGGCTGCGCTACAACGCCGCCACTTTGGAGGTCCGCTACAAGGGCAAAAACATCGCCGAGGTCCTGGAGATGACCGTCAACCAGGCCGGGGAGTTCTTCGGCCCGGTGCCTGGTATTAGGGACAAACTGCAAACCCTGGCGGACGTGGGCCTGGGGTACTTGCAGATCGGCCAGGCGGCCACCACGCTTTCCGGAGGCGAGGCCCAGCGCCTGAAACTCTCCCGGGAGCTGAGCAAGCGGGCTACGGGGAGCACCCTTTACATCCTGGATGAGCCCACTACCGGCTTGCACCTGGCGGACATCGAAAAGCTCCTGGTGGTCTTAAACCGCCTGGTGGATGCGGGCAACACCGTGATCATCATCGAACACAACCTGGAGGTCATCAAGACCGCGGACCATATCCTGGACCTGGGCCCAGAAGGCGGCGACGGCGGCGGCCGCCTGGTGGCCGCGGGCACCCCGGGGGAGCTGGCTTTGCATCCGGAGTCCTATACGGGAAGGTTTTTGCGGGAGGTTTTGCAGTAATTGATGGTTTTTCAGTTTTCGGGGAAATTGCCGATAGATAAATAGAGTAGGGTCATACGACTGCCGGTACTAACAGGGCAGGGAAAGCATAAGAAAAAACCGCTGGGAAAAGAAGGGCGCACCCGTGGGAGCGCCTTATTTTTTGGGAGTCGCCCCCTCCCGGCCGTGCGGTGGTGTTGCCAGTCGTTGCTGTCGGCGGGGTATAAGAGGTATCATAGCCAATTTGCAATAATGTATTTTATGACAAGTTTTGACAGTTCATAAAATACATTATTGTTAAATAAGAAATCTTTGTGGTAGGGCTCAGAGGGGACCGGCACAGGGTTGCAACATAAATTAAATTGAGATATCATTAAGATGCCACGCTAACAGGATCTCTCCAGGTTGTTTCCTCAGTCACGTCCTGAATTTCCTGATATTGGCCCGTTTGTTGCATGAAATTATATAAAAAGCAGCCTGACAGGTTGTCTCAGTTGGTTTCTGGAATTATATTTGTATATACAATAAAATGAAAGGAACAATATCTCATGGATATGTTGGCTCAATTCGGATTCATGGGCAACCTTAGCCCTACATTTTGCTACCTTTATGGCATGGTCCTGGCCATGGCGTCGGCCTGCCTGGCCCTGAACCTGAAGCCACCGGTAAAGCCGTAAAGGAAGGATTAATTCACCTCCTTATCGCTCTTGACCTTCCCTGATGCTACGGTAGCCTTTCAACCCCAGGATCATTTAATCCCTTGGTTTCACTGGAGAGGATGTTAGGGTGCGGTTAACGCACCCTGCATCCCCTGCCGGTGGGGCTTGGCCCGGCTTCAGCCCCATAAAGGGTGCGGTTCGGGACGGTTTTGCCAATTCCCCCCACAGACTCCAGTCTGCCTCAGATTTTGCCAATGATGCCAAAAATCTGTCCCGGATGGGTCATATCGCCACCCTTTAATGGCCATATGGCCATGCGACTGCCATCTTTTCTGACATACTCTTTAATGCAGGCATAAGCCACCGGCTAATTTTTCATCTTCTTGAGAGCATGTTCACCAAGGGGGCACGGGGAACCTTAGACCCGCAGCACCCCCGTGACCCTGGCGGCCACTTCCTGCAGGTCGGCATCGTGCGGCCGGTCCTCGATGTCTCCCAGACGGCCCAGGGTGGAAAACTCCTTAAATCTACCCTCCAGGGGATATTTGCCGATAAAGTACCATTCGCTGACGATTTCGAAACCCAGGTGATCAAAAAGCTGGCCCAGGTATTTCACCGCCGGGATAGCTTCGTTGACGCCGGTATGCGCTCCGCCATAGGTGCAGTAGACCACCGCCTTCTTCCCCGGGCGCCGGGGGGAGGCGAATTTGATCTCTCCGGCGGCCCCATAATGGGCCAGCCGCTTCTGGATAAACTCCTGCAAGCCCTTGCCGGGGAGCCACTGGTATACTCCGGAACCCACAAAAATAACCTCATAAGCCAGCAGGTCCAGTTCCCGGTCCCCGGTGATTTTCACCGTGTCGATCCGGTGTCCCAAACTCTCCACCGTGGCCGTGATCTTTTGGGCGATTTTTTCCGTATTGCCCGTAGACGAAAAATAGAGGTTGAGGATTTTCATGGCGCTCTCCTAAAGGCGGGGGCTGCTCCCGCCGCGAGGTTAGGGTCTGCCGGCCTCTGGGGCCATCATCTGGCGGGATGTCTGGAGCCCCGTAAACCCTGGCATGAAGTAAAGATAACCAGATTTTCCCCGGGGAGGAATCGCCCATTTGGGGGATAGGCCAATTTTTGGCGGAAGGGAAGTAAAAAATCTGGTCTGTCGCCCAGGTTCCTTGATATTGCCCCAGGCTTTGCCAGACCCCGGTATCTTAAGAAGCTGCCGCGTCTCCCAGGAGGTCTCGAAATATCGGGGTGCTCCTGGCTGTTAATCAGGGGTGGCGGTAAAAACGGATATGAGGCAGGTGTTGACCGGCTGACGCCGGCGCCTAATTCTCTGCGGTAATGAGCGAACGGAGAAGCTGGGGTTATGCTTCCGCCATGGTGAGGTGATAGGCTAAATTGTCCAGTTTGACGGTGAAATCCACGTTTTCCACCGCCATGCCTTCCGGCACCTGTAATTGAATGGGAGCAAAATTGAGCAGCGCCTTCACCCCGGCGCTGGTGAAGCGATGGGCCGCGCTCTGGGCCTTGCTGGCGGGCGTGGCGATCACCCCGATCTCCACCCCTTTCTCTTTGACCACCTTATCCAGATCATCCACGTGGTGGATGACCTGGCCGCTGGGGAGGCGCCGGTCCACCTTAGCTGGGTCGATGTCAAAGACCGCCACGAATTCATAGCCTTGACGCACGAAATTCTCGTGGGCCACCAGGGCCAGACCCAGGTTGCCGATCCCCACCAGGGCCATCTTCCAGGTCTTGTTAAGCCCCAGGATGCGCTTGATCTCAAAGAGCAGCTCTTTGACGAAGTAGCCCACTCCCCGGATGCCGAACTCCCCGAAATAGGCCAGGTCCTTGCGGATCTGGGCCGGGTTGATGCCGCATTTCTGGGCCAGCTTGTCGGAGGCGATAATCTTCACGTCCTCCTGGGCCAACGCCTCCAGGCAGCGGGAATAGATGGAGAGGCGAGTGATGGTGACCGCGGGAATTTTTGAGAATTTCATACCGGATCGCATCGCTTAGCAGAAAAAAGGTGAGAGGCCGTGCAATTTTTCACAAATATTGTCTTTAAATGGGGGGGCCAAGCCCCCCCATTCAAGGACAGTCTATTTAGATTTTGAACCCAAGAGCAGCAGCAATGGGTTTGGCCATGGGGTAGGCGTAGAGGATGATCAACGCCACGACCAGGGCGTAAATACAAAGAGATTCGATCATGGCCAAGCCGATGAGCATGGTCACGGTGATTTTACCGGAGGCCTCAGGGTTCCGGGCGATGCCTTCCACGGAGCTCTTCACCGCCAGGCCCTGGCCGATGCCGGTGCCGAAAGCGGCAATGCCGATGCCGATACCGGCCGCGAGGACCGCAGAGCTGAAAAAGCCGCCCAAGCTGGCGCTGGCGCCGCCCGCAGGCTCAGCCGCCATGGCCAGAGAAGCGAACAGCATGGAGACCAACATGGTAAAACCGATTACTAACGCTTTCTTCATTTCACAAACCTCCTACAGAATGATGGGATATATGAAGTGGCCTTCTTCCGCAATTAGTGGGCGTGCTCCATGGAGCCCGCAAAATACATAATAGAAAGCAGGGTAAAGACAAAGGCCTGGACCACGCTGGTAAACACCGCCAGGAACATCATGGGCAAGGGCGCCAGGAACGTGCCGGCCAGAAAGAGCAGGATCGCCAACACCAGATCTTCACCCATGATATTGCCGAAAAGACGCAAAGTCAGGGAAAGGACCCGGGCGAAGTGACCGATGATTTCAATGGGCAAGAACAGAGGCGCCAGGGCCGGGATAGGCCCCAGAAAATGCTTGATATATTTGGCGCCGTGATATTTAACCCCCAGGTAATGGGTATAGAGAAAGGTCAGCAACGCCAGGGACAGGGGGGTGTTGATATTGGCGGTGGGGGAGAGGAACCCGGGTATCAAACCGATGAGATTGCAGGTCATGATGTAGAGAAAGAGGGTGGCTATAAAGGGGAAGAAGGCCCGGCCTTCTTCACCGGTGATCTCCACCATGAACTCTTCGAGGCCGCTGACTACCAGTTCCAAGACATTCTGCGCCCCCTTGGGCACCAGGGAGATGCTCCGGCTGGCCATCAGACCCACACCTAACAGGATCAACATTACCACCCAGCTATAAGTTACGTGGGGCGGAATGTGCAGGTTGAAGTGTCCCAGAATGACGTCAAGAAAGAGAATTGGATGTTCCATGAGAAGGGTTCGCCTCCTTGTTCTTTAGCTTAATAATTTCGTTGATTGCCAGCAGGGTGAGGGTCAGGACTACGGTGGACAATCCCACCACCAACCCGATCACATCCACCCAGCCGTGGCGTACCAGCAAATAAACAATGGCCAACAGGCCGAAAAACCGCAACAATTGCTTGGCCGCAAAAAACGCCTGGGCCTTGCCTTTGTTCTCCGGGTCAATCTGGGCCTTCTCCAGAGTGCCCTTCAGGAAGCGGTGCAGCAGGTGGAAATTGACCACCACCAACAGGCCGCCCACCAGGACGCCCAGGGCGAATTCCCGGCCGCCCCAGAGATACCCGGCCGTAACCAGGATTCCCAGCACCACCCAGTTGGCGATCTTGAGGTAGCGCGGGGTCAGGAAATCCACCGGGGCCATCATTTTTCCAGCTTCTTGCCCATGAGATAGACGTTGCGGAAGCCGGCGATGATCCCCAATATCAAACCGATGTAAAAGAAAATGTTGCTGTCGAAATAATTGGCGAGCCACCAGCCGATACCGCCGCCGATGGCAATGGCCAGGACCAGGGACAGGCCGATGGCCGAAGCCTGGTACCCTCCAGAAAACAGCTCTTTCAAGAATTTCTTAGTATCTTCGCGCAATTATTCCCCGAAACACAATTCTGCCAAAAATACTTCTTTTCACATGTGCCTTCCTATCATACCCCTCTAGCTAAGTCAAATATTTTTGGTACCAGGCAAAGATAAATAATCATAGATAAATTTTTAGTGAATTACAATAGTTATATTGTCAGAGCTGCAGATTTTCTGCTGTCAGCCCTTCGCTGCGGCAGGTAAGGACCTAAGGTTTGTACTTTTTTTCGCTAATACCCTACGCCCCGATTTTTCCTAAACAATTGCCTCCTAAAGACCTCAGCAGGCGGTCCCTGGCCGCCGCCGGGAAACTGTTCATCGCTCACTGTTCACTGTTGTTGATACCCCGGCAGTTCCACCAGAAAGGTGGTGCCCTGGGGACCGGTGCTCTCCACGGAGATTCGGCCCCGGTGCTTTTGAATGATGCCGTAGCTGATAGACAGTCCCAGGCCCACGCCTTTGCCCACCTCCTTGGTAGTGAAAAAGGGATCGAAGAGACGGCTGAGATGGCCCTCGGGGATGCCGGGGCCGGTGTCCCGGAAACGGATCTGCAGCATCTTGCTGTCTTTTACCAGGGAAGTGGTCACCAGTAACCGGCCTTCCCCTTCCATAGATTCCCCGCAATTCATCAGGAGATTGATGAAGACCTGCTCCAGTTTGGTTTTATCCCCCAGCACCTTGGGGAGGTCCTCCTGCAATTCCCTGATCAGGTCGATGTTTTGAAACAGGAGGTGATCGCTTACCAGGGAGAGGGTCTCTTCCAGGATGGCGTTGATGCTCAAAGGCACCATCTTGGAGGGCATATGCCGGGAAAACTCCAGCAATCCCTGGACGATTTCTTTGCAGCGGGTGGCCTCCCGGATAATCTTCTCCACCTGGGTCCGTTCGGCCTTGTCCGGGGCCAGGTCTTCTAACAGCAAGTAACTGTATACCAGGATGCCGCCCAGGGGATTGTTGATCTCATGGGCCAGGCCTGCGGCCAACTGCCCCAAGGCCGCCAGCTTTTCGGTGCGGGATAGTTGCTCTTCCAGGTGCTTCTTGAGGGTGATATCCCGGATATGGGTCTGAATCGCGGGCTGCCCCTCATAAGTGGTGGGAAAAGAGACCAGTTCAATGTCGAACTTGCTGCCGTCTTTTTTGATCCCCTTCATCTCAAAGATCCGGGGGCGGCTGTCACCCTTAAGAATTTGAGAAAGCCGCCGGGCCACCGCCTGTTGATAGGGCGGGTCGATGAACTGCAGGAGCCTGCGGCCCAACATCCCCCCGGCATCCTGATAGCCGAACATCTCCAGGCAGGCCCGGTTCACGTAAAGGAGCCGCATGGCGCTGTGCAGGGCGATGCCGTCCAGGGAGGTTTCCACCAGGCGGCGGAACTTTTCTTCGGAATCCTTGAGTTCCGAAGCCAATTGCTGGCGTTCGGTCATGTCCAGGATGGCCTGCACCGCGCCCTGAATCCGGCCCTGGTCGTCATAGATGGGGGAGGCGGTGTGATAGAAATAGCGCTCCCGTCCCCGGAAATCGGGGAAATGTTCATAGGCTTCATAGGCCCCCGGCAGGTTGGGGGATTGCTTCAGGTTCTTATCCCCGAAGAATTTTTCCAGGGCCTTGAGATTCTGTTCCACCACCAGGGAGGCCATACTGGGCCGTTCATGGGAATAAAAGGGGAGCCAGTAGCGGTAGGTGCCGATCATTTCGTGGCGGGAGTAACCCGTCAGCTCTTCGCAGGCCCGGTTCCAATAGCTGATGCGGTGATCCCGGTCGATGACGAAGGTGGGCACCGGCATGCCTTCCAGGATGCCTTCAGTGGTCTTCTTCTCCCGCAAGATCTCCGATTGGCTCTGTTTGTATTCGGTAATATCTTTAATGATGCCTTCGTAGCCGGTGATGCGCCCCGCCTTGTTGCGCCGCACGATGCCGGTGAGCAGGACGGGCACCAACCTACCCCCGGGGCGCACCATTTTAAACTCCAGGTCCCGGACATAGCCCTTGACTTCCACCTGGAGCTGAAAACGCCCCCAATCTTTAGGGTCATGAAAGGCATCCCGGAAATGGGGCAGGGCCAGGGCCTCGGCTTTATTGGCCAGCCCCAAAAGTTCCACTCCCGCGGGATTGATGTCCAGGAGCCTGCCGTCCCGGTCGGTGACGAAGATCATGTCCTTGACCCCTTCGAAGACGCGGCGGTAGCGTCTTTCCGAGCGCCGCAGCTCGTGGTAGAGGCGGGCGTTCTCCAGGGCCAGGCCGATCTGGTTCCCCAGGATGGAGAAGAAAAATTTCCGGGATTTATGGAAAGGCTGGGCGGAAGTGGAGGCTAAATTCAGGAATCCGGTGACGCTTTCCCGGTATTTCAGGGGAATGCTCGCCAGGGAGCGGAACCGGGCATTATGCTGGATGACGTCCCCGAAAGTAGAAGTGGCCAGGCGCGGGTCCCGGCGCACATCCTTGATAATCAGGGGCCGGGTGGCCGCGGCCAGGTAAGGGCCGATGACCGTCTCCAGCTTCCCTTGGGAGACCTGCTTCAAATACTCCTGGGGAAAACCCCGGGACGCGGCATGAGTCAGGCGTTGCCGCTCCCGGTCCCAGAGGAGCAGCAGCCCCGCGTCGATGTGGAAGAACTCCAGGACCTCGGTCAAGACCTTGTTGATGATTTCCTGGAGGTCCAGGGTGTGGGCGGTAATGGTGGCTATCTGGTTAAAAAGATGCAGCTCCCGGTGATACTCCCTTTCCAGGAGTTCCTGGGTTTCCTCTGCCACCATCGCTTTAGAAGTTAACTGTTCCGCCATGGCCCCGCCTCCCGTACGTCCCGTGGGTAGGGTGGGTTCTACGCACCCCCCGCCGCCGTTAAAACCAATGGCTCCACTATACCAGAATTACCGCAGGCAAATAAAGGGGAAGGATGAACCCGGCCCGGCCGGGGGGGAACAGAAGGGCCGGAGGAGCTTATATCGAGCAATCAAAAAGGTATTGAGGGGCGAACCTGGTGTTCGCCCTGGAGCGACTCCCACCCGACTGCCCCGGCGTTGGCTCACGGGATGAACCAGGGCCAAGATTGCGGGGGTTGACGGATATGCGCCTGACGCTGGAGATTCGCCAAATATCAGGGATTTACTTACCATACAATCAGGTCTTACCCGATTGTCTTTTTAATCCGTTTGCCATACCTTATTCAACAAATCCAACCAGCGCTTAACAGATTGTCTCGAATGGTCGTCTCGAAATTATGATTAGAGGAAACCGGACATGGCAACTCTGATGGAGAGCAAGGAAATACTGGCCATCCTTATGGAAAGCCCTTTATATCTGACTCTGCCGCCCTCCTTAAGGCTGGAGATAGTGACCCAAGATGCGCCCCGGTTTTCCCCTGGGCTGCGGAGCAGCATGATTAGTTGGGTCAAAACCGGAATTTTTGAATACCCCCCTTACCAAGGTAAGTTTTAACCATAACCTCCTCCTGGAGATTGCTCCGGCGGTTGCCCCGGCCGCCGGGGCAATTTCTTTTGGCCGCAGCACCTGCTCCTCCCCCGGCTTGTCTCATAACAATTGGTTGTCAAAAAAGATATTTTTATGGCATTTGCCAAAAGTTCTTTCCTCTTATCCCCTCTCCCCCCCTGCTGATCATTGCCCACAAGTTTATATCTTGTGGATATTACAGGATTAATTCCCTCTCCCCTAAAGAGAAATATACATCCGATGGCAAATTGGTATAAGGTGTCATTTCCAACGGAGAGAAGCGCAGGGAAGAATCTCACTTTTTTAGATTCCCCGGAGGCTTCCCTTCATTAGAATGACAATATTTTTGCATGTTGATACTTTGCAGCGGTCGGATGACTTCATAGGAATTCTTAAGATTGGAAAATGGGCGCCAGCCCCGGCCAGACCCGGGCCGCCCGGCAGCGGGCCGCGGTGACGATGGCCTTAAGTTGCTCCAGGGCCATCTGCAGGTCGGCGTTGACTATCAGGTAGTCGTACCAGGGGATTTCGGTGATTTCGGTTTTGCCCTGCTCCAGGCGCCGGGCCAGTTCCTTCGGGTCCATGTCGCCCCGGGCTGTGAGGCGGCGCTCCAGTTCCTGGAAATTAGGAGGGACCACGAAGATCAAGGTCCCCTGGGGGAAGCTTTCTTTGAGGGCCCGGGCTCCCCGGGTGTCCAGGTCGAAGACCAGGTCCTGATCGGAGTCCAGGGCTTGCTGAATCCACTCCTTGGAGGTGCCGTAGCCGTAGCCGAACTGCTCCACCCATTCGGCCAGGGCGCCGCCATCCCGCAGGTGGGCGAATTCTTCGGGGCTGACGAAGAAATAATCCCTGCCCGAGACCTCCCCGGGCCGGGGCGGACGGGTGGTGTAGGAGATGGAGAAGCGCAGGCGGGGGTCTGCGGCCATCAAGTTTTTCAACAGGGTGGTCTTACCCGTGCCCGAGGGCGCAGTGACCACGAAGATCTCCCCGGGCACTTAATCTCCCTTGTCGGCGCCGTCGCCCCGGGGCGCGCCGTGATTGCCGTTCAGCCGCAGAGACAGGGTCTCGGCATGGACCGCAGAAAGAATGATATGATTGCTGTCGGTGATGATAATGGAGCGGGTCTTGCGGCCATGGGTGGCGTCGATGAGGCGCTGGGCGCCCCGGGCTTCTTCTCGCAGGCGCTTCATGGGCGCCGACGCGGGCATGACCACCGCCACCACCCGATTGGCGATGACAGTATTGCCAAACCCGATGTTTACCATCCTTCCTTCCATAATTTCCCCCTTAGACGTTTTACTCAATGTTTTGCACCTGCTCCCGGAGGCGCTCCAGGGTGCCCTTAATCTCCAGCACCCCCTGGGAGATCAACAGGTCTTGGGCCTTGGAGCCGATGGTGTTCGCTTCCCGGAGCATCTCTTGGAGAAGAAATTCCATTTTGCGGCCCACGGGGCCGTCGCTGTCCAGGGCCTGCTGGAACTGGGAGACGTGGCTCTCCAGGCGGGCCAGTTCCTCGGAGAGGTCCCGGCGTTCGGCCATCAGGGCCACTTCCTGGGCCAGGCGGCTTTCATCCAGGGGCCACGCCTCCTGGAGGACCTCGGCCAGCCGGGCGCTGACTTTCTCCCGCCACAATCCCGGCAGTAAGGCGGCCTGGGTGGCAATCTTGCCGGATTCCCGGCGCATTGCGTCCAGGTGGCCGGCCAGGTCCGCGGCCAGGGCCTCGCCCTCGATGAGGCGCATGCCTTCCAGGACGTCCAGGGCCTGGGAAATGGCCTGGGAGATGGGCTCCCAGGTCTCCTCCATCTCCGGGCTCTCCCCCTCTTTGGTCACCAACAGCTCGGCAAAACGCAGGAAATGATCCAACCGCAAGGGCTCATGGATTTCCCCGGCCACCTGCAAATCCGTGAGCACCTCCCGCACCTCCCGGGCCAGGCTATGGTCCAGGCGCAGGGTCAGGGATTTTTCCCCCAGGGACTCCCAGGTGAGCTGCATTTCCAGCCGCCCCCGGTTGATGCGGCTCTTAATGAGCTTGCGGACCTGGTCCTCCAGGCCCCAGAGGCGCTTGGGCAGGTTCAGGGATAGTTCCAAAAAACGGTGGTTGAGACTGCGGAGTTCCACCACCCATTTCTGGCCCAGGGACTCCACTTCGCCCCGGCCGTAGGCCGTCATGCTTTTAATCATGAACCGGTAAGTTCCTTAAGTTGCCGGAGATACTTGCGCCGCACCCTGGTCAACATCTCCGGTAACTCCCCTTGGGCATAATCCGGATAACTCCAGGGCAACGGCTGGAACTTCCCCCTGGACCAAAGCAGGGTCAGGTCTCCGTAGATGCCGTGATCCAGATAGAGGCGGTGCGTATAATTCTTGCCGGTGGCCAGGACCAGCCTTTCTTGGGCCAGATAACCCGGGTCCAGATTGATCAGGCGCCGGTTCCCCAAAGTGAACCGGGCCTCCACCTCATTGGTGAAGACCTTCCACGCCGCCAGGCGACCAGGGTCAGCCAGGTGCAGGAAAGCAGCCAGAATCCGTCCCAGGGGCGCACCCATCTCCCGATAGTAATAATCCGTGAGAGTGAACGGCCACCAGGGACCCACCAGATCCGGCGGGCCGAAACAGGCGCTGAGTCGCTGGATCACCGGCGGCGCCAGGTCCTCCCGGGTTAAGATCAGGCTGACCACGGGTTTTACCGGCAGCGGCGGTTGAGGAATGCTCATCGTCTTGTCGGAAGGTTATATTTTAGGTAAGAGACCGGGAGAAGGCAAGGGAAATTTCATGTGAAATTTAGCTTAATTACGGGCGTTGAGGGGGATAGAAAGGAACTGGGGAATACGAGAGGAGGGCAGGGCTGATTAACTCTTTGAAACCCTAACATATCCTGTTGATTTCCCCGCAGTCACCGGGGATAATAACTCTAAACATGTCTCTTCTGGTCTGCGAAACCTTTTACAGCCTCTTGGGGGAATCCACCTGGGCCGGGCTGCCGGCGTTCTTCATCCGCCTCACGGGCTGTAATCTGCGCTGCCGTTATTGCGATACCACCTATGCCTACGAAGGCGGCAGGGAGATAAGCCCAAGGGAATTGGTGCAAGCCGCAGGCTCCCACCCGGCCCGGCGAGTCCTGGTCACCGGCGGGGAACCCTTGCTCCAGGCCGATACCTTGTCTCTTCTCACCTCGTTGGCGGACGCGGGCCTCGCCGTGCTGCTGGAGACCAACGGCTCCCGGCTTATCCGGGAAGTGGACGAGAGGGTGCGCCGCATCCTGGACCTGAAGTGCCCGGGCTCCGGTATGGAGACTCACAATCTTTGGGAGAATCTGGAGCATTTGCGCCCCGGGGATGAGGTTAAGTTTGTCATTACGGATCAAGGGGACTTCGCCTGGGCGGTGGAGGTCATTAAGCGCCAGGAATTGTCAGGCCGCGTGCCGCTGCTCATCTCCCCGGTTTTCGGCACGGTTCCCTTTAAAGAGGCCGCGGCCTGGATTCTGGCAAGCGGCCTGGACTTGAGACTCAATTTGCAACTGCATAAATACATCTGGGGCCCGGAGACCCGGGGCGTATGATGGATGTTTCACGGAAAGACGCAAAGAGGCTAATACCGAGTTGCAGTCAAAAAGATACTAAACGGGGCGAACCTTGTGTTCGTCCCGGAGCCACGGGCGAACACAAGGTTCGCCCCTACAGTTCAACGTCCTTTGAATGCGAATTGGTATAAGACGCCAAGAATCATTATGATGAAATATTCTTGCGCCTTTGCGCCCTTGCGTCTTGGCGTGAGATAACTAGGCGATATGGGCATGAATGAACGTGGGGAGAAAAGATTCGGGGAAGGGGGCCAGGGGCCGAGGGTACCAGCGCCCTCATCCACAAAAAACTCTAACCAGCCCCTGGCGGTGGTGTTGTTGAGCGGCGGGTTGGACAGTTGCGTAGCCGCGGCCGCGGCCCGCCGGGATTTCGCCTTGGCCCTCTTTCATGCCAATTACGGGCAGCGCACCCTGGCCCGGGAGTTGGCTGCGTTCCGGGCCCTGGCGGCTTTTTGGGGCGTGACCCGGCTCTTGGAGGCGGACCTGGGTTTTTTGGGAAGGCTGGGGGGCTCCAGTCTCACCGATACCCATATGCCGGTGCCCCTGGAGGAAGAGGAACCCCCGGGAATTCCCCCCACCTACGTGCCTTTCCGCAACAGCATTTTTCTGGCCGCGGCCGTGGCCTGGGCCGAAGTGCTGGGAGCGGAGGCGGTGGTTATCGGCGCCAATGTCCTGGACAATCCCGGTTATCCCGATTGCCGGCCGGAGTATTTTGCCGCTTACAACCGGCTCATTGACTTGGGCGCCAGGCCGGAAACGGAGATAGCCATCCAAACGCCCCTGATCCACCTGGATAAGGCGGGAATCATCCGTTTGGGCCTGGATTTGGGCGCGCCTTTGGAACTTACCTGGTCCTGCTACCAAAATGAGGGCGCGGCCTGCGGGCTTTGTTCTTCCTGCCGTTTGCGCCTGAAGGGATTTGCCGCGGTGGGGGTTCCTGATCCCATCAAGTATCAAAAAAGATAGATCAAGGTTCAAGGTTCAAGGTCACGGCTCGGCCGTAGCTTGTGGATTATCATCTGGCGGATTCCCACCATCGCCTCTTTCTTGTTCGCATCCTGTATTCAACCTTGAACTTTGAACCTTGAACAATTCCAACCAAATAATCTCAGCCTTCCCGGTGAAAGGAAGACTTGCATCCCAGATAATCGAACTTATGTTAAGGGAAAACCGGGGCCGGGGATGACCGCGGCGTGATGGCGGACGTTGGCTCCCCACCCGACCAAAACCAAGGAGGCGGAATATGTCAAACGGAACCAACGTGGCCAGAGTCACCCATATCATCGCGGAATCGCCCAAGAGCTTCGAAGATGCCGTGCAGGTGGGCTTCGCCCGGGCGGCCAGCACCTTGAGGGGGATCACCGGTTTACGGATCGTGGAGCAGCGGGTATCCGTTAAAGACAACAAAATCGCCACTTACCGGGTGAAGATGGAAGTGATCTTTATTCTGGAATAGCGCCTCTAAAGGAGGGGCAAGGAGGGGAGCATTATGTCCCACCACGTCGCCAGAGTCACCCAGGCCATCGCCGAATCCCCCGTGAGCTTCGAGGACGCCTTGCAGGTGGGTTTCAAGAGGGCCAGCGAAACCCTGCGGGGCATCACCGGCTTGCGGATCCTGGAACAACGGATATCCGTTAAGGATAATAAAATCGCCACCTACCGCGTCCGCTTCGAGGTGATCTTCATTCTGGACTAGTGATGTTCCATCTTGACGGCTCATACGGAGAAGGGGGCGGGCAGATTTTGCGCACCGCCCTCTCTCTGGCCGCCACCCTGGAACAGCCGGTTAAGATTATTAACATCAGGGCCGGTCGCAGTAAGCCGGGGCTAAGGCCCCAGCATCTCACCGCGGCGCTGGCCCTGGCCCGGATCACCCAAGCTGAAGTCTCCGGCGCCACCTTGCACAGCCGGGAATTGACCTTCCGGCCCCGGCGGCCCCAGCCGGGGCCGTATCTGTTTGATGTGGCCGAAAAAACCGGCAGCGCCGGCTCCGTCACCCTCCTGGCCCAGGCCCTGCTGCCGCCGCTTTTGGCCGCAAGCCAACCTTCCAGCCTGATTCTTCGGGGCGGGACCCACGTGGCCTGGAGCCCACCGGCCCATTACCTCCTCCAGGTTTTTCTACCCGCCCTGGCCCAATTGGGGACCCAGGTGACCATGACCCTCAACCGCTGGGGCTGGTATCCCCGGGGCGGCGGCGAGGTGGGCCTGGAGATTGCCCCGGCCCGGAGCCTGGCCGGCGCTGAGTGGCGTACGCCTCCGGACTACCGGGAATTTCGGGCCCTCTCCGGGGCTTCCAGGCTCCCCGAGCACGTACGCCGCCGCCAGGGGGAGCGCCTCCAGGCCCGTTTGGGCCGGGAGCTGCCGGTGGACTACGTGGAAGCCGGGGGGCTGGATGCCGGCAGTATGGTTTTGGTTTATGGACCCCGGGCCGGATTCGATGCCCTGGGAGCCAGGGGCAAACCCGCAGAAAAGGTGGCGGACGAAGCCGCGGACGCCTTTCTTACCTTTAGGGACCGCCAGGCTACAGTGGACCGGCACCTGGCGGACCAGATCGTCCTTTACCTGGCCCGGGCCCGGGGGCCGTCCACCTTCATCACCCCGGAGATCACCCTCCACCTTCTCACCAACCTCTGGGTCATCGAACAGTTCTTGGGTCCCCTGTTTGAGGTGCAGGGCGAATTGGGAGAGAGGGGGAAGATTCAATGCCGAGGGGGAGGGGGCGATTAAGCAGTCAGTGCCAGTTTGGGAAAAATTATAAAACCGGCATGATCTGCCAGGTATAATCTAATGAATAAAAAAATGGGGATCGTCAGGGCTTGCCCCGGACTCCCCATTTTTTTCCACATATGGGCAAATGGCGTCGGAGAATTAACCCACGCCGGGGGTGGTGAAATAAACTTCCTTCAGTACGGGCTTGAACTCCAGGACCCGGAAGAGCAACACCGGCACGGTGGCATGGGAAACCACTTTTTCCGCGACACTGCCCATGACCCAAGCCATTTCGCCTCTGCCGTGGGTGGCCATGGCAATGAGGTCCATGCCATTTTTTTCCGCATAATTGATGATTTCCCCAGCCGGCTCACCATCGAGGCATTTGGTGCTGACGTCCACCCCTTCATCCTGCAGGCCTTTGGCAGCCTGCCCTAAGAAGGCGGAGCACCACTTATGCTCCGCGGGTTCCGCCGCTTTCATCACCCCCGGGGTGGCTTCACCCACCATGGGAGTGTAGCAGGCATGGATTAATGTCACCTCAGCTTTACAGGTCTTGGCCAATTCCACTACTTTGGGGAGGACCTTAGCTGCCAGTTCAGAACCATCCAACGGCACCAAAATTTTCTTAAACATGTTGCCCTCCTGTGCAACAAAACTGGTGCTTGATCGGGTCCGATCGGGGGCCTGCAAGCACAACTAATATCTAATTAAATACTAATAATGCCCCAGGAGGATGTCAAGTGTACGTTACCGGAATTCTTAGTTATTCTTCAGATTCCGCTTCAGGAGGGGAGGCCTCTGCCAACCGGTTTCCACCCTTATAGAGACCTCGTTGCAGGACCCGGTGATAACTGGTGAATTCCCCCGGGGTGTTATCGCTCTCCAGATGTTGGTCCATCATCTTCAGTTTGGCGTCCAAGTCGTCCAGATAGTAGACCAAGATGGCTTCCCGGGTTTTGGGGGGGACCGGGGAGCCGAACTCCAGGCTGCCGTGATGGGATAAAATGATGTGCTCCAGTTCCAAGAGCAGGGTGGGATCGGGGAAATCCAGAGCCCGGGCCTCCTCCCGCACCATGTCCCAGCCCAGGACGATATGCCCCAAAAGCGCCCCGGCCACGGTTATGTCCGGCGTCTGGGGGCTGGTTAATTCCTTGACCTTTCCCAGATCGTGGAGGATGGCCCCGGCCAGTACCAGGTCCGGATGCAGATCTTGATAAACGCTCAAGCATTGACAGGCCAGACGGGCCACAAACCAGGTGTGCTCCAGCAGGCCCCCCAAATAAGGGTGGTGATAAACCCGGGCTGCCGGGCAGACCATGAGTTCTTCCTGATATCTGGCCAGCAGGGCCAGCACTAAATCCTTTAAGGGCGGATTCAAGTTGGTCTCCGCCAGAGTCCACAACTCCCGCCATAATTCCTGGCGGTCATAGGCGGTGGCCCGGTGCAGGAGCTCCGGGTTGAAACCTTTCAGTTCCCGGCCCATCTGGCGCAGGGCCTTCACGGTGTTGATATACTGGAGGGTGAGCTGCATTTCACCCTGGTAACTGCTCACCTGGGCCTGGACGGCTACATAATCGCCCACATTGAAGGGACCGGGGCATTTGGCCAGGACGTCGCTCCAGACCCGGGCCGGCAGCTCTCCGGTCTTGTCCCCCAGGACCAGGGCCAAAAAAGGCTTGCCGGACTTATCGGTGCGGGTTTCCACCCGGCGCACCAGAAAATACTGGTGGACCGCTTCCCCTTCCTTGAAGTCAATAATGAAACGGTCGCTCACGGTTCTTCCCTCCAAGTGGCTGGGGCCATGATACCCGCAGCCGGGGACAGGGGTCAAGAGTTGTTCCGGGCTGCCTTGACAAGGGCACGAAGCATAATTAACTTAAAATCGTTGAAAAATTTGCCGATATATACTTAGTTGAGTCGTTGCCCCTTAAAAAATAAATTAACATTTTTTCTTGACAGCAATCTATATAAAGATAAAATAAAAGTTTAATTTAAAAAGTGGTTAAGAGCCACGAGGCCAAAATTCCATGGAAAAAGAATATTTTAAAAAGATCATTAATATTGGTGGGGGGAATGATCAAATCATTCCCTATGACCAGTTTAACCTCTTCGTTCCCGAAGAGGAAGGTGGTTCCCTGGGTTACCGGGAGAACTATGAAAATATCTCGGAAGATGGTCTGGAAAACGATTTAACCCCGGTTATGGGAACCCTGGGTCTCGAGGAAGAAGTGGAAGAGGACCTGGACGATAACCTGGAAGCCCAGGAAATTCCGGAACACGAGGGCCTGGTAGCCGCTTATTTCCGGGAAATGCTGCGTTACTCCATCCTCTCTCCGGAAGAAGAACGGAACCTGGGCCGCATCATCAAGGAAGGACAGGAGACCATCTTTCTTTTGGTAAGCAAGCTGGAGTCCGATCTGGACGAGATTCGCTATCTGCAAAGGAAGATTAACGACTGGTTCCAAATGCCGGAAAAGAGCGCCCAGGCCAAGGAAAAGCTCTTCAAGGACATCCATAAAAAGTTGCGTTGGCTGGAGAAGCACTATCCAGACGCGGCGGACATCAAGGAACTGGCCCGCCACATCGAGGCCATGGAGGCCGAGGTGACCCGGGCCCGGGACCAGATGATCAAGGCCAACCTGCGGCTGGTGGTGTCCATCGCCAAAAAGTACCTGCACCGGGGCCTGAGTTTCTCGGACCTCATTCAGGAAGGCAACCTGGGACTGATGAAGGCCGTAACCCGGTACGACTATACCACCGGTTACCGCCTGAGCACCTTCGCTTCCTGGTGGATCCGGCAAACCATCACCCGGGCCATTTACGACAAGACCCGGACCATCCGCATCCCGGTGCATCTTCAGGAAATCCGGAACCGCTGCTACCGGGCGTTTTATGACCTGTTGAAGGAGTTGGGCCGGGAGCCGAACTTGAAAGAGATCGCGGCCCGTTCCGGGGTGCCGGAAGATAAGATTCTCATGGTCACAAATTTGTCCGATGAGTTGATCTCTTTGGAAACTCCGGTGGGGGACGAAGGGGACCGGTTGGGGGATTTCATCCGCAATGACAAGGCGGTTTCCCCCTACGAAGCCATCCTGGAGTCCCAGTTGACGGAAAAGACGGACACCATCCTCACTACCTTGACTCAGCGGGAAGAGAAGATCATGAAGATGCGCTTCGGCGTGGGTGAGGAAGTGGAACATACTCTGGAGGAAATCGGGCGGGCCTTCAAGGTCTCCCGGGAGCGCATCCGCCAGATCGAGAAAAAAGCGCTCAAGCGTCTTAAACACCCCACCCGCAAAGCGGCGTTGGAGGATTTTCTAGAATAATACCTGCGCGAGCCCAGCCTTGCGGCCATGGCAACCGATTCAGGGGAGGAGGAAGAATGGCTGGACTTACCCCCGAGAAACAGGCGGAAGTAAAAGAGCGGCTGCTGTCGCGCAAACAGCGGCTCTGGCAGGAAGTGAAGCAACAGCTCAAGAGCAGCATCGGCGACGGGTATCAGGAGATGCTGGCCACCGCCCGGGACGAGGAAGATCAGGCTTCGGTCAGCCTTTTAGCAGAAACCCAACTCGCCCTCCTGGGGCCCAAACGCCAGGAGCTGGAGGCCATCGAAGAGGCCATCCAAAGACTGGAAAACGGCACCTACGGCCAATGCGAAAATTGCGGCCTGAACATTGAACCCCGGCGCCTGGAAATCATGCCGGAAACCCCTTTATGCCGCAACTGTCAGCAGATGCGGGAAAAACTGGCCAAAGCCACGGCGCGTTAACGCAGCCTGACACCGACAGATCCGAGGCGGGAGGATCTTCCTCCCGCCTTTTTTATGGCCGCCCTCTAGGGAGATAAGAGCTGATCATCTTGTCATCGCCGCATCTTGGCCGGACAGGTGGCAAGTAGCCTGCTATTGGCAGCGTGTTAAGGTAGCCTCTGCTTTCCCCCTGGCGCACCCTTACCGGGCGGTGCCGGCCCGGGGTCCTGGGATAGTTGGCCTGTAAGAATCTGCGGACCCGTGGCAGTGGCATCTCGAAAACTTGTAAAAAGGATTTACTTTAGGCAAGTATTGCTATCAAATGATAAAAAAAGACGATTGGGCCACAAGAAGTTGAGGTTTTTGGGGATATTCTCCCTGGGCGACAGTGCAAAAACCGACGCTTACCCGCGGCGGACAGGATTGCCGCATCATCTCGTGGTAATTACTTAAACTAGGAGGGGATCTCCATGCCGCAATATCCGCGTAATATTCCGGCTCGTCGCTTCACTTACTGGAAAAGCGCCGTTTGCCAACTGGGGCTCGCAGCTTTGGTGGTGCTGGGGCTGCTGGCCTGCACTCAGGCCGTCTCCGCCCAATCAATCATTATCACGGCCAGCGTGGCCCCCCCGGGCACCGGCGCCATCTCTCCCAGCGGCCAGGTGTCAGTGACTGCAGGGGGCAGCCAGACGTTCACCGCCAGCAACCCCCAAACAGGCTACTACTTTAAATACTTCCAGGTGGACGGAGTAAACCAGGCGGAAGGGGTGACCTCCTACACCTTCAACAACGTCCGGAACCCCCACAGCATCGTCGCGGTCTTTTCGAAAACCTACACGATCACGGCCAGCGTCAACGGGGGGAACGGCACGATCAGCCCCGCGGGCGCGACGCCGGTGGACTACGGGGGCAGCCTGGCCATCGTCATAACCCCCGATTCGGGGTACCTAGTGTCCGACGTCCTGGTGGACGGGGTCTCGGTGGGGCCGGTGACCCTCTATACCTTCAACAACATCAGCGCCAACCACACCATCGTGGCGACCTTTTCTCAGGGCACTCACACCCTCACCCTGCTATTTGACCAAAGCGCTTACCAAGGCAATGTCTGGCTTCAGGTTCAGGATAAAACTCAGGGATTTTCGGCCACCTATGGCGGTGGCACGCCCATTACCTTCCAAAACTCGGGGGACATAATGTCCGTACCGGTCCCGCTCTCGGCCATCGGCACCGGCGGCTTGACGGTTTCCTACGCGAATGGTGTCGTTTTATTCATGTTTTACGACGACCCGACCAATAATGATCGCACCCAAGCTCCCCCCCAGATGACTTCCCAGCAGCGATTCATGCCGGTGGAATTGACCATGACGGGAGCAGCCGGCGACTCGGGCGACCTGACCGCCATCAATTACTTTACCGCACCGCTGGGCCTCCGCAGTTATAGTGTAGATCCCACCCAGCATCCCGATAATTGGCTGCAGCAGACCGGCTTTGGTAGTGCCACCACCGCGCAAATCGGGGCGCTGCTTGCCACCGCCTCCAGCGGTAATCCCAACGCGGTGGTGAAAAATGCCCAAGGGCAGATTATCCGTTATCTCGGGCCCAGCAACGATTTCACCGTCACCAATCCCTGGCCCTCTTTCGTTCCTTACACGCAATCCATTTACGCGGCTAATCAGCCAACCCAGATTCAGAACACCAACTCATTCAAATTTCCCCCGCCGTATAGTGCCCCGGTATACACTTTTGGCACCGACAACATGATTGCCACTGCCAACGCCGATGGCAGCCTCAACATCACCGGCCGCATCACGGTTTCTGTGAATGGCGCGATTCGGAAAGGCACAGTGCACAACAATCCTGACCCTCCCGCCAGCGGTTATTGGGACGGGGCCACCTTTGGCTTCAGTGTATCCAATGTAAATGATTTCAACAACGCCATCTATGGTCAGGTGCAGAACAGTGCCGTCACCTTAACGGGACTGGCCTGGGGCCAGTTTCAAGATTTTTGCCAGAATACCTGGATGAATCCAGACCAGCCATATAACGCCACTACCAACCCCTCTCTTAATGATCTGTTTCAATCACCACCCTTACAATCAGGAGGAGGGAATGCCTATAATACCACCGTCAACTTGTTTATCGGCGAAGTCACCACCGGTCTGCTGGGCGGCTTCCTCAACTGTGGTGTCGCGAGTAATTACCTCCCAGACAACGGCGCGGCCCTCAAGAACGTGCCCAGCAATCATTGGTGGCTGCAGAACCCGATCGTGGGCTTTGCCGGGATTCAGCCCAACAATCCCTACTACAACGTCTATGCTAATGTAATTTTCGACAAATCCAACAACACCGTGTACGGGGTGCCATATTCTGATCGCTTTGGCACAGGTCCAGTGGTCAATGCCGTGAGCTATACCACCAATGGCGTGAGCTACTATGTGAACTACTGGGTGATCGGTATCGGGGCTCCGCTCCCCGGGACTAAAACAGCCTTGCCCGGGATGCTGATGATGATGATGGATTGAATAAACACGGGAATAAGTGGCGAGAGATGAGGAACCGGGAAAGGAGGCCTTTCTCTTGGTCCTTCTCCGGTGATCCCTCCCGTCCCAAAGGCAGACCCGGTAAAGCTCTTGGCCCAGAGCGCGCCTTTAGACCCAGGTCGGCAAGTCAAGCGGCGCCAGATACGGTCTTTAGCCGTTACTTGTGGGTTAAGACTGGAAAGTAGTGGGAAAGCAGTCGGCGCCATGCCGCCCGCCCGCTTTTGCCCATGATCTTTTCGCCCCGTTTTTTGAGGTGGCAAGATCACGGCTGTAAAATTGAGAATTACCTCAACAGCCAGAATTAAACGAGCTTGCAGCACCAGGTCCGGGGTAATGCAGGCGGAGACATTATCCTTTTTTATCTCACTGGGCAGGCGCCGCCCTCGCCTCTTTTCTCCCCTCAAGCAGCAGGAGGAGAGCAGATTTTTCCCATGGCCGCCTTAAGTTGGCAGGCCCGCCAGCCGAAAGCAGTAACGCAGGCCACGCCTTTCCGAAGGTAGGCCGCGTCATAGGGGTCCCGCAACAAGTCCACCACCAGGTGCGGAGCGGCCTCCTGGAGGGCGTCCAGGAGTTTTTTATTGGCGGGATAAAGATGGGCGTCATAGCAAAAAAAGATGGTCACTTCCGAGTTTTGGGCCAGGCGCACTGCCTGGTGGATTTCTTCTGCCCCAGGCTCGATGGCGACAATAAGCACCTCCGGATTGAGGCCGAATTTCTGAAACTCCCGGAGCACGAACTCCTTTTCCGGCAAGACTTCCTGCTCAATCATGATTAGGGCCGCCAGCCGGGAAAATTGGGGGAAGATCACGCCGATTCTCTGGACTCCGGGTTGAAGCGGCAGCAATCTTCTTTCGTCCTGGAGCACCTGGACGGCTTCCCGGCAGATGCCGGCGGCCAGGCCGGCTCCTGCTTTTTCCGCTAGAGGCTCTCCCCCTGCAAACCTGTTTTCTCTTTTATTTTTCAAGCTCTTAAGGCGCGCGACGCTCTCCTCCAGTTCTGTTACAGGCAGTTTTTGGGCTTTATAGGCTTCCAGGAGCTTAGAGAAAACTTCTTTCTGGGCCTGAAGGTCGTGGCAGACCAGGAGCAGATCATGGCCCGCGGCGGCGGCCGCCACCCCCGCCTCGCCGATGGGGCAGAGGGCTTTGATCGCGCCCATTTCCAGATCGTCGCTGGCAATGACCCCCGGGAAGTTGAGCTGGCCTCGAAGGTAGTCGTGAATAATCCTCCGGGAAAAGGTGGCGATCATCTTCGGGCCGGGATCGAGGTTGGGGTAATAGGGATGGGAAGACATCACCAGGTCGACGCCGGTCTCAATCGCCTGCACGAAAGGCTGAAGATGCACCGCCTCCATCTCTTCCCAGGTGGAGTTGATGACCGGCAGCCCCAGGTGGGCGTCCACCGGCGCGTGGCCCTTGCCGGGGAAATGCTTGGCGCAGGCGGAAAGCCCGTGGGTTTGCATGCCGGAAATCCGGGCCCCGCCCATCTGGGCCACCAGGCGCCAATCCTGGCCGTAGGAACGGATGCCGATATTGGGGCTGTAAGCCTCGGTCAAGACATCGAGGACCGGCCCCAGGTTCACATCCAACCCCAGCCGCCGCAGTTCCTTAGCCTCGATCTCGCCCTGCCGCCGGGCATATTCTATCTTCCCGGTAGTCCCGAGGGCCAGATTGTCCGGGAAGACGGTGATCCCCTCCCGGAACATGATGACCCGCCCCCCTTCATGGTCCGCCATCACCAACAGTTTGCGGCCCAGGGCCTCTTCCAGGTCGGTGATCAATTTTTTTAGCTGGGAGGGATTCTCAAAATTGATGCGGTAGAGGATCAGCCCCCCGGCGTGCAGCTCCTGAAAATGACGGACAATCTCCGGAGTAATCCTGGTTCCGGGAATGCCGATGACCAAACGTTGGCCTATGAGTTCTTCAAGTTTCATGGTGATCCGTTTCGCCAAGATAGGTCTCACGCCAAGACGCCAAGGCGCCAAGAAATACCAAGTTGCGGCCAAAAAAGTAACATTGTCATCCTGAGCGGAGCGAAGGATCTCGTATTTTTGCGCCCGGAATTTCTGAACTAATTGTTATCATCGGCAAGGCCTGGATAAGCTGTGCTGCCAAAGATGAGATTCTTCACTCCGCTCCGTTCAGAATGACAGCTTAATATTACTTATTTGACCGCAACTAAGTATAAGACGCAAAATGTTTTAAAATTTATGGGTGAATCTCAGGTATATCAGGAACCATTTCTGGCGCCATGATAGTCAAACCTCGCCTTTCAGGTAAGCCTGTCGCCGGGCCGCGGGCAGCCTCTCGATGGCATAACGCAGCATAATCCGGGGCATCTGCCGGTAATGGGCCTGCAAAAAAGCTTCCGCCACGGCGTTATCGCCTTTCTGCACCTCCCGGAGCATCCAGCCCACGGCCTTGTGGATCAAGTCCTCCGGGTCGCCTAAGAGGAGGCCGGCAATTCTCATGGTCTCGTCATATTCTTTTTGCTTGACGAAGTGCAAGGTGGCAATGATGGCCATACGCCGCTCCCACAGGTTCCGGGAGGCGGCCAGCCGGGTCAGGATGTCCCGGTCGCGGTCTGCCAGGTAATGGCCCAGCAGGTGGGGCGCGGAGGCATCCACCAGGTCCCAGTTATTGACCCAGCGGGTGTTTTGCAGATAGAGCCGGTGAATCTCCTCCTTGAAGGCCTGGCCGCCGCCGTAATAATGGCGGATAAGGATGAACAGAGCCAGCAGCCGGTCTTCGTGCCAGGGGGATTTAAGCAAGCCTTCAGCCTCAGTTAGGGATAGGCCCTGATATTTTTTCGCTAAGCCCCGCAAGACCGGGACGCGCAGGCCCCGGAACCGGTCCCCCGCGGCATACTCCCCCGGCTCGGTCTTGAAAAACCGTTGGAGAATTTCTACCCGGGAGGCATCCCCCAGGCTTTCCAGCTCTTTCTGGAGGGCGGCGATCATCAGGGTGCGGCAGACCTCTTAATTACTTTCATATCATCTGGATAAGCCTATTTCTCCCAAATTTCGCGGCCTGATCCAGTTTAACCATGCAAATAATTTTGGGATACGATAGTTTGGACCTCGATGGAAATATACACCTTTTTTGCGGGCGGCAGCAGCCTTACCTGGCCGGATTACGCCGTGGTCTTACTGCTGCTGGCGCTGCTGATTTTTGTGGGGATTTGGTTCGGCCGGGAAGAAAAATCCACCAACGACTTTTTCCTGGGGGGGCGGCAAATCCCCTGGTGGGCGGCCTGCCTCTCCTTTGTGGCCACGGAAATCAGCGCAGTCACCCTGATCGCCGTGCCCGCGGTGGCCTATATGGAAAACTGGGAATATGCCCAGTTTTTTATCGGCTCTTTCCTGGCCCGCTTGGTCATCGCTTTTCTCTTTATTCCGGCTTTTTACCGCTTTAACTGCACCTCCATTTATGAATTTTTGGGCCACCGCTTCGGCCCGGAAACCCAAATCGTTGGCTCCCTCCTCTTTTTCATCACCCGGCTGCTGGCTTCCGGGGTCCGGCTGATGGTGGCCTGCCTGGCGGTGTCCATCCTCATCGGTTGGCCCCTGATGCCCACCATTCTGCTGTTTTCCCTCGTTTGCATCCTTTATATCGCCTGGGGCGGCATCAAGGCGGTGGTCTGGACCAACGTGGTCCAGGCCCTGACCTTCACCCTGGCGGGAGTGGTGGCCATCGGTTTCCTGCTTACCCAGATTGACGGCGGCGCCGGGGCCGTCTTCGCCATCGCGGGCGCAGCCGGCAAACTGAAAGTCTTCGACTGGGGCCCGGCTCCCGGCATGGGCGGATATCTTGAGAGCCTACTCACGGACCCCAATATCTTTGTGCTGGCCACCTTAAACGGCTTTTTCGGCTCCATGGCGGCCTTCGGCACCGATCAGGAACTCATGCAGCGGCTGCTCACCGTGGAAACCAGAAGGGAAAGCCAGAAGACCATGCTGCTCACCCCCATCGGCAGCTTTGTGGTGATGATGATCTTTCTTTTCATCGGCGCCTGTCTTTATACCTTCTATACCCAGCACCCCGGCCTGCCCTTGCCGGCCCAACTGGACAAAATCTTCCCCCATTTCATCGAGCAGACCATGCCCCCCTTGATGCGGGGGCTGATGCTGGCGGCCATTGTCATGGCCAGCATCGATTCGCCCCTGGGCTCCCTAACTTCTTCCTTTGTCACCGACATCTATCGGCCGGTGATCTTTAAGTCGGGCAGCGAAGGCCACTATCTGTTCATCTCCCGGGTCTCAGTGGTGGTCTTCGGCCTTATCCTGGCGGGCATCGCCTATTTTTTCAGCCACATGGAAAAATTCCTCTGGCTCGCCTTCAAAATCGGCGGGGTCACCTACGGCTCGTTACTGGGGGTCTTTCTCCTGGGCCTGCTCACCCAAAGGCGGGGCAACCGCATCAATGTGGCGGCCATGACCCTTTCCGCCCTGGCCATGCTGGCCCTGCTGATCTTGTCCGAAAAGGGGATAATCCCCCTGGGCTGGACCTGGCTCCTGCTCATCGGCACCTTCCTGACCTTCACCAGCGGTTGGCTGTTGGGGAAAAAAGCAGAGGGAGTTCCGAATATGCCTTTGGCCCATCCGTCTTCCCGGAAGAATCTGGAAAAGAGAGATTAGGAGTGCCTGGTTCAACAAGAGGCCTGCTGGGGAACTGCCGGATTTATTAAGCCACTCTTTTTTAAGAATGCTGATTCAAGTGACAGGGTATGGTATTTTGTCTCGGGAGGCCGAGTTTGGCCAGGCCAAAAGCAACCGCAAGCCAACGCAGCCAGGCCGCGGTTATACCCATCCCTGAGTTGGAGATAAGGCTGAGCCCCGTCTCAGTATTTATCTGTGTTCCTCCTGTCGCCCTGGGGTAAAGGAGAAAGACCCTCTTGGAAGTAAACTATAAGAGCCAACATGACGCCCCTCCGATGGAGAAGCCGGGCGCCCCGGCTCATTCCCGGTTGTTTGTGGGAGGGCTGTTTTCCACCCTGGCCGGGGTGGTGGTGGCCAGCATGGCCGTCATCGTCAAGTGGGGGTCCCACGCCTTTTCCACGGAATTTCTGATGGTGGTCCGCTTCGGCGCGGGGTTGCTGGCCTTTTTGACCATAATCCTGGTGCGGCGCCAGGCCGTCCCCTACCGGGCTTCCCACCTGTGGCTCTGCTTCCTCATGGCGGCCTCCTGGGTGGGAGGGATTTTCTGCTTATATATTGCCGTGCGTTTTATTCCTTTGACGGACGCCATGCTGTTGCTCTATACCTCGCCTCTTTGGGCGCCGCTGCTGAACCGGCTCTTTTTAAAAAAGACCGAATCCCCTTCGGTCTGGCTGGGCATCGGCCTGGGGTTATTGGGGGTGATCATCGTCTTGCGGCCGGGAGCCGGTATCCTGCAAATCCATGCCCTGGTGGGACTCATGGCGGGGGTGCTGATCGCCATCAGGTTGGTGGCCACCTCCTTTGTCGCCGGTAGGGAATCTAAAGAGGTGATCACGTTTTATTCTCTGGCCGCGGGTTGGCTGATTTGCTTGGGAGTGTTGGCCCTCACCGGTTTTCACGCGGCCAACTGGGAGGCCCACCTTTTTTCGGTCCGGGACTGCCTGCGTCCCTGGATCGTCTTTCCCGCGGTGTTCCTGGCCGTGGCCGCCTTAGGCGTCCTTTCCATGCTGCAACCCTGGTTTACAGCCGCGGCCTATGAATATGCCACGGTGGGAGAGGCCGGCCCCTTTCGTTATTTCGGGGTGGTCTTTGCGGGACTCATGGACTGGCTCTGCTGGGGGCAAACACCCGACCTGTCTTCGATTTTGGGTTTCCTGCTGATTACTGCCGGCGGGGTCTGGGTTATCACCCATGAGAACAGGCAGTAAGGTTATCCTTCTGGAATAACTTATAAAATATAAACCACTTACCACCCCTCCCCAAGAGGTGTCTAGACCGGAGGGAAGGGTCACCTACGTCCGGAGGCGGAGTTTCCACTATTAGTATCTCCATCACCGGCCCCGGAGAAATTTTGCCCACTTTTCTTTGACCCTGCACCGCCAATACTAATGCTGTTCACTTAGGCGTATCAAGATGAAAGGAAGTCATTTAAAATGTCATTCTGAGGGAGCCGGAGGCAAACGCAGAATCTATAACTTCCTGGAAAAGCAGAGATTCTTCCCTCCGCTGCGCTCCGTTCAGAATGACATAACGTAGGGTGGGCTGCGCTCCGTTCAGAATGACATAACGTAGGGTGGGCACTGCCCACCGATTCCTAACCGCTTAAGTGAACCGTATTGCCGCCAATCCTGCCAGATGATTCCATTCTCCATATTTTAGTCATCTTATCTCCTCAATAACTTCACAACCGTCAATTATATTGTAAACCAGGTTTTAAGGCACAAGAGGGCAAGGAAGACTTAATCCCGGCAATCTCTAAAGTTTTCTTTTCGACCTCGGGAACCATTTTGATTAAAAAAATTCATCTTTTTCAGGGGAGTAAATGCGTCCTGTTATTAATTGTTTTTGGGTTGTCTTGGTCCTGTTTCTCCTTGGCCGGCACCCGGTTGCCCAAGCCAGTGTTTATCCTTATTCTGTCCTCGATACCAACCAGACTAAGTGTTACAACAGCGCTTCAGAGATAACCCAGCCGGCAGGGGGCCAGTCCTTTTATGGCCAGGACGCCCAGTACCAAGGCAACCAACACAGCCATACCTTGAGCAGCGATGGGCTCACCGTTTACGATAACCACACGAGGCTGACCTGGCAGCGCAGCCCGGATATTAATGATGACGGGGCGATTACTGCCGCTGATAAGCTCACTTCTGCAGAGGCCCAAGCTCGACCGGCGGACCTGAACGCCATTAGTTATGGAGGCTATAGCGACTGGCGCCTGCCCACGATTAAAGAACTCTATTCCCTGATCGAGTTCAGCGGCGCCGATCCCAGCGGTTGTGAGGGCAATGATACCTCCGGGCTGACGCCCTTCATCGACATCGGCTATTTTGCTTTTGCCTATGGGGACACCAGTGCGGGGGAGCGCCTCATCGACTGCCAATACGCTTCCGCTACCCTATATGCGGGGGCAGCCGACAAGCTTTTCGGGGTCAATTTCGCCGACGGCAGGATCAAAGGGTACGACTTGGTCTCGCCGGACGGCGTTGAGAAGACCTTCTTCGTAATCTGCGTCCGGGGCAATGCGAATTATGGCCGCAACGACTTGGTCGCCAATGGGGACGGCACCATCACCGACCAGGCCACGGGCCTCATGTGGACCCAGGTGGACAGCGGCGCCGCCATGAACTGGGAGGCCGCCCTGTCCTGGGTCCAGACGCAAAATGCCGCCAACTATTTGGGTCACCGCGACTGGAGGTTGCCCAACGCCAAGGAATTGCAGAGTATCGTGGATTACTCCCGGTCGCCTGATTCCAGCGGGTCGGCGGCCATAGACCCGCTCTTCATCTGCACCCAGATCACCAACGAAGCCAGCGAGACTGACTATCCCTATTACTGGACCGGCACGACTCACGCTGCCTGGAACGGCATGGGGGGGAGCGGGGTTTACGTAGCCTTTGGCCGGGCCCTGGGTTATATGAATGGCGGCTGGATCGACATCCACGGCGCCGGCGCCCAGCGCAGCGACCCTAAGAGCGGCAACCCCGCGGACTATCCCTACGGCCATGGCCCCCAGGGCGATGCCATCCGGATTTACAACTACGTGAGATTGGTACGCGATGCAAAACCGAAGCAATCCCGGGGGGCCATCGGCGCTATTAATCTCTTGCTCTTAAGCGATTAAAGCCACGATTGCCCTTTTTTAAAAGAAACTATGAAGGACAGGCGGCAGCGTCAGCCAGTCCCCTTTTCCGGAGGCGGATGGCGGCGGGGGTTACTTCCACCAGTTCATCGTCGTTGATGAATTCCATGGCCTGCTCCAGGCTGAACTGCCGGGGGGGCACCAGGCGCAGGGCCTCGTCCGAACCCGCGGCCCGGATATTGGTGAGCTTTTTCTCCTTGGTGATGTTCACCCACATATCTTCGGTGCGGGTGTTTTCCCCCACGATCATGCCCCGGTAGACCGGGTCCCCGGGTTTCACAAAAATTGTCCCCCGGGGCTGGAGGTGGAAAATGGCATAGCCCACCGCCTTGCCGGGCCGGTCGGCGATGAGCGCGCCGTTGGGCCGGCCGCTGATCTCCCCGGCATAAGGGGTGAATCCCTCCAGGATGGTGTTCAACAGCCCCGTACCCCGGGTGTCGTTTAAAAACTGGCCCCGAAAGCCGATCAAACCCCGGGAGGGAATGGCGAATTCCAGGCGCACCCGGCCGGAGCCGTGGTTGATCATCTTCATCATCCGGCCCCGGCGGGCGCTCATCTTCTCGGTGACAATGCCGATAAACTCCTCGGGGATATCCACCACCGCCAGTTCCACCGGCTCGGAGAGTTTTCCGTCGCGCTCCCGGGTGATGACCCGGGGTTTGGAGAGCGACAGCTCAAAGCCCTCCCGGCGCATCATCTCTACGAGCACCGCCAGTTGCAACTCTCCCCGGGCGCTCACCTTAAAGGCGTCTTTGGTTTCCCCGGGCTCCACCTTGATGCTGACGTTGTAGAGGACTTCCTTATCCAGGCGCTCTTTGAGGCGCCGGGAAGTAAGGAGCTTCCCCTCCTTTCCCGACAGAGGCGAGGTGTTCACCGAAAAAACCATGGAGATGGTGGGCTCTTCCACCACGATGCCGGGGAGCGGCCGGGGGTCCTCCGGATCGCCTAAAGTGTCGCCGATAAAGGCCGCAGGTACCCCGGCCACCGCGGCCAGATCGCCGGCTTCGATAACTTCGGGTTCGCTTCGCTCCAGGCCCTCAAAACTGTAAATGACACTGAGGTTCGCCTTCCCGGCCATCTCCCCGTCTTTCAAGAGGGCCACTTCCTGGCCCTTTTGCAGCGCGGCGCTAACGATTTTGCCCACGGCGATGAGCCCCACGTAATCGCTGTAATCCAGGCTGGTGACCAGGAATTGCAAGGGCGCGGCCGGGTCGTATCGGGGCGCCGGGATGGTGGCGAGAATGGCCTCAAACAGCGGGGCCAGGTCCTGGCCCTCGCCGTCTGGGTCGGTGAGGGCGATGCCCGCCTTGGCGTTGGTGTAGAGCACGGGGAACTCCAGTTGCTCCTCGGTGGCGTCCAGGTCGATGAAGAGGTCGTAGATTTCGTTTAAGACCTCCTGGGGCCGCCGGTCCTCCCGGTCGATCTTGTTGATGACCACAATGGCCGGGAGCCTCTTCTCCAGGGCCTTTCCCAGGACGAACCGGGTCTGGGGCAGCGGCCCTTCGGTGGCGTCCACCAGGAGCATGACGCCGTCCACCAGGTTCAGGGTGCGCTCCACTTCACCCCCGAAATCCGCGTGGCCCGGAGTGTCGACGATGTTGATCTTCACGCCCCGATAGGTGATGGCCATATTTTTGGCCATGATGGTGATGCCCTTTTCCCGCTCCAAATCCAGGCTGTCCATCACCCGTTCAGCCACCTGCTCGTTGGCCCGGAAAATGCCGCTCTGCCAAAGCATGGCGTCCGCCAGGGTGGTTTTCCCGTGATCCACGTGGGCGATAATGGCGATATTGCGTAAGTCGTCTCGGGTTTTCATAAAAACTCGGCAAAATAGCGGCCGGGTACCAACAGCTACTATTTTGCCACTCCTTTGAATTATGGGGAAAAATCCGATTCCCGGGAGGACGGACGAGGGACCGCCAAGTTTATCTGAAAGGGCGGAGGTCCACGGCAAGTTCCCGTTACATTTTAATTGATTTTACTTTTTGACCAGTGATTATGCAAGGGATGCGCCGCCCCTGGGAGATAGTCAGGTAGCAGCGTGGAGAAGGAGGAATTTTTGAGTTGCGCTGTGAAAACTGCTCCTACGTTTAACTTCAATGATCAAAGGAATACTTTGCGTAGGGCCGAACCTGGTGTTCGCCCTGAAGCCACCGGGCGAACATCTGGTTCGCCCCTGCGATTTAATGCCTATTTGACTGCAACTCGGTATTACTCTTCCTAAAGTACCTAACAGCCAAGGCAATACCTGTGATGCTGTCATCCTGAACGAAGTGAAGGATCTCAACGCCCCGAAATAACAAGATTCTTCGCTGCTGCTGCCCTTGACTTTGGCTGACAGGGTCAAGGGTATCATACCATAATTTTTGGCCAATCCCGGGCCGGCTATCTCGGCGCGGAGTAAAGCGCCAGCACCCGGCCAAGATGCGGGAACCAAAGGGGTGGCAAGTCCAAGATTTGGAAAAGGCTATAATTTCCGGGGAATTTGTGCTATTATTGATATAATATTACCGATTTTTTTACACAAAAAGGAGCCTTGTCGAAATCTAATTTCCCGGATGGGAGGTTCCCAAGGTCTTTTTCCACAAAGTGGCCAGGGCCGCCGCATAATCTTGGCATAAAGGAGCAAGGAGATGAAAAGACTTGGCGCCTTACTTGGTCTGTTTTTCCTGATAATGCTGGCTTGGGGAGCGGGGCACTCTGCCCCGGCCCAGACCCCGCCCACAACTGCGGCTGCGCCCGACACCATCAATCTCCCCGGCGTCCTCACCGACGCTCAGGGCAAACCGGCCACCAAAGCCAAAATAACCGTAACCTATGGTGACCAGAGCTATGAAGCTACCAGCGGGGAGGGTGGGAGGTTTGATATTGCTGATGTCGATATTTCCCCCAGGTTTCTGATCAATCTCAAAGGTAAGCTTATTGACCCCGAAGAACAGCCCCTGGCAAACACCACGGTGCAATTCCAGCTTTATGATACCACCTATAAGGCCGTCACGAATGCCACCGGGGAATTTGTCATAAATAATATCAACTTGGCCAGATCTCTGAAAGATTGTTACATCCCTTTTGTCCTGCTGATTCCGGGAATTCTCGGCCTGGTGTTTGCGGGGATAAAAGATTATTTTGAGCGTGGCAAACAGGCTGATGCCAAGATAGTAGCGACGGAGAAGAAAGAGAATCAATTTTGGATGGCTTTGCTGAATGGTCTTGTCTGGACCATTACTTTATTGGGCCTGGCCTTTTTAGGCGTCAGAAAGTTACATTTTTTCAGCAGCCAATTAGAATTTGATTTTTATGTGCCCATTTTGGGTTTTCTAGGGGCGCTGCTCTATATGTTTCATATGTTCCAAAAAGGGGAGGAAAAAATTCCCAAGGGCAAGGAATTCGGCATGCGCGTCCTGTTGGCGCCCTATGTCGCCATCATCATGGTGGTGCTTTTTGGCCGGGACCTTGGCCTGGTGGACCTCAACTCCACCGCGGGGAGAGGCACGCTCGCCTTTTTCAGCGGCCTTCTGGTCATCACGGCCCTCCAGAAAATTATCGAAAACGGCCAGGAGAGGCTGGGGCGGTGGCGGGAGGCATCCAGGTATGAGGCGTCGGAGATTGCCAAGGAGTTCAAGCTTACCCTGGAGGAAGACTTGAAATTGCGGAAAGGCGACCTCGCTTATCTGGTGCAGTTGGAGCAATACGACGAAGAGCAATTGCGGGAAAAAGCCAGAAAGATCGGGTTCGATGAACACTTGTTGGTGGGGCTGAAAAAGGAATATCCCAAGGTTAGCCTCAAAAAAGAAATCGGCGGTATGGTTTGGGGAAAATTGGAAAAAATCGGCGTCAAAGAAATCGCAGACTTTGCCAAACTTAACGACCAGGCCTTGGACGAGTTGAATGCAGGAGAGGCTAAGCCCAAGATCGACACCACCATCCTGAAAAGTTTACGGGATCGGGCCCGAAAAATTTGCCAGCCCTCAGATCAACCCACCGTCTCCGCGACGGCAGCCGCTCAAGCTTCCCAGGGGCCCGCGGCCTTAAGGGACCAGGCAGGCTAGGGAGAGGAGGGGGCGAAAATAACTTTTTTAACAATAAAAAAGGGGGCTGCCCGGCGGGCCGCCCCCTTTTTTGCGTCTCGGCGTCTTGGCGTGAGACTATTCCTACTCCCAGGACTCCTCCACTTTGGTGAGGACGGCCAGTTTGACGGCCTGGACTTTGCGGTAGACCTCGGCGGGGGGACGGATGTCGCCGTCCACGGTGAGGAGGTCCCGGTTAATGTTGATGTCGAAGAGTTTTTCGTTCTCCTGGAGATAGGGTAGGATCAGCTCCCAGTCGGCGTCGGTTAAAGGCACCAGTTCGCCGCCGTTCAATTGTTCGTCCACCAGTTGGTGATAGGGGTCCCGGACATAAATGGCCCCGCCGGAGGCCAGGGAGAAGAGGTTGGAGCCGGGGTAAGGCGTGGCCTGGGGGCGGATGCGGCCCCGGGCGTCGTATTCCAGGCCGTTGAGGACGACAAAGCCGCCGCCGTTTAGGGGGTCGCCGGCCATGAAGGACTCCGCCAGGAAGTCCAGGGCGGTGCCGTTGATCACCACCCGGGGGCGGCCCACCGCGTTGATCAGGGGGCGGCCGGCGGCGTTCCCCAGGATATAGACCTCCCCGCCCTTGGCGCCGTACATGAAGGTCTGGCCCACGTCGCCGTGGATCACCAGTTTGCCCCGCTTCATAATTTGGCCCAATTGGTCCTGGGCGTTGCCGTGGATCCGGAGGGTCATGCCGTCGATGCCGGAGGCCAGGTAGTCTCCGGTGCTGCCGTAGGCGTCGATGCGCACCCCATCCGTGTTCAGGCCGAAACCGCAGCCCAGGAAACGCTGGCCTTTGTAACCGTAAGTGATGAATTGCCGCCAGCCCAGCTCATAGGCCTGGCAGAGGAAACGGGCGTCGCAGTCTTCCCCTTCCGGGGGAAAGGCCGCGGCGTCCAGGACCAGGACGTGGTCCCCATGGGGGGGAGGGGCCAGTTTGGCCCGGGTGTCCCAATCCACCCGGTGGTAGCGGCTCTTTTTGGATTTCCCCATCATGGGAGTATCCTGGAAGATAGTGGTGAGCGCATCCATGATCAGGCGCAGCAGGTGGCTGCGTTTCTTATCCCCGGGATCGTAGCGCCGGTCCAGGAGCAGGGTGAGGCCGTTGACGGCCGCGGCCTTGAGGTTATCGCTCTTTAGGGCCTGGGCCACCGCGATCTGGAGTACTTCCCGGAAGGAGGCGTAGGACCATTTGAGGACCCGGGGCTTAACCCAGTGATAAAAACCCTGGCCGCTCACGTCTTTCAACAGCGCGGCCACCTGGCGGGTCAATTCTTGATCCGGCTCCTCGCCGATCTCCGGCATGGTGCCGTCCCAGGGCCGCTGATACCAGGGCACCACCTTGGGGGTGCCGAATTTATCCTTACAGGTGAGAACCCGCTGGCCGTTGTGGGGCTCCAGGGAGAAGATAAAAGACCCGCCGTCGGTGGCGCTGCCGCCCCGGGCGTTCCAGTAGAGGTCGGCCACCGGGCAGAAGCGGGGGTCTTCTGCGGCCAGACTGGCCAGGGTGGCGTCAATGGCCTGTTTTTCCGAGCAGATCAGGCCGATTTGCACCTCCCCGTCCTGGAGGGCGAAGACCTGGGGCCGGAGCATAGAAGTGTCGGTGATGCCGATGAGTTCGAATTTTTGGGCGTCCGGATCGTTCCGGGCGATGATGAAGAACCAGGGGCCGTCCGGGGAGCCGTGGATATTGACGGACTGGAGCTGGCGGTAAACCCGCTGGCGTTCCGGGGACAAAAGGTCGAAGTCCCGCTCCGTGGTGGGGGCCATGGACTCGATGACGTATTCCAAGGGATAGCCGTAGAGGCGGTTCCAGAGATCGAAGGTGAGGACCGCCACTTCCGTATCCGTGAGGAACTGGGGATAAAAATGGCGCTGGCTCAAGTATTCGCTCACCGCGAAATAGTTGGCGAAGTCGCCGTTATGCACCAAAGCCACGTTGAGCGCGGCAAAGGGGTGGGCGCCCCCGGGGTGCCAGACCCGGCCCCGGGTGGGATAGCGCTGGTGGGCGATCCAGATATGGGCCTTGAAGTCCAGGAGCTGATAATAGAGGGCCGCTTCCTCGGCGTAGCCCACGATCTTCAAGATCATGATGTTGCGGCCCTGGGAAAGGACAAAGGCCTTCTTTTCCCCCAGGGAGGCGTAAAAGGCTTCGTTTAAGCGATAGCAGTTCTGGGCCACAAACTCGTCTTCCACCTTGCGGGCGGGGATGCCGTAGAGTTTGTTGGCCTGAATAAAGTGTTGCAGGACTTCCGCCTTGACCCGCACGAAATAGCGCCAGACCTCCGGGGGGCAGACCTCCAGACCTTTAAGGTCCCGCCAGTTATCCATGGTGGGGATGCTTTGCGCGTGCTCCACCTTAAAGACCGGAGTGATGAACTGGGCCTCCACCTGGGCCCGGGCCTCGCTGTCCAGGTAGGCGATTTGAATCAGGTAATCCTGGTCCAGAATCTCCTGGCTGACGCCTAAAGTCTGGGGGTCCAGGCCCACCGCAGCGATGCCGCCGCCTTTGCCGTTGCCCCGGTTGTGCATCTGGATGGAAGGCTGGAAGATATGCTTGCCGGAGACCGGCACGCTGGCGGCAAACCCGGTGACGCCGCAGCCGCCTTCGTCTTCGCCTTTAATTATCCGGTCGGGGGGATAAAGGGGCTTAAAATGGCGGCGGGTTTCCCAGAGACGGAGGCCGTCGGGTTTATGAATAGTGTGTTTTTCCATAGGATTCACCGAGTTATAGTTCAAAGTTCAAGGTTCAAGGTTCAAAGTTGAAAAAACAAAACTGAGTTATTTAAATTTACTGCCTTTGTGATCAGAGTCTTTTAAATATCTTAGGAAACCGGCGATCAAGCGAGATATCTCATTAGCTAGGGCCATAAGCTGGGTGAAATCCTGTTGGGACATCGTGCCGGCGTCCAAGGCCACGTAAAGATGCGATTTCACTTCCCCCACGGAACCTTTGGCCATAGCAAGAAATTGCTTAAATTCTTTATTGCCTGCCCTTTCAAAACCTTCGGCAATATTGCCCATGATGGATATGGAGGCTCTGCGCAGTTGGTCTTTGAGAGCAAAGTCCTTTGCGATATCTCCCTTGTCAGTAATTTTATAAATAACTTTGGTAAGTTCTCGTCCTTTTTGCCAGGCTTCGATATCTTCAAAACGGTCAATTTTCGCCATTTTTTAATAGTTCAAGGTTCAAAGTTCAAGGTTCAAAGTTGAAAAACAAATACAATATTTGTGGGGCAATGCCTCTAACTTACTATGTATATTCTATCATTTCAGGGGAGATATTTCCCTCAGCCAAAAGTTCTAGAATCAAATCTAAAGAGCGATTCCCTAAATACCACATTCCTGCATTTAGGAGTGCAGATTTTCTAGTTCAAAATTATTCCAATCTGCATCAAGAGGAATATGATGGCCTTTGATCAAGGCTTCTATTTTTGCTGTATAATCTGGCCAGAAATATGAGTCTAGACATTCCTGCATTTTCTTAAGATATCGGTCAGAGAGAGAATCGTTTCTGCCCTGCATATATAGCTTTGATAATAGGAAGTTAAATGAATAGTACCAATTTGAACGTAGTCGTTGTGGTTCCCATCCTTCCTCAATAAGGAAATCTCGAATATACCTCCTTCCCATCGCTTCCAGAACGGCCAAAGCTCGTTCAAGCTTCTCATTCATTGGGGGATACCATGTCCTGCCTAATGTTCAATTCATAGGGCGTGCCATGCGAGCCAGATCGTGGCGGCCACAGGCCGCTCTATAACCTTGAACTTTGAACCTTGAACTTTGAACTAACCTCGCTCGCGGATGTCATCATCCACGGCTTTATCAAAGTAATCCAGGTGCACCATCAAATCCGTCCGCCCCACCAGTTCCCGGATGCTGCGGAGGCCCAGGAGGCCCAGGATTTCTTTGAGCTGCCAGCTCCAGGCGTAATACATGTTGCAGATGCGGGCGGCGCCGTAAGTGATTTGCATCAGGTCCACCAGTTCCGGGTCGGTGGTGGCGATGCCCCGGGCGCAGCCCCGACCGCTCTCGCAATTGTGGCAGCGCAGGCATTCCAAGGCCACCAGGTCGGCGGTGCCGATCTGCACCAGGTCCGCGCCCAGGGCGATGGCCTTGGCCACGTCGAAGGCGGTGCGGATGCCGCCGGAGGCCACCAGGGTGACTTCCTCCCGGATGCCTTCGGAGCGCAGGAACTGGTGCACCTTGGGAATGGCGTACTCGATGGGCATGGCGATGTTCTTCTTGGCGATGTCCGGCGCCGCGCCGGTGCCGCCGTAGCTGCCGTCCAACTGCACCACGTGGGCCCCGGCGTAGTAGCTGCCCACGGCCACCATGTCCACGTCCGTGGGAGTGGAGACCTTCACTGCGATCAAGGCCCGGGGGTTGATCTCCTTCATCCAGTCGATGTGTTTTTTATGGTCTTCCACGGAATAGACGCTGTGAAAGGGAAAGGGCGAAAACAGGGCGCTGCCGGTGACGGATTCCCGCATCCGGGCCACCGCGGGGGTGACTTTGTCTCCCAACAGATGGCCGCCCAGGCCGGGCTTGGCCCCCTGGGCGTATTTAAATTCGATCATGCGCACCCGTTGCAGGGTGTCCTCCCGGACGCCGAAGAGGCCGGTGGCCACCTGGGTGACCACATGGTCGTCATAAGGGTAAAGCTCTTCGGGATAGCCCCCTTCGCCGGTGGAGACCAGGGTGTTGAAGGTCTTGGCGGCCTGGGCCCGGGAGATGATGGTATTGATGCTCACCGAGCCGAAGGACATGCCGCCGCCGTACCAGGGGACGCTCACCCGAACCTGGGGGCGGCCGTCACCCCGGCGGTTGATATCTACTTCCAGGGAGATGTCCTGATGGTTGGTTTTGGCCCCACCCCGGCGGGGGGGAAAGAGGAAACGGAGGCGGTCAAAGCCGCCGCCGGAGCCGCCGGTGCGGTACTCCACGTCGGTGTAGGGAAGATTGCCCCATTCCGCCTGCCACCAGGCGCTCAGGAGCAAATCGCCATTCCAGCGGCTGTCACCCAGAGTATTGTAAACCGGGTGTTGATGGACCCTGAGGGCCTGGGCCGGGCAGTTGGCCACGCAATAGAAGGGCTTCTTCTGGCACTCAAAGCCGAGGCACAGGTAGCTTTTGGGCTTACGCAGATATTTGCCGGCCTTGGTGAAGACGCCGTAGGGGCAGAGTTCCACGCACTTGCCGCACTTGATGCACTTGGATTCGTTGCGGTAGACCCGGTATTTGCTCAAAGGGTTGCGGAACCGGGCCGGGGTGTGGACGGGCTCCCAATGCTCCCCCGGGGGGATGGTGGGTAAGGCGATTACTTTTTTCGGATTAGCCATTGATAATACCGTTTTTCGTTTTGGGTTTTTCGTTTTTCGTAAAAACAAATAATCATAATAATATGTTATACTTTGTTAATTTTCAGGTTTAGATTTTCGTTTTTCTGTTCTTGCCTTTCTCATCATCTTTTACGAAAAACGAAAAACGAAAAACGAAAAACCATCTTTTAAGTCGGTTCCCGTTTCAACAGGTCCACTTCCCGGTTGGCGAACAGGGGCGCGAAGATTTCCTTTTCCAGGTCTTCGATGA
The DNA here is from genome assembly GCA_049322315.1 of Thermodesulfobacteriota bacterium. GTDB lineage: Bacteria > Desulfobacterota > Desulfobaccia > Desulfobaccales > 0-14-0-80-60-11 > SURF-52. The sequence continues at coordinate 73,263 of JBMORF010000033.1, read as the reverse complement.
ACATGGCCCGGCCCACTTCGCCCCGGAGGCGGCGCACCTCCCGCATACCCATGGCCCCCAGGATCTCCAGGAGCTGATTATTCCAGGCGCCCATGAGGTTGATGACCCGCTGGGCCCCCCGCTTGACCGGGAGTTTTTCGATTTCCACCGGGCACAGGCCGTTATTGGCGCAGCGGCGGCAAAGGCGGCACTCCAGGGCCAACAGCAGGGGCAGGTCGACGATGATGGCGTCCGCGCCGCAGATGATGGCCTTGGCCACGTGCTCCGCCAGGGCCAGGCCGCCGCTCACCAGGAGGGTGACCGTATCCCGGAGCCGGTCTTCCACCAGCTTCAGATGGCAGCGGCGGATGATGTCCTTGAGGTGCAGGTCCTGGAAGTCTCCCAGGCCCCGGGCCTGTTCCGAGGCGTAGATATGGATGACCTCGGCCCCGGCCGCGGTCAACTCCGCCACCCGCTCCACCACTTGGCCGTCTGCGGGCACTTTGATGCTGATAATCAGCTCGGGATAACGCTTTTTCACCGCCTCGATCTGTTCCAGGACCTCGGGATGGTCCAGGAGCTCCAAGGTCCGCACCTGGAAGAGAAGGGGATCATCCAGATCCAAGGAACCGGCGGTGTAGGAGGGCATCAACCGGGCCGCGGTGTCCTCCGGCGCCGGCCCCAGACGATCCCGGGCCAGGATGGCCAGGGTGTCCAGGCTGCGGGCGGCCTGGGTGATGATCTCCTGCATTCCCCCGGGATTGGCGGCAAAGGGCGGCTCGGCCAGGATGATGGGCAGGGGCAGTTCCAGCAGGGGAGGGGAGGGCCAGGTCAGCTCGCCGTTGTTATCGAAGGTGAGAAACATGGGCTTACGGCCCAAATCGACGCTGGTGCTGATATATTCCCGGCCGTGGATGCCGTCCCGGGTGGGGCGGACGATCTCCGACATATCGGTCCAAAAGGAGTCGAAGCCCGGGCCGGCGAAAGGACCGCCGTAACCCGCGCCGGAGACCGGGATCTTGCCGGTTTCCGCCTGGTACCAGGTGGTGGCCAAAATCTCCGGAGTCCAGTATTCGTCCCCCATCTGGCGGTATTGGGGATTGCTGGCCTTGAAAATCAATTCCCGGGGGCAACCCTGAACGCAGCGGTAGCAATCCCGGCAGATCTCGTCGATGGTGTCCACGAACTGGGAGCGGTCGAACCCCCTTTTGCGGTAGGCGTCCACCGGGCATTGCTCTTTAACGCAGGTAGCGCAGCGCAGGCAGCCTTCCGCCCAATCGATTATGGTGCTTTTGGCCAGGGGGCTGAAGCGGGGAGGCACCTGGCGCACGTGAATATGATACTTGGCGGGCACGGCTGCTCCTTTAGGGCGCCGCCAGGTGAGCCCCGGCATTGGGGGCCCGGCGCAGGGGGCTAGGGCCTAAGGACTTGAGACGGCCGCTGATTTCGGAGACAATGGCGGCTAAGGCGGACTCATCGCCGGGCGTCAGGAGGGAACGCCCTACCCGGGCGGGTTCCAGGCCGATCTCCAACAGATATTTCTTGGTGTAGGACATGCGGCCACCGGCCCGGTGGCTGCCTTCATTGAAGCGACAGAGTTGCTCTTCACAACCGATGACCCAGACCAGGTCTACCGGGGTGGCCAAGGTGCGGAGCAACTGGAAGACTTCCACTTTGCTGCTGCAAGGCTCGGGGAGCACCCGTAGCCGCACCTCCCCGGCGCTCCAGAGGGATCTTAAGGTCTCCGGGTCGGGCACCGCCTGCTGACATGCATAGATAACCACTTCCATAGACATAAAACTCAGGCCTCTAGCGAAGATGGGGCCAGAGGGATATTCCCCCCTGGCCCAGGTTATTCCTTGGGATGTTTAAATATTACTAAATATAGCAGATACGCTATCGCCCCGGCAAGCAATTACTTCCCGGGATTAGAGAATCGGCAGATAGCGCTCGATCTCGTAAGCGCTCACGTGCATGCGGTAGTTGTCCCACTCGATCTTTTTGTTCTCGATGAACTTGGTGAAGATGTGGTCGCCCAGGGTTTCTTTGATCAGGGCGCTCTTTTCCAACTCCGTCACGGCCTCGTACAGGCTGCCCGGCAGTTCGGCGATGCCTTTCTTCTTCCGGTCTTTTTCGGACATATGGTAAATGTCCTCTTCCACCGGTTCGGGGAGGGGGTATTTGTCTTCGATCCCCTTGAGACCCGCGGCGATCATGACCGCAAAGGCCAGGTAGGGATTACAGGCCGGATCGGGGGCCCGGTATTCGCAGCGGGTGGCCGCTTCCTTGCCGGGTTTGTACATGGGCACCCGGACCAGGGCGGAGCGGTTGCGCCGGGCCCAGGAAACGTAGACCGGGGCTTCATAGCCGGGGACCAGGCGTTTGTAGGAGTTGACCCACTGGCTGCATACCGCGGTGATTTCCCGGGCGTGCTTCAGGAGGCCGGCAATGTAGCTTTTGCCCTCAGCCGAGAGATGGTACTTGTCATTGGCATCGTAGAAGGCGTTCTTGGTGCCCTTAAACAAGGACTGATGGGTGTGCATGCCGCTGCCGTTGATGCCGAAAATGGGCTTGGGCATGAAGGTGGCGTAAATGCCGTTCATCATGGCGATGGCCTTGACCGTGGCCCTGAGGGTCATGGTTTTATCGGCCATCTTCAGACCCTCATCGTAGCGCATGTCGATTTCGTGCTGGGACGCGGCCACTTCGTGGTGGCTGTACTCGATGCGCACGCCCAATTTTTCCAGGGCGAAGATGGTCTCCCGCCGCAGGTCGTTGGCCACATCCAGGGGCGGGGCGTCGAAATAGCCGCCTTGGTCCAGGACCTCAGTGGATTCGTTATTGGCGAAGTAGAAATACTCCAGTTCCGGTCCCAGGTAGGAGATGTAGCCTTTTTCCGCGGCCTTGGCGAGCACTCTCTTCAAGACGTAGCGGGGGTCGCCGGGGTAAGGCGAGCCGTCCGGTTGGAGGATGTCGCAGAACATCCGGGCTACGGGTTGCTCATCCGGCCTCCAGGGCAGAAGCTGGAGGGTGGTGGGGTCCGGTTTGGCGATCATGTCGCTTTCTTCAATGCGGGAGAAACCCTCAATGGAGGACCCGTCGAACCCCATGCCCTCAATCATGCCCTCATCCAGTTCCGAGGGGCGGATGGAGAAGCTTTTCAGCATCCCCAAAACATCGGTGAACCAGAGCTGGATAAAGCTGACATTCTGATCCTTGACACACTTGAAGACATCTTCAACGGTCTGGCAATTCACGGCGATCCCTCTCTTTAAATGAATTGAATTCTCTTAACGCATAACAATAAGCATGCCAGACGAAAAAAGCAATAAAATCATGACCCTTTGCCAAAAGGGACTATACTTAAATATACCATATTGTTAATTTAGGGAAGATTTTGCGACAAAATTGTTATAAGGTTAGGGCAAGGCAAGAGGAGAAAAATGAAGCGACTGCCGCCCGGAAGCCCGGTTTTTGGCGTGTAGAAGGAGCGCACCCCCTGGCAGATAAAAAATATACCTACCGCGGCAAAAAAATAAAGGGAAATCTAACCAGAGATTATTTAGCCCCGGCGGCGGACCGCCAGGGCTAAATTTTTATTTTGCCTTCCCGGTGTCGCCGGGGGCGATGATGTTGGCCGCCTTGCCGGCCCGTAAACGGGGAAGGTCTAGTTGCCGGTTTGGGCCTTTAAATCACGATGGTTGGCATAGGGACCCAGGTCGCCCAAGGAGGGCGTGCGGTTGTAGCCCAGGATTTTATTTACTTCCGCGGCGTCAGCATCCATGACGTAGGGGATGCCGGAGATCTTGGCCGCGTCTTCGGTCAGGGCCACCAGGTCGTCCCGGGTGATGTGCTCCAGGCCGAATTTCCGGGCCCCGGCCATGAATTGCTGGAGACCCTGGGTCATGCGGCTGACGTAGCTGTACATGCCGATGGCCCCGGCGGGGATGCGGCCGTACTTGCTCAAGGGGTATTTGCGCCTGAGGGCCGCAGCCTCGGCAAAATGCTCGAGATAGGCCTCTTTGAGGTCCCGTTCTTCCCGTTCGCACTTTTCTTGCAGCTTCCTGCCCTCGACGTTGCCCACCATGGCCGCGGTCATGATGGAACGGCCCATGCATACCAGTTTGACGAAGGGTGAGGCCAGGGCCAGGGCCTTGAAGACGTGGTCTTCTAGCGACAGGCCGCCGGCCATGGCGCAGGTGGGGACAAACTCGCCTTGGCTCTTCAGGTGGGACAGGTACTCATAAAGGAGGCATTCCAGATGCACGGTGGGGATGCCCCACTCATTCATCATGCGCCAGGGGCTCATGCCGGTGCCGCCGCCGGCGCCGTCCACAGTGAGGAGGTCGATCTGGGCCTGGGAGGCGAATTTCACCGCCCGGGCCAGGTCCGCGGGGCGGTAGGCCCCGGTTTTCAGGGAGACCCGCTTCGCCCCGACCCGGCGCAAGTGCTCCACGGCTTTGTAGAATTCATCCTCATCTACCATCCCCAGACGGGAGTGGCGCTCGAATTCCCGGATACCCCGGACCTTATACTGTTCTTGGGTCATGGTGTCCAGGGGGTCCGGCAGGACGATGTAGCCCCGCTCCCGGAGCTGTTTGGCCCGCTCCAGGTTGGGCAGCTTGACTTCGCCGCCGATATTCTTGGCCCCCTGGCCCCATTTGAGTTCGAAAAACTCCACTCCCAGTTTTTCGATGACATACTCGGGCACGCCCAGGCGGCCGTCCTCCACGTTGGCCTGAACGATGATGTCGCCAAAGCCGTTGTACCACTGTCTAAAAATTTTAACCCGGCGCTCCATTTCCGGGGAACGGATGATCCGTCCTTTTTTAATTTCGGATTTGGGGTCCATGCCGCAGACGTTTTCGCCGCAGACGATGATGATGCCGCTGATGGCCGCGCCGATGGCCATGGATTCCCAGTGAATGCGGGCGATATCCGTGGAGCCCAGGGCGCCGGTGAAGGCCGGGAAGGCGAGCTTCACCTTGTGTTTGACCCCGATCTCCACGGAGGTGTCCACCGCGGGAAAGATGGCCTTGTCGGAGTCCGCGGCCATGCCATGGGCGCCCACGCAGGTGCCCTGGATGTTGAAGTAAGAAAAGTCACAGGGATAATCTTTGTCGGCGCCGGCGGTGACTTTGCCGAAGGGCATGGGGTAGAGAAGTTCCCGGCCCCGGACCGCGGAGCGGCCGATTTCACAGGGGCCGGGACAGCCGTCCAGGCAAGTTACGCAGATGCCGGAAACAGGGGCGGGCTGCACCCGGTTCTTGGTGAGGGTGGCGGGACTGCGATTGGGGTTGCTGATAGTCATAAGCTTCCACTCCTTTTGTTGAAAATGTTCTTAAAGAGAAAGGGTGGAAACGAGAGTGAAATAGATTATATTATGCAAAAAATAAGCCAGCTGGGAGCCGGCTTATTTTTATAAAATTTACCAGGGGTTAGATGCTTGAGGTCAAATTTCACAACTAAAATTAATTACATACTTGTTAGTTATACTGATATTTAGCACCATATTTGTTAAAATACAAGCCTAATTATTAGATAAACTAATATTTATTAGCAGGGAAAATTTGCCGGGAAAAAAGACGATATCTGCCTTAACAGGAAAGTCCCGGAAGGGTGGCCCAATTTCTTGACGCCGGGCGCTAAGGCCCTTAAAATATCTGGAAAATCAATCTTGCACCGCGGGGCGGAAAGTGAATCTAAAAAAACATCGGGTACCTTCAGGAGTCAGCCGCCTGGATTTGCTCCTGGGTGGGTTGTTCATCGGCGATAACGTGGTCTGGCACGACGACGCCGGCAGTTTGGCGCCGGTCTTCTCCCTGAATTTTCTTTTGGCCTGCCATCTCCAGAAAAAACCCATCATCTACGTGAGTTTTGACCGTTCCCCCAAGAATTTGCTGGACAAACTGGGGCACCTGGCCGAATATCCGGCGCTCACCATCCTGGATTGCTTCACCTACGGCAAGGGCAACGGCTCCGCCATTTTCCTCAAGTTTTACGAGGGCCTGGAAGCCGAGCTGCCCTGCCGCATCATTAAGGTGGAGGACCCCCGGAACCCCCAGGGATTTATGGACCTGCTCTACGGGGTACACGCCGGTCTGGAGGGGGACGTGCGCTTTATCTTCGAGAGCGTCACCGGCATGCAGGAACTCTGGGGGAGTGAAGACCGGTTTCTCCACTTCTATTCCCATTCCTGCCCCCGGCTTTATGAACTCAACACCATCGCTTACTGGGTGCTGGAAAAAAACGCCCATTCCCAAAGATTCCGGGCCCAGATCAACCAGATCGCCCAGGTGGCCATTGAGCTGACTATCAAGCGGGGCACCACTTCCCTGACGATCTTGAAGGCGGAAAACCGCAGCCCGGAGGAATTTCACAAGCCCCACGTTTATTGGACCAAGGACCTGACCATTACTTTTGAAGACGAAAGCCGCATTCCGGGCCGCCTGGATTTGGGGTTGCGCCTCAAGGAGTTCCGCCTGAAACGGGGTCTCTCCCAGACGGAGCTGGCCAAACTGGTGGGGGTCACCCCCAGCACCATCTCCCAGGTGGAGTCCAATCTCATTTACCCATCGCTTCCGGCCCTCATGAAAATGGGGGAGGTCCTGGCCGTGGATTTGTCTTCCTTTTTTGAGGAACGCCAGGAAGGCAGGGAGCGCCTGGTCTTCACGGCCACCGACGGGGTGGAGGTCAGGCTCCCGGGGATGCCCGAGGACGCGGTCTTTGCGAAGCTCCTCTACCCGGTGGATTTCGAGGTCAAGGCCAAGCCCTATCTCATCGAAATCACCCCCAAGGAGAGCCTGCCCGGCCACTTTTTTTTCCACAAGGGGGAGGAAATCGGCTACGTCCTCTCGGGGAAATTGCAGGTCCAGGTGGGCCAGGCGGTGTACAATCTGAAAACCGGGGACGTGGTCTACCTGACCTCGGAAGTGCCGAGCCAATGGAAGAATCCCGGCCCCAACGTGGCCCGCCTGTTGTGGATCATGGTCAAGTAGAGACAGTTTACAGTTTTCAGGGCAACGTAACCGAGACCAATGGGGTGGCCCTCCCTGCCTGCCGTAGCCGGAGGCGGCAGAGACGGCTGCCCCACCAAATAATCAACTTTGGACTTTGAACCTTGAACTCTTACTAAAGGAGGTCGCCGATGCTACGGAGGGGAATCAGGGTTTGCCTTCTCGTCTTACTGGTGATTTATCTCTTGCCCCTGGGCCTGGGGGCGGCGGCCCCGGAGAAGGGGTTGACTAGGGGCCAACTTATTTATGTGCCGGTATATTCTCATGTTTATTATGGCGACAGAGAAAAGCAGATTCTCCTGACCGCGATTCTCAGCATTCGTAATACTGACATGGCGCATGCCGTCACCATAACAAAAGTCGATTACTACGATTCCGAGGGGAAGCTGGTCAAGTCATATTTGACCAAACCTATAACCCTGAAACCCATGGCTTCCACCCGCTTCATAGTATCGGAATCCGATCGCCGGGGCGGTTCGGGGGCAAATTTTATCGTGCAATGGCAGGCGGAGACCCAGGTCAACCCGCCGCTCCTGGAAGGGGTGATGATCGGCACGGGCGGCCAGCAAGGTATTTCTTTCACTTCCCGGGGCGTGGAAATAAAGAAGTAAGAAAAGGGGACTTACCTATATCGGCGCGCATCTGCGTTTATCGGCGGTTGAATGTCAACCGCCGATAAATGCAGATTAACGCCGATGAACATAAATGTATATTTTATTTAGGCCCAGGCGAATCCACGGGTTTACCGCTCCAGGCTCTCCTGGAGCTTTTTTTCTCCTCCGGGATACGGCGCGTGCTTGGCCGCTGCCCGGAAGCGTTTGTGGTCCAGGCCGTATTGCTTGATCTTGTAGCCCAGGATGCGGAGGCTGGTGTCCAGCATCTTGGCGGCCTGGCTCTGATTGCCCCGGGTCTGGCGCAGGGCCTCGGAGATCAGCTCCTTTTCCAGGTTGGCCACCTGCATGGCCAGGCTGTTCTTGGCCTCCCCGGGTTCCTGGCGTTGCAGGCTCCGGGGCAGATGGACGCTCAAGATGGTGTCCTCGTCGCACACCAGCACCGCCCGTTCGATGAGATTCTCCAATTCCCGGACGTTGCCGGGCCAGGGGTATTGCATCATCAAATCCAGGGCCGGCGCCGAAAGGCGGAGTCCCGGCTTCTGGTGCTCCGTGGCGTACTTGTTCAGGAAATGCTCGGCCAGCAAGGGGATGTCGGCCCGGCGCTCCCTTAAGGGCGGCAGGTAGATGGGGAAGACGTTGAGGCGGTAATAGAGGTCCTCCCGGAAACCGCCTTCGGCCACGGCCCTCTCCAGGTCCCGGTGGGTGGCGGCGATGAGGCGCACGTCGGCCTTGAGGGTGGTATTGCCGCCCAGGCGGGTGAATTCCCGTTCCTGGATGACGCGCAATAGCTTAAGCTGCACGGTGGGGGTGAGGTCGCCGATTTCGTCCAGAAAAATGGTGCCCCCCTGGGCCAGTTCGAAGCGGCCCTGTTTGCGCTGGAGCGCGCCGGTGAAGGCCCCCCGCTCGTGGCCGAAGAGTTCGCTTTCCACCAGGGTTTCCGGCAGGGCCGCCAGATTCACCTTGATGAAGGGCTTGGAGGCCCGCTGGCTGTTGTAATGGAGGGCGGAGGCCACCAGTTCCTTGCCGGTGCCGGATTCCCCCCGGATGAGGATGGTGGCGTTGCTTTTGGCCACCCGCTGGATCATCTCGAAGACCTGGCGCATGCGCCCGGAGGTGCCGATGATGTTATCCACCTGGTAGCGCCCCTGCAACTCCCCTTTCAACTTCAAATTTTCATCCCGGAGACGGTCTTTTTCCCGGTCGATGAGCATCAAGCCGTTCACGGTCTGGGCGATGATGGAGGCAATGATGGTGAGGAGCCTTAAGTCGTGGTCCAGGTCGAGATCCCGGTGCAGTCGGTCCACGCTTAAGGCGCCGATGGTCTGGTGGTTGAGCTTGATGGGCACGCACAAGAAAGAAAGCTCGTCTTTTTCCCGGCCCCGGGAGCGGGTGCGGTTTAAGAAAAGGGGCTCCTGGCTCACCCGGGGGACCACCGCGGGCTCGCCGGTCTCCACCACCCGGCCGGTGATGCCTTCCCCCAGCTTGTAGCGGCCCCGGCGCCGGGCTTCGGCAGTAAGGCCGTGGGCCACTTCGATTTGCAGCTCCGCGGTCTCGGGATTGAGGATGGTGATGGTGCCCCGGCGCATGCCGATCCTCTGGGCCAGAACCTGCAGGATCTGGTCGAGACTGCGGGGTAAGGAGCCGGGCGCGGTCAAAGCCTGGGTGATTTCATACAGCAGGTCGAGATTTTCCATGGGCATAAGCAGCCCTCCAAATACATTTATGTCTCAATGATCGCATAAATATACATTTATGCAAGACTTATTTAGCATAATTGTATAAATTCTTGATCTGTACCAGGGAAAGGAAAGGGGACAGACCCTAGGGAAAGGAAGGCGGGGAAGGAAACAATTACTAGCAGTTACCGGCTTGAGACCTCTGGGAAAGTCCCTTTTCTGTCATTCTGAAAGGAGTGAGGCGGAGAGAAGAATCTCGATTTTGGCAGGACCGCTTATTCAGGCCGTGCCGATGATTACACCCAGATTGGGAATCCAGGGCGCTAAAATATGAGATCCTTCGCTTCGCTCAGGATGACAAAAAAAGCTCTTTCGCAGAGGTTAAAACTTTCCGCAAAAGGATAAATCCCTAGTTTTCCCCAACCTGCTAAGTTCATCGGGGTAAGATTTTAATGGGAGGCAATACCAAGGGGCAAAAATCAGTCCGGTCGGCCCACCTTAATCCGGGCGTCCACCGCCAGAAGCCCGGGGCGTCCCGGGAAGACCCGCACCGGGTTGAGGTCCACTTCCTCAATACGCGGGAATTGCGCCATTAATTGGGATAAGGACACCAGGGCCCGGTCCAGGGCCTCCAGGTCCGCGGCCGGCTGGCCCCGGATGCCCGCCAGGAGACGGCCGATGCGGGTCTCCTCCACCAGGCGGTGGGCTTCGTCCTCGAGGATGGGCGCCACCCTTAAGGACACATCTTCCAGGACCTCGGTGGCCACGCCCCCGGCGCCGAAGGCCACGATGGGCCCAAAACTCTGATCCCGGCGGGCGCCCAGGAGCACCTCCGGACCACCCGGGGCTTGAGCCATCACCACCACCTGCCAGGGCTCCTCCGGGGGCAGATGCTCCCCGGCGATTTTGGCCAGGGCGGCAAAGCCCGCCACCACCGCGGCCTCGTCCTGGAGGTTGAGGAGCACGCCCCCGGTCTCGGTTTTATGGACCAAAGAGGCGGCGGCCAGCTTGAGCACCACGGGGTAGCCCAGCCGGGAAGCGGCGGCCGTGGCTTCCTGGGGGGTGGCCGCCAATTCCCAGGCGGCCGTATCAATGCCCAAGGCGGAAATAAGAGTCAGGGCCGCGGCCTGGGGGAGAAATCCGGCCTGGGGGTGTCCGGCCAAAAGCGCCGCAATTTGCCCGGCCGCGGCCAGGGGCGCCGCGGCCACCTCCAGGCTGGCTGGGCTCCGAGTCCATAAGACGCGGCTGTAGGCCAGGGAACGCACGGCCTCCCCGGGATAGTGGAAGACCGGGAGGTTGAGGCTCTCCCGGAAAAATTCCTCTTCTTCCAGGGTGGCCAGGACGGTGACGGCCAGGGGTTTCTCCGCGGCCCGGGCCTGCTCCACCAAGAGACGCGCCATTTCCCGGGCCTCGGGGCGCTCGGATTCATAGACCGGGCCGTAATTCAAGAGGACCGCGTCCACCTCCGGCGTCCGGCAGAGGGCGGCCATCACTTCGGAGTACACCGAAAAATCAAAGATATCCCCCAGGTCCAGGGGGTTGTTGGGCTTGATGATGCCGGAGCGGGCCCGTTCTTGGATGAGCCCCTCCACCTGGGAGGGCAGGGGAGGAAGGGCAAAACCCCAATGGTGGCAAGAGTAAGCGGTAATCAAGGCTTCGCCGCCGCTGCGGCTCAGGACTACCACGCGGTTGCCCTTTACCGGCGGCTGCCCCGCCATCTTGGCGCCCACCACGAATTCCGCCTGGCTTTTGATCCAGAGGATGCCGAACTGGCGGCAGGCCGCGGCCAGCACCCGTTCGTCGGTGGTTAAGGACGCAGTGTGGGATTGGCCGATGGCCGCGGTCTCCGGGGCCACGTTGACCAGGTGCAGAAAAATGGGCTTGTCAGCCTTCTGGGCCAGGGAGAGCAAGCCCCGGCCGTCCTCCAGGCCTTCCAGATACATATAGATGGCCTTGGTGCCCGGATCATCCAAAAGATAGGCCAGGGCCTCGTTCTCGGAGACGTCCAGCTTGTTGCCCAGGCTGAGAAACTTATTGAGGCCCAAGCCCTCCCGGGCCATCATGGCAAAGACATGCAAGGCCACCCCGCCGCTTTGGGCGATGACGGAGATATGGCCCTTTCGGGGAGGGGAGCCCATTTGGGAAAAGGGGAGGGCCAGCCCGATCTCCATATTGATGGCGCCGATACCGTTAGGACCCACCAGACGCAGGTCATATTGTTTAAGGAGAGAGCGGATTTCCTCCTCCAGGGCCGCGCCCTGCTCTCCCAATTCCGCAAAGCCGCCGGACTCCACCACTATTCTGGAGATGCCTAACTTGCCGCAAGCTGCCACCACTCGGGGGACAAAACGCGCCGGAGTTAGAATTACGGCCAGGTCCACCGGCTCGGGCAAATCCTCGACTTGGGACAGGATGGGCAGACCATAGACGTTGCCGCCCCGGGGGCCGATGGGATAAATCTTGCCCTGGTAGCCGAAGGCCAGCAGATGGGCGACTATCCCCCGGCCCAGATTCGCGGGGTTCTCCGATACCCCCACGACGGCAACGCGGCGAGGATAAAAAAAGTTTCTCATGCTTTCCCCACGCTTTCAAATCTCGGGATGTTTTTGATTATTATAAATAACTATGGAGGGATAACAACCTCCAAAGCTAGTAAGTCGCCCCCCCGCTGCCAAATAGTTACTTTCCATAAGTTCATAACTGGCTGCCAGGAGTTATGAATTGCCCCCCCAAAGCCCCCGGCTTTCTCCTTGACAGGTTTTCTGCCTTTAGGTATTTTTAATTACTTAATATTTATTAATTTTCTGCCGATAGGGAAACCGCGTGCAGGACACTATTTTCTATCGAGCCGGCCACCGGGTCATTACCTTCATTGATTACATGGGGAACCTGACCCTGTTCTTTTTGGAGGCCTGCCGCAGTCTGGCCCATCCACCCTGGTTCCTCCGGGAAGTGATCGCCCAGATGTACCACCTGGGCGTGAAATCCTTCCCCCTGGTGGCCGTGGCCTCCTTTGCGGTGGGTTTGGTCCTGGCCATGCAGGGCATCACGGTCTTGAAGCTGTTCGGCGCAGCCAATTACATTGCCACCAGCGTCTGCTTCACCTTTGTCCGGGGTTTGGGCCCCTTGCTGGCGGGCATTATGTTGGCCTCCCGGGGAGGGGCAGGGATCGGCGCGGAACTGGGGTCCATGCGGGTGACCAACCAGATCGACGCCCTCACCGTCTCCGCGGTTAACCCCATGAAATACCTGGTGGTGACCCGGGTTCTGGCCTGTATGCTCATCACTCCCCTGTTGGCCGTAGCCTCCAATATCATCGGTATCCTGGGGGGGATGGTCATCGGCCTGGCCCAATTGGGGATGACCCCCACGTATTATTATACTTTGACCATCAAGTACCTGACCTTGCGGGACGTGCTGCCGGGCATCGGCAAGACCGCGGTCTTTGGGATTATCATCGGTACGGTGAGTTCTTTTCAGGGCTATAATACGGAGCATGGAACTTTTGGGGTGGGGCAATCCACCAAGACCGCGGTGGTGGCCGCCATTCTCCTGATATTGATATCCGATGTCTTCCTCACTAAACTTACTCTCCTCCTCTGGCCTTAGCTCTGGGGAAGAAACGTCCGGCGGGCCTGCGGACGCAAGACAGCCCTTGATCTGCTATCGGGGGATCGACAAATCCTTTGACGGCAGGGTGGTGCTCCAGGGCATCGATTTGGACATCTATGCCGGGGAAACCCTGGTGATCCTGGGGCGCAGCGGTTCGGGCAAGACGGTTTTGACCAGCATGCTGGTGGGCTTGAATTACCCCGATAAAGGCAGCATCACCGTGGCGGGAAAAGAACTGACGCAACTCAAATCCGACAAAGACTGGAGGGAACTGCGGTTGCAGACCGGTTATCTCTTTCAGGGGTCGGCGCTCTATGATTCCATGACTGTGGGAGAGAATGTGGCCTTTCCCATGATACAGCACACCCATTGGCCCGGGGAAGAGATTTCCCGGCGGGTACACGAAAAGCTGGCCCAGGTGGGACTGGCGGAAGCGGAGAATCTAGAGCCCGCGGCCCTTTCCGGGGGCATGCTGCGCCGCGCGGCCCTGGCCCGCAGCCTGGCCCTGGACCCGCAGATCATCATCTATGACGAACCCACTGCGGGGCTGGACCCCATCACCGGCGATGAGATCGGCCGTCTGATGCACCGCCTCCAGGAGACTCTGAAAGTCACCTCCATCGTGGTGTCCCACGACCTGCGGCTCACGGAAATGGTGGCTGATCGCCTGGCCCTGTTGTTCCGGGGCCGGATAGTCTTCCTGGGTCCCTTTGCCGAGTTTCTCCAGTCGCCTCATCCGGAAGTCCGGCGTTTTCTCCATGAGCCCCAGGAGGAGAAGGCAACATGATCCAGCGCAAATATGAAACCGTGGTGGGCATCTTTGTGGTGGCCTCCCTGGCGGCCTTGCTGGTTATGGTGGTGATCATCGCCCAACAGGAACGGCTCTGGGAAGAACACGTGGAATATAAGGCGATTTTTAAGAATATCAGCGGCCTGAAGGTGGGCTCCGAGGTGCGGTTGGCGGGGGTGACGGTGGGCAATGTCAGGGGCATTAACATCGACCCCCAGGGGAAGATCATTCTGACCTTCGAGGTGGTGGGAAAATACCGCAGCCAGATTCGCCAGGACTCCCGGGCCACCATCGGTTTTCAGGGTCTGTTGGGGGATAAGAGCCTGGACCTTTCTGCCGGGTCCCCGACCCAACCGGAGATTCCCCCAGAGGGAACGGTTACTTCCATTGAACCCTTTGATATCACGGAGCTGATTTCCAAGGCGAGCCCCACCTTTGAGAATGTGCAAAAGGTCTTAGACAATCTCTTCAAGATCTCCGAAGCCATGACCAAGCCCGGCGGCGACTTTAACAAATCCATGCTGCAACTCAGCCAGATCGTCACCAAGATCAACCAGGGCAAGGGCACCGTGGGCCAGTTGCTCAACGATCCGGTCCTCTACCGGGAAGCCGCCCAGGCCATGGTCAATATTCGCAAGTTTGCCAGGAACCTGGAGGAAAACAAAGGGGCCTTGGGCACTCTTTTGAATGATCCGGCCTTCCAAGAGGATCTCCGGAAGACCATGGCCAACTTCCGGGAGGCCAGCTCCCGGCTGCCGGTACTGATGAAAAAGGCGGAGGCCTTCATAGAACAACTGCAACGGGCCGGGAAAGGGCTTCCGGCTCTGGTGACCTCCGGGGAAACCATGGTCACCGACGTGGATCAGGCGGCCAAGGCCGCGCAGAAATCCTTACTGTTGCGCCGCCACGTGCCCCAAAAGAAAGAGCGCACCCTCAGGGTGGAATAGGGAGCGACCCATGGGAAAGATGCGCCACAGAGACACAAAGAGCGAGGGAAAGTGGTCAGTGGTCAGTGGTCAGTAATAAGTATTAAGTGGTCAGTAATAAGTGGTCAGTGATCAGCACTGATTTTTGTGTGAAACTCCGTATCCTTTGCGTCACTTTGAAGATTTTAATCTTTCAACGGAAAACGGAAAACGGAAAACGGAAAACGATAAAAATGGCGGGAATCTGGGGGTCTCTGTTGGTGTGTTTCCTGTTGGCGTGGGGTTGCGCGGCGCCTAAACCCGGGGTGGGGCTGTTGACCGAGGCGGTGAACCTGAACGACGCGGGCTACCAATATTACCGCCAGGGAAAGTGGAATTTGGCAGAAGAGAAGTTCTCCCAGGCCCTGAAAATGAATCGCCTTATTGACCGCCAGGAAGGCATGGCCGCCAACCTCAATAATCTGGGGGTCATCGCGCTGAAACTCGGCGATTTTAAGCAGGCGGGGGAATATTTTGGGGAGGCCCTCAGCATCCTCAAGCCCCTGGGCGACCCGGCGGGGCTCAGTGAAACCCTGAATAACCTGGGGGCGCTGCGCCAGGCCCAGGGTCGGCTGAACGACGCGGAAAAGGCCTACCAGGAAGCCATGGTCTATGCCCGTCAAGCGCCGCCGGGCCCCTTGCCGGCTTTGACCCTGACCCACCTGGGGGACGTGGCCCGGACCCGGAAGGATTATCTTCAGGCCCTCGGCTTCTATGATCAGGCCTTGAGGTTGGACCAGGCCCGGAAGGACCGCCGGGGCCAGGCCGTGCGCCGGGAACGCCTGGGCCGCACCTATCTGGCTTTGCAAAACTACAGCACTGCCGGGACTTATCTCCTGGAGGCGCTCCGGGAATTCCGCCGCCTGGAGGATACCAACGGCATCGTGGACACCCTGGACTCCCTGACCCGTCTCTCCCTGGCCCTGGATGACCGCCGGGCCGCCCGGGACTATGGCGAACGCCTCCTGATGATTTACCAGGCCCGGGGGCAGGAGCAGGAGGCGGAGAGGTTGCAGAAGTTATTGGGCTTAAAGGTCCAAGGAAGTGGTGAGGGGAAGGGGACAAGCAGTAATAGCAGTAATAAGTGATAAGTAATAAGTGATAAGTGATGAGTAATCAGTGAGAAGCTGCATAAGTTTTTTACTTATCACTTATCACTTATCACTTATCACTTATTACTTAATCACTGTGCCAGCCCTTCCCCCACAAACTAGCTAACCGACTATGCTATTTTCCACCCCCCAACGCGCCGCGCTCATCAGCGTCGCCTCCAACACCTTGCTGGTGGCGGGCAAGGCGGTGGTGGCTATCTTGAGCGGCAGCGCCGCGCTCCTAAGCGAGGCCCTGCACTCCGGATTGGACCTGTTGGCTGCGTTTTTGTCCTGGATTTCCCTTAAATTTTCGGCGAATCCCCCGGATTGGGAACATCCCTTCGGCCACGGCAAGTTAGAAAACGTCAGCGCCTTCCTGGAAGGGCTGCTGATCCTCGCCGTGGCTTTAGGGGTCTTTTACCAGGCCGGGCGGCGGCTTTTCGAGCCGGTGGCCATCACTCTGGCGCCCCTGGGGCTGGCGGTGCTGGCCGTCTCCGCGTTGGTAAACCTGGGGGTCTCCTGGGCATTAAAAAACGCGGCTCGGCGCTTTGATTCCGTGGCCCTGGACGCGGACGCGGCCCATCTGGCCACGGATGTCTACACCTCCCTGGGAGCGATGATCGGCCTTTTGGGGTATCAGCTCACCGGCCACCATCTCTTCGATACGGTGGCCGCCTTAGGGGTGGGGCTGATCATTCTCTGGATCGGCTTGAAGGTTACCCACCAGGGCATACACGGCCTCCTGGACACACGCTTGCCCCAGCACGAAGAAGTGCTGGTGCGGGAACTGGTGGCCGCCACTTCCCCGGTTCTGGAGCTAAAAGAGCTGAAGAGCCGCAAGGCCGGGCCGGTGCGTTACCTCAACCTCACCCTAGTGGTCTGCCGCTGGGATAATCTGGAAGAGATCCACGCCCTCTGCGATAAGCTGGAAGCCCAGATTCAGAGCCGTTTTCCCGGGGCCCTGGTCTTTATTCACCCGGAACCCTGTCCCATCAAGCCGCCCCCGGGCCAGGACGCGGAGGAATGCGCCTGCCCGTTAAAATTGAATATCAGCTATCCCCTGAAAAAATAGTTCCGAGTTCCGGGTTCCAAGTTAAAAAGCTGCAAAAGTGGGATACCTTGACACCTTGGAGGGAAGGGGGTAAAAATCCAGGGAGAAATTGGGATGCATCTTATCCTCAGCGGCTTTGGAAAAAGGATCAACCTGTAGGGGCGAACCTGGTGTTCGCCCGGCGGCAATCAGGGCGAACACCAGGTTCGCTACGGAAAACGGTCAGGAGAATTTGATGTATTGGGATAAAAAACATGAAACCATGCCCCGGGAGGACCTGGAAGCCCTGCAACTTGAACGCCTTCGGGAAACGGTGGGAGTGGCGCGGCATAGCCCGTTTTATCGGGAATGCTTGCAGCAGGCGGGGGTGACCCCGGAGAGCCTGGGCAGCCTGGAGGATGTGCGCAAAATTCCTTTCACCACCAAGGAGGACCTGCGCAGCCAGGGGACGGCCTTCTTAACCAGGTCCCTTACGGAAATGGTGCGGCTCCACGCGTCTTCCGGGACCACGGGCCAGGCCACGGTCATCTATTACACCCAGGGGGACATCGAGGTTTGGGCCGAGCTGCTGGCCCGCTCCATGTACATGACCGGCATGCGGGCAGAAGACGTCTTCCAGAATATGATGGGCTACGGGTTGTTCACCGGGGGCCTGGGTTTTCATTACGGCGCCGAGCGCCTGGGCGCGCTGACCATCCCCGCGGGCCCGGGGAACAGCCGCCGCCAGGTGCAGTTAATGCAGCAGTTCAATACCACCGCCTTGCATATCATCCCCAGTTATGCCCTTTATCTCCTGGCCACTTTCACCGCCATGGAGGTGGACCCCCGGGATTTACCATTACGCCTGGCCTTCATCGGCGCGGAACCCCATACCGAGGATATGCGGCGGCGCATCGAAGAGGCCTACGGGCTCAAAGCCTACAATTCCTACGGGCTGTCGGAGTTGAACGGCCCCGGGGTGGCCTTTGAGTGCCCGGAGCAAAATGGCCTGCACCTCTGGGAGGACCACTTCCTCCTGGAGGTGATCAATCCCCAGACCCTGGAGCCCTTGCCGCCCGGGGAGGTGGGGGAAGTGGTGCTCACCAACCTCAGCCGCAAAGGCATGCCGGTGCTGCGTTATCGCACCCGGGACCTGGCCGCGGTGGAGCCGGGCCCTTGCCCTTGCGGCCGCAGCCACCGGCGCATCTCCCGCATCCAGGGCCGCACCGACGACATGCTGATCATCAAAGGGGTGAACATCTTCCCCATGCAGATCGAGAAGGTCCTCCTGGCCATGCCGGAGGTGCATACCAACTACCTGGTGGAATTATCCCGGCAAGATTTTAACGATCTGATGCTGGTGAAGGTGGAGGTCCAGGAGGACTTCTTCAAGGAGGACCTCCGCTATCTCCAGACTTTGCAGAAAAAGATCACCGCGGCCCTGAAGAGCGAACTCCTGGTCACCCCCCGGGTGGAACTGGTGGAGCCCATGACCCTGCCCCGGAGCGAAGGCAAGGCCCTGCGGATTCTGGATCTGAGAGATACATAGAGTTCCAGGTTTCGGGTTCAAGGTTCAAAGTTGTGAACTTTGTTCTACGAAATTGCTTTTTTGTCATCCTGAGCGCGGCGCAGGCTCTCGTATGTCAGCGCCCAGGATTCTTTCCTCAGGTAGTAATTATCGGCACGGCCCGGAAAAGCTGTGCTACCAGAAACGAGATTTTTCCCTCCGCTCTATTAAAAGTGACCAAAGGGACCTTCGCAGAGGTCCCAAATTCAAGGCTCAAAGCTGGGAATAGGCTCGCTTTTAAGCAGGTTAGGCGGGCCTGAGCCCGTATTATCCTGCCACCAGAATCATTCCCGCCCACCTATTTCTTTCTGCCAAGCTAAGCGGAAAGCTGAAAATGGCATTAAAATACAATTATGTTTAATATTCTGTATTAAACATACATAATTGTTAATTAAAAATTATTTAACATATTGAATTAACTAAAAAAGTATTTGGCACAATTTCTGATCTAGAAAAGTGCGATTGAGACCTGCGTCCAAAAATCATGGGCTACCCGTCTGGACTGGGTAAGAACCTGGCTGATCCAGGCCATTTTCGGGGTCTAAGCTAAAAACCATCATAAGGGGGAGGGGATGAACCATCCCATAAACACCGGCGACACTGCCTGGCTGCTGGTTTGCTGTTCCTTGGTGCTGTTGATGACTCCTGCTTTGGCGCTTTTTTACGGGGGTATGGTCCGCA
>JBMORF010000033.1:0-54142 GCA_049322315.1 Thermodesulfobacteriota bacterium | reverse complement strand
CATCATAAGGGGGAGGGGATGAACCATCCCATAAACACCGGCGACACTGCCTGGCTGCTGGTTTGCTGTTCCTTGGTGCTGTTGATGACTCCTGCTTTGGCGCTTTTTTACGGGGGTATGGTCCGCAGGAAAAACGTCCTGTCCACTTTGACCCTGAGTTTTGTCTTCATGGCCCTCATCGGGGTGCAGTGGGTCCTGTACGGCTACTCCCTGGCTTTTGGGGAGTCCATCGGCGGACTCATAGGAGGGTTGAACTATTTGGGTTTAAGCGGGGTGGGCGCCTTGCCCAATCCCAACTATGGCAAGACTATTCCCCAAGGGCTCTTTGCCGCGTTTCAGATGATGTTCGCGGTGATCACTCCGGCCCTGATCACCGGCGCTTTTGTGGAGCGGGTCCGCTTTAAGTCTTTTCTGCTCTTCAGCCTGATCTGGGCTACTCTGGTTTATGACCCGCTGTGCCACTGGGTCTGGGGTAAAGGGGGCTGGCTGGGGGCCCTGGGCGCCCTGGACTTTGCCGGCGGCACGGTGGTGCACATCGCCGCGGGATTTTCGGCCCTGGCCTTCGCCTTGGCCATCGGTCCCCGCCGGGGTTTCGGCAGGAGCCCCATGGAACCCCACAACATCCCGCTGACGGTCATCGGCGCGGGTCTGCTGTGGGTGGGCTGGTTCGGCTTTAACGCCGGCAGCGCTCTAGCCGCCAACGGGGTGGCGGTCAATGCCCTGTTGACCACCAATACTTCCGCAGCCAGCGCCGGGCTGGTCTGGATGCTGCTCTCCTGGCTGGACGGCCGTCCCAGCACCTTAGGGTTGGCCACCGGCATGGTGGTGGGCCTGGCCGCGGTGACCCCCGCCTCCGGATTCGTCACCCCCATGGCCGCCATGGTCATCGGCGCCGTGGCCGCGCCCATAAGCTACTACGGCATTCGCTTCCGGGACAAACGCAAATTGGATGAGTCCCTGGACGTCTGGGCCTGCCACGGCTTGGCCAGCACCTGGGGCATGGTGGCCACCGGGCTTTTCGCCACCGTGGAGGTGAACGCGGCAGGGGCCAACGGCCTCTTCTACGGCAACCCCGGCCAACTCGCTATTCAACTCCTGGCCATTGGGGTCACCATGGCCTTCACCTTTGGGGTGACCTTCCTGGTGGCCAAGCTCCTGGATTGGAGCATCGGCCTGAGGGTGACCACCATGGAAGAAGAAGTGGGCCTGGATATCAGCGCCCACGGCGAACGGGCCTACTCCTAGTAAGGATACAATCATGTTGAAAAAAATCGAAGCCATCATTCGGGAAGACAAGCTGAACGACGTCAAGGATGCCCTCCGGGAAATCGGCATCGTGGGCATGAACGTCTTCGAGATTCGCGGCCACGGCCGCCAGGGGGGCATCACCCTGGCGGGCCGCTCCGGCACCTACCAGGTGGATATGCTGACCAAGATCCAGGTAAACATTATCTTGAGCGACACCAACCTGGAGGAGACCATCGAAGCCATCATCAAAGGGGCCTATACCGGGGAAACGGGTGACGGGCTGATCTTTGTCACCCCCATTGAGGAGGTGATCCGTATCCGCACCCGGGAACGGGGCCACGAGGCGGTGATGTATCCCGGTGATATTGATGAGAGAAAGGGGAGGGGAGGGGTCAAGGCCTAGTCTTCCAAGCCGGGCCTTGTGGGGGAGGAAGAAGGGGTGATGCCACCGGCCGGAGGGACGGTTTGGGGCCGCCGGCTTCTCCCCCCCTCAGACTCCCTGTCGCCAAACCTTAATATCTGGGCCGATTAATGAGGTTAAAGGCCCCTGGAAGCAGCCGCATTTTAACTGTCTTCCTTCCTTTTTTGTATACTTATTTGTTTGTGATCTAGACTCAAGCCTTACAAGCTACAATTATGTCGACATATCTGTAGAAATAACACATTAATGTAAGAAATAAATTAGATAACCTATTGATTTAACAAAGAAAGAGGTTGGCACAATTTCTGATTAAATCAGTTCTGATAAGAAACTTCCATGCCGAAATCAATGGCTACCCGGTGAGCACGGAGGGTAGATAAGGTCCTTTTGATTTTCGCTCTAACCGTCCAGGGGTTGCAGGTAATAAAATGTCGCGCACCGAATATTCCGAACCGGAGCTGGATAACTTCATTTCTGAAAAAATTATGGGCAAGCAGGGCACGCTTTTCTATACCTCCAACATCACGGAAACCTGGCAGGTGGTGGAAAAAATGATGCGTAAGTACTTTTGCGAGTTGAAACTTGACGTCTTTCTCGGGGGGGTGTCCGGTGACCTCTGGGTGGCTTCTTTCTATAATCCCATGAAATGCAAGAGATTCGAAGGCCGGGGGAAGACCGCGCCCCTGGCCATCTGCCGGGCCGCCAGGGAGGCTTTCTCCAGTCTCATAGCCCAGTAGGGCCGGATGCGGCTAAAAGCCGAACCAGTTCCCTGCCGGTAGTTATACCAATTCGCATTCAAAGGACGTTGAACTGGGCGAACCTTGTGTTCGCCCGTGGCTCCAGGGCGAACACAAGGTTCGCTACGTATAGTATCTTTTTGACTGCAACTCGGTATTAACCATAATGACTGCACCAAAGAGGCGCCGCCTCATCCTCCGGGATGACGCGGCGCCTCTTTTTTGAACTTGCCGGGGGTGAGAAAAAGTCCGCCCGGACCTCTAATCACACGGCCTTCTTTTCCAGTTGCTGGTGATACTCGGCTGCAGCCTGCTTTTTCTTATCGGACCATTCCAAAATCTTGGCCAGGGCCTGGGGCACCAAGTTCCGATCCTCCCGGTAACTGAATAGCTCGAGATCCGCTCCGCTGGCGCTGGCCAGGATCGCCCGCCCCAAAGGTGAGCGGATGATGATGGAGGTCCAGCCCTCGGGTGCGCCGAGACCTCCGAAGGAGAGGTCGGCAAATTCCGCGGTATAATCGTCGCAGAAGCGGCAGGCGTGCCGTTTCATGAAATCAAGCTGGTTCAAGGGGAGAGGGCGAATCTCCCCGTTTTTTAAGTGGATCAACAGTTCTTCTTTGAGGTTGACTTTCTTGACCTCGTCCCAAGTGAAACGGCCCATCTGCTCCAGGCGCTGCCGCTGCTCCGCGCCAAACTGGAAGTTGCCGGCGCAGAATAGCCCGAAATGGAATTTAATGGCATCCGCGGGCACCACCCCCAGGACCTCCATGCGCCGTAAGGCGTTAATCTGGCATGGCGTCCCCACAAAAGCCACTCTTTTCAAGGCCTTAGGAGCCACATCGCCCAGTCCGGAGATGGAGGGAGAATAGGTGGTGTAGAAATCAGTGAAATGGGTAATACTGGGAAGAGTATCGAAGTGGAATCCGGCGGCGGCGACGATGTCCTCCCGGGTAAGCGCCAGCCAGGGCCGGCGCTGGAAAGGTCCCACGGTCTTACTGACCACCGCGGCATCGATGCGGCCCCGGTCAAAGAGGTGGAGCAAGAGGGCGGTTATTACTCCGCCGTCAGTGGCCTGGGCCCGCACCTCTAGGTCGGTGGCCCGGCCCACAATGTTCCCCATCACGCGGCCAATGGGGGCGCTCCAGGAGACCAGTTCTTTGGTGTCCTCTTCCAGTTCCTGGATCACCGGACAGATGGAATAGCAGATGCCGCACTCGATGCATTTTTCCCGGTTACTATAGCGCGGTTTGCCATCTGCTCCCACCTCCAGGGCCCCGTAATTAATGGCGGTACAAAACGCCACACAGCCACCGCATTGGTGGCACAGGCCCGGTTCTTGGACCTCATGGATCAGATCGGCAAAAGTTTTCATAATACCCTCCTGCCCAGTCAACCCAAGTTCCGGCTGCTTGCCAACCTGATTTCCTCGGGCTGCCTTAAGCCTTAAGCAGCTGGAACTTGGGTCCGGGACCTTTGATCATAGTGTAATGCTCACCAATCATTTCTTCCCCAAGCCATAGAGGGGATAACCTCCCTCCCAGCCCTGGAGATTGATGCGGCCCTCTTGCGCCATATCCGGCAACAAGGGGGTGATGTTTCTCACCTGTTCGCCCATGGCCCGGGCGATTCCCGGCGGATTGAGGGGTTGGTCGCTGACGGCCTTAATAATGCGGGCCGCAAAAAACTCTTCCCGCAGAACATCCAACATGGTTTCGTCTGCCTCCACCGCATTGAACTGGGAACCGGGGAATTCTTTCTCCGCCGGCCGCCGCAGACTCGTCCCCAGGACCCAGCGCACCCGGGGGCGGTGCAGGGTGGCATGGATGGCCCAGAGCCTGGCCTTGGTCTGTTCGTCTTGGGGCAGAGGCGGCAGTTTGTCCAAGACGTCCATGTTGGATTCCACCATGCGCACGAAGGCTTCCGGTTCATTGACCTCCACGTAGCCTATGGCGATCCGCCGCCGCTCCAGCCCGGCCAGGGAGAGGAGCTTTTTCATAGCATTAACCCGGTACCAGCAGTGGTCCACCCCGTAGTGGTAATGACAGGAGTGTTTGGGGGTGCAGCCGGCCAGCATGATGCCCTTGGCCCCATTGAGAAAAGCCATGGAGAGGATGAAGGGGTCCAACGATCCCAGGCAGTTTACTGGAGTCAGATAAATGCCCTTAGGGTAAGTCAGACCTTTGACCGCAGCTTGTTCCGCGGAGGCCAATCCTCCCCAGCCGCAGACGAAGCCCAAGATCTCGTTTTCCTGCATCCGGGAGAGGATGGCTTTGAGGCGGGCTTCCAGTTGCTGGGTGCTGTTATTGAGAACCTTGATGGCTTCGTAGGGGCAGGTGGCCGCACAGGTGCCGCCGCCGCTGCAGAGGTGGTTGTCCGTTTCCCGGGCTATGGGGCCGCTGCCCGGCTTGACGTGTTCGATGCCGCCGCAGGGGCAGATTTCGGTACAGAGCCCGCAACCCTCACAGAGGTCTTTATCCACGTGCACCACCACCGGACTCACCAATCGTCCCTGGAGGGCCTTTTCCCGTAGGTGCAAAACCCCCCGGGCCGCCTTTTTACCCTGCTGGATAACCTCGTTCAGGTCGCAGACGCCTCCGGCCGAGCCGGTGAAAAAGAGGGACTCATCGGGAATTTGGTCCGGCCACATCTTGATGTGGCTCTTTTGGAGGCTGCCACCGTTTTCCGGATAAATAGGCAACCACTGGAGCAGTTCCTGGGCCTTGGCCGTCGTTTCTCCCGGCGCCCCTGGGACCACCAGGGTGTCCCATTCCACTTCATGCTCCAGGTTGTCCCCGGGGCTGACAAAACTCAGGAAACCGGATTGGACCACCGGATGCACCTCGGGGGCATAGGACATGAGGCCGATGCCGTGAGCCTGGGCTTCCCTCAGGTCGCTGCCGCTTAAGGGAAGAGTGACGTTGGCCGGATAGACTATCGTGGGTTGCACTTGCGGGTATTCCCGGGCCAATAGCAGGCTGTCCCGCCAGGCAGCAACCGCTGCCAGTTCTTGGGCGGCTTGGCCGTGCTGGGGGCTGTTCACCCAGAAGACCGTTTTGCCGGGTCTGACCTCCCCTTCACGCAGCTTGTCTTCCAGGTCCAGGAGGTCGCAGACCCTCTCGCCGCCGCCGATATAGTCGATGTTTCCCGGACCGTACTCCCGGTCCAGGGCGGTGATGATGGCCGCGCCGGCCACCTCTTCCACACTGCCGTCAGGGTGTTTAAGGCCGACGTGGTAGTCGCCGACACCGCCAACGATGTAATCGATGGGCAGATCCGGCATCACCTTAATCAGAGGACTGCTGAACACCTCCTGGAGGGACTCCGCCAGATCGCCACAGAAGAGACGGCAACCGGGAAAGGTCCAATGGAGCTCATCCAACACCCGTTCAGGGGTTTGCGCTTTGGAAAATAAAATGCTTTCCATGCCTTGGCGGGCCAGTTCCCGGGCCGCAATGAAGCCGGAAAAGCCGCCGCCCAAGATGAGAGCCGGTCCTTCGAAGGTCAAAGATACGGGTTCAAAGGGCTCCAAAAGCCTAAGGCTGGCCATACCCCCGGCGATCAAGGCCGCAGCCTTGCCGGCCAACTCCTGGGGGGTGGCTTCATGTACTGCGGCCACGTGGTCTTTGAGGTTGATCATCTCCACCTGGTGAGTTTCTATACCCACCGGGGCCAGGGCTTGGGTGAATCTCTTTTTCATGACCCGGGAGGAGCAGCCCCCCACCAGGATGCGGTTCAATCCCTTGGCCTGGATGTCCTGTTTTATGGCCTCCAATCCCGGAGCCAGACAGGGATAGGGATAGACGCCTAAATGTTCCCAGGGCTCATAGCGCAGCAGTTCCGTCACCTGGGGCAGGTCGATGCGGTTACTGATCTTGCCCCCGCATTCGCAGAGGAAGATGCCGATTTTGCTTTCAGTTCTCATGGCGGTCTCCTTCTCTTGCCTGCGTCCTAAGGGGCGCTGACCTGGGGAAACAACTGTTCCATGGCGCCGGTAGGACAGACATACAGGCAGGTCCCGCACCTGATGCATTCCGTACTTTGTTCATGATACGGCGCGGTGACCTCCTTGAATACGCCCCGATTGCCCAGGGATATAGCCCGGACTCCCACCACCTCATCACAAGCCCGCACGCACAGGCCGCAGCGAGGGCAAGCGTCCTCAGGGTGTTCCACTTTAAAGCGGGTGGAAGTTATCCCATGCTCTTTGGCCAAGGCCCGAATCTGGTGGGACGCCGGGCAGTGGGCCAACAGCATTTCCAGGATCCAGCGTCGCACGTTCAGCACTTCCTCCGAGTGGGTCAAGACCTCCACCCCTCCCTGCACCGGGGTGATGCAGGAAGCCGCCACCCGGGAGTGGCTATTTTGCCTAATTTCTACGACACAGAGACGGCAGGAGCCGATGGCTGCCACCGCGGGATGGAAGCAGAGGGTGGGGATCATAATCCCGTTCTGCCGCGCCGTCTCCAGGATGGTCCAGCCTGCTTGAGCCTGCACGGCTTGGCCGTTGATCTTAAAACGGATTAAACCATCGTCCTTTTCTTTTTTGGCTTTTTTAACTTCTTTAGGCGTTTTAACTTTTTTGGCGCTCATGAACCCACCTCCTAGGCCACCATCACCGCGTCCACCGGGCACACGTCCATACACTGGCCGCAGCGGATGCAGACGTCGACGTCGATGCTGTGAGCCTTCTTTTTCTCGCCGCTGATGCAATCCTGGGGGCAGTTGCGGACGCAGAGGCCGCAGCCGTTGCAGGTTTCCGGGTCAATGGAATAGGTAATTAAATCTCGGCACACCCCGCCGGGACACTTGTGGTCCACCACATGGGCCAGGTACTCATCCTTGAAATATCTGACGGTGGTAAGGATGGGGTTGGGGGCGGTGCCCCCCAGGGCGCACAAAGAACCTTTCATAATGGCCCGGGCCAGACTATGCAAGTCCTCAATGTCCTGAGCGGACCCCTGACCCTTGGCAAACTTGTCCAGAAACTCCTGCATGGACGTCAGACCCAGCCGGCAGGGGAGGCATTTGCCGCAAGATTCTTCTTCCAGGAAACTGAGAAAGTAGCGGGCCACATCCACCACACAATCCCGCTTATCCATGACGATCATGCCCCCGGACCCCATGATCGATCCCACTTTGCTCAAGGAA
Source organism: Thermodesulfobacteriota bacterium (assembly GCA_049322315.1). Classification (GTDB taxonomy): domain Bacteria; phylum Desulfobacterota; class Desulfobaccia; order Desulfobaccales; family 0-14-0-80-60-11; genus SURF-52. Next base: position 46,588 of record JBMORF010000033.1, on the reverse strand, counting down.
TCATAGTCCACCGGGGTGTCTTTGAGTTCATAGGGAATGCAGCCGCCGGAGGGGCCGCCGGTCTGGACCGCCTTAAACCGTTCCTGGCCCGGGACGCCACCGCCGATTTCTTCAACGATGCGGCCCAGAGTGATGCCCATGGGCACTTCGATCATACCGGTGTTTTTTAATTTCCCCACCAGGGAAAAGATCTTGGTGCCGGTGCTGCCAGGCACCCCGAGGCCAGCATACCAGTCGGCCCCCTTTTCCATGATCAGGGGCACGTTGGCCCAGGTTTCCACGTTATTGATGATGGTGGGGCGGCCCCACAGGCCCTTTTCCGCCGGGTACGGGGGTCGAGGTATAGGTTCTCCCACCAGACCCTCCAGGGAGGCGATCAGGGCGGTCTCTTCGCCACAGACAAAGGCCCCGGCGCCCCGATTGATCTGGACGTCAAAGTCAAAGCCGGTGCCCAAAATGTTCTTTCCCAGCAACCCCAGGGCCCGGGCCTGCTCGATGGCGATGCTGAGGTGCTTGATGGCCAGGGGATATTCCATGCGCACGTAGATGAATCCCTGGCTGGCCCCCAGGGCATAAGCGCCGATGGCCATGCCTTCCAGAACCGCGTGGGGATCGCCCTCCATGAGGGTGCGGTCCATGAAGGCCCCGGGGTCCCCTTCATCGCCGTTGCCCACCACGTAAACCGCCCCGGGGTTCTTGCGAATATTTTCCGCGGCAATGCGCCACTTACGGCCGGTGGGGAAGCCGCCGCCCCCCCGGCCCCGCAACCCCGAGGCCTCGACGCTGGCAATGACCTCCTCCGGCGTCATGCCGGTCAACACCCGGGTCAGAGAGCGGTAGGCGTCGGCCATGAGGGCGTCTTCGATTTTTAAGGGATCGATGACCCCCACATTCTTGAGGACGACTTTCTGCTGCATCTTGTAAAAAGGGACTTCCGCGGCAGACCGGTATTTGGCGCCGTTGTCGCTATAGAGCAAGCGCTCCACCGCCTGGCCCCGGGCCAGGGTGTTCTCCACGATCTCTTCCACGTCATCCGGTTTCACCCGGACATAGAAAAGGTTAAAGGGGTCCACATTGACGAGGGTCCCCTGACTGCAAAAGCCATGGCAGCCGGTCTCCTTGATCAAGGGCTGAACGCTGGCCTCGATCCCTTTGGCTTTGATGGCGGCTTGGAAGGCGCGGGAAACCTTGTTGGCCCCCAGGGCCAGACAACCCGGCCCCAGGCAGACCCTGACCACCGGCCGCTCCGGGTCATGGGCTGCGTGGAGGCTCTCTCGCAAGGTCTCAAGTTCGGCAACGTTGCTGATCCTCTCCATATTTTCCTCCTGTGACCGGGCAGTTAGAGCTTTTTCAGCTCCTTCTTCAGGGAGCGAATATTAGCTCCTCCTACATACTCCTCGTCGATCATCACTACCGGGGCCATGGCGCAAGTACCCAGGCAGCGAACCGTCTCCAGGGTAAACTGCAGATCCTTGGTGGTATGCTCCCGTTCCACTCCCAACTCCCGCTCCAAGCCCTCGGTAATTCTGGCCCCGCCCTTGAGGTGGCAGGCAGTGCCCAGGCAGACTTTGATTTCGTGCATGCCCCGAGGTTGAAGACTGAAGGATTTATAAAAGGTGGCTACGGCCCAGGCCCGGGATTGTGAGACGCCAAAATATTCGCATACGGCGCTCATTGCTTCCGGGGGAATATAATTGAACTTGGCCTGCACGTCCTGCAGGGCGCTGATCAAGTGCTCCGAACTGGGGGTATAGCGCTCCAGAATGTTTTCCAGGGCTTTAAAGGTTACACTCATTGACCTGTCCTCCTTTAAAAAAGTTCAAAGTTCCTAGTTCAGGGTTCCATGTCGCGGATTCAAACTTGCTTTTCCTGAAGCACTGCCTGGGGACCTCCCTGATTGGATAATAAAGCAAGGACAAGGCCACAAGTATAACTATCTGATTAAACTTATAATTTGTGGAGAAGGGGCAAGATTTTAGAAATTTCGAGGAGAAAAAGTGGGCGGAATTAAAACGTTTTTGAGGGGGTTTGCACAATATATTAATTAAATCAATATATTATGTTATTACAAAAAATGTTGCAAAAATTAAAGGCCGTTTTAATCTCGCCCAAAGACCATGTTTACCGGCCCTTCTTATGGAACTAATTATTTATAGATAACTTATTGGGGGCATAAAAATGTTGCATAGCTGAAACGTTTAAAAAAGGAAAGGGAATTAATTTGAAATTACTGAGAGTTAACCTATAGTATAATTTGTCGCATAATTGCAGGATGTTTTATTTATTAAAATCCTTGTCGCTAATTTGATACAAACGCATCTTGCGCCAAAGTTTGCTGCGGCTGATCTTCAGCACCCGGGCCGCCTCCTGCTTGCTGCCCTGGGTCATCTCCAGGGCCATGAGGATGGTCTTCTTTTCCAACTCCTGCAAGGGGGTCACGGACTTGTCGGTCTGGGGCAATTCCAGCTCCCGGCCCACCCAGGCGGATTCCAGGCGGGGGAGGTGTCGTTCGGTGATGACGGGGCCTTTGGTGAAGACGAAGCAGTATTCCAGGACATGCTGCAATTCCCGGACATTGCCGGGCCAGGCGTGGCGGCAGAGGACCTTCATCACCTTGGGGTCCACCCCCCGCACCCGTTTGTTGAATTTGCGGTTGAGCTTTTCCAGGAAGTATTTCACTAAGATGGGAATATCCTCCCGTTTTTCCCGGAGGGGTGGAAGGTTGATGGGCACGGTAAACAAGCGGTAATAGAGATCATCCCGGAAGCGACCCCCACGCATGGCCTCCTTCAGGTCCATGTTGGTAGCTGCGACGATCCTGGCTTCCAGGGGAATTTTGCGGGTGCCGCCCACGCGCATGAACGCCTTTACTTCCAAGACGCGCAGCAGCTTCACCTGGAGTTCGGGCTTAAGTTCGCCGATTTCATCCAGAAACAGGGTGCCGCCCTTGGCCAGTTCGAAGCGCCCTTGCTTGCTGCTCACCGCGCCGGTAAAGGCCCCCCGTTCATGGCCGAAGAGCTCGGACTCCAGAAGGTTTTCGGGAATGGCGGAGCAGTTTACGGCCACAAAGGGCCCTTTGTGTTGGGGGCTATAGAGGTGCAGGGCCCGGGCTATCAGTTCCTTGCCGGTGCCCGATTCTCCCTGGATCAGCACGTTGGAGCCGGAGGCGGCGATCACCGGCAGATTGTGAATAATCTCCTGCATCTGGGGGCTCACTCCCACGATGTCGGCAAAGGGCTTGCTTTGCAGCTTTTCCGCCTCCAGTTCCGGGCAGGTCAGATGGTGAAAGGTCTCCACCCCACCCAGCACCACATTTTCCCCCTTTCTAAGCTGGGAGGTATTGACCATAATTAATTTTTTGGCGCCGCCCTTGGTGGTGATTTCCAACTCCCGGTCCACCAGGACCTGGCCGGTGCTCATGGTAATCCGCATGGGGCAATCACTCTGGCACTGGTCCGCCCGGAAGACGTCCCAGCAGAACTTACCCATCACCTCTTCCTTACGGAAACCGGTGATCTCCTCGGCCATTTGGTTGAAATAACCGATCTGCCAGCGAGTATTGACCATGAACACTCCTTCGGGGAAGTGTTCCAGGATGTCGGAGTAAGTTAGGTTCAAAAACTTCAGAGAGGGTATGATTTCCTCACTGTTGAGGGGTGAATCGAAAGAACTTAATGCGCGCATTACCCTTCTCCTCATATGTGGCCCCCCCGGGTCCCGAAGGGGTGAAAACCGAGGTTGCGGGTTAAGGGTAAAGAAGGTAAAGAAGATAAAACATGGGAGGTAGAGAATCGCGGACAGAGACTGGTAGATACTGTCTGTTCTGTAATGGTTATTCCTCCCAATTATTAATATAGCAATCTTTATACCAGTCAAGGAAAAAATTTAGTGAAACTAAAATCGATCTGGCCGGCAATCCGGGCGTTTTGTTTTTCAGTTGAACGGTAATGGGATAATAGTCAGGGAAATTGATGACATGTGGCTGTTGGCAGATTTTCTGCTTTTATTGATCATACCTTATTAAAGATGATGCGGGTCAGGCCAGCCCCATGCTGATCAGCTCCTGACTCGAAATTTGCCACCCCGAACCTGGAACTTTGTGAAGCTGGAGCGCTTTATGACCGAGATAATCTTTAAGCCCATAGGCACGGTGCATTCTCCTTTCAAACAACCCCAGGGAACCCCGATACAAGCGGCCGCGTCCCGGGAGGCCCAAGGGATCATCGACTTGCTGCCGGAATATCGGGAGGGCCTCCAAGACCTGGAGGGGTTTTCGCACCTGATCTTGCTCTACCACTTTCACCAGTCGGCCGGTTTTTCCCTGAAGGTGAAGCCTTTCCTGGACGATGAGCCCCGGGGGGTTTTTGCCACCCGGGCCCCGGCCCGGCCTAATCCCCTCGGTTTTTCCGTGGTGCGTCTGGAGCGGGTGGCAGGGACGCGGCTTTACATCCGGGAGGTGGATCTCGTGGACGGGACCCCGCTTTTGGATATCAAGCCCTATGTCCCCCAGTTTGATTGCCGGGAGGGGGCCCGGTGCGGCTGGTTGGAAGAGAACCTGGAGAAGCTCGATGTGGTCCGGGATGACGGCAGATTTTTAAAAAGACCTGAAGAAAACTCGCCGAGCTGACAACCACTTCCCCCTCCGGTCTGGAGGCCGGGGCAGGGGGGCTCTGCCAAGCGAGATTTCCCGGGCCTACCGGCCACCGGCAGGCGGCAGTCTGGCCCTTAGCCCCTTGCTTTTGCCAATAACCCGGTTGGCCTAATGGGATTTCCAAACATTGGGACCGGTGGCCGGGACGAACTCGCCCCGGATTAGCCTCTCTAAAGCTTGGCGGACGGTGCCTTTGCTATCCAGGATCACCTGGATCCCGGCTCCTTGCAGTTTCTCAAAGGCCTTAGCGCCGCATTTTCCCGTCACTACGGTTTTGATGTTCTTTTCTATGATAGCCTGGGCAGTGGTGACCCCCACCTGTTGGCGGGCTAAAAGGCTGGAGAGGTTATCCAGGGCCTCCCATTCCCCGGTATCGGGATCTGCCAGGATAAAAAAACGCGTCCTGCCGAACAATCCGCCTATGGGGCAGTCCAGACTTTTCTTGGACGCGCTGACGGCGATGGTCTTCATATGACCTCCTTTAAACCTCAATAAAGGAAAGCTAGGACTAAGGGCCTAGCCGCCGCCGGAAAATCAGAGTAAATCCTTTTTGGTTCTACAGTCACTCCCTTTTTGGGTGTCTTTTTTGGCCGGATGGGAATAATAAGTGACCAGGCTGATTACTTCCCATCCTTTGAAAGGAGCCATGATGCAGGCGTATACGCCAATGGCCAGAATCTCCTTGATCAATTCCCGATGCTGGCTGTCGGCCAGGTGCGCTTTATCACAGAAAATAATAATGTGACTATTGCGGCAAGCTACTTTAATTTTTGAGATTATGCCGATGCCGTTAAAAGTCACCGCCCCGCAATCAATCAGCACCGTGGCGAACTGATTCTTTTTTAGTTCCTGGAGCAATTCCCTCTGGTCGGCCATCAATCGGGGGGAAAGATGGTTTTCCGCTAACAGGTTCGATAAAGAATTGCGCGTCTGTTGATCGGAGATCAGCAACAGAATGGGCGTGGATTTATCTTGGTGATTCAATTTCTTTCCCAAAATAACCGGCCTAAAGGTATGACCTTCCCGGTGGTTGTCGGATAGCAGGGATGAGTTCGAAAAACTTTAGGGATGGAAGCATGCCCAGAATATTCTTGCCACGGCGCAAAACAAAGGCCCCACGGGGGAACCGTCCGTGGGGCCAAAACGTGAAAGTGCTACACGTAAGGAGGAAAAGCGTCCGATGACTTTTTCTCTTACGGTTTATTTTAAATGCAAAGTTTGAGCCAATTTTTATATAATATAACTATCTAATATTCATAAATAATTTAATTAGGGATTAAAAGCCAAAACGCATTATTGTATAATTACCGACTCCTAAATAAGGATATTCTGTTCAATAATCGACCTAGTATTTCTCAAAAAATAGATTAATCGTTATATTTCAATATTTTATAAGATAGGTAATTTGCCTGCAAAAATGAGAAATATTTAAAATGCGGACTGGCGCACCGGGAAAAATGTAAAAAAAATATTATTCTTCATAATTCCCGCTACTTGGGTGTAGCCCTGGCAAGGGCGCAAATCCCCCCAGCCCCAGGCCTTTTACCGCGCGCAAGGGGATCAAATGGGTTAAAAATTTTATAAGAGAGTCATCGGACGCTACGTTTGCGGGAAACGAGAAGGGTAATGGAAAAAAGTAGCCCTGGTTACAATCCCGCCTGCCGCTTTGCCGGCAGATGCAGGGGGGGTGAAGAGGTTATTTGGGGGAGGCGAAGGCATGGGGAGTGGAACCGAGGACCGCAAAATTCCCCTCCTTGTGGCTCAACCACTCCACATTTCCCTCCCGCATCCGGGCCCCGCACAGGGGGCAGACAGCCACCGCGGCCACTGTGATGGCCACCTCCCAGGAATTTCCCGGGGCCGGCTCTCTCCAGAAGTGCTCGCATTCCAGGCATTGAAAGGTCGCGAACATAGTCATTCTTGATCACCGTCTTTCTCCAGCCCCTGACTCCATATTCCCAAAGGAAAGCGAAACCCGATCTGGAATTGCGCCAGAGCCAGTAACTGGATAATTTCCTTGGGATTACCATAAAAGAAGACTTCTTCCGAGTGGTCTGCGAACTTGGTGGCCACCACCATTTGGGCCACCGGCAGCTCTTTCAGGTTTTGCAGCGCTTTTTCAATGGCGTCTTTTTCCCGGTCCAGCCGAAGTATTGTTCCCATGTTGGCGTTCCTCCCCCTTGTCGGATTGGAGCCCGCACCTGGTTATTTCTGCTGCTTTTCCCGGCAGAGTCGGGTCCGGCTTTTCTCAGGTCGAAGCCATCGCCTTTTTGTCAAGTTCTTGTCTTATCCGCTGGGAAAACTCCTTTTGAAATATTTCAATATCCATGGCTTCATCGACTTTGCCGCTGAGGTAAAGGGCCATGCCCTTGTACATCTGGGGATCCTGGAACTCCGGGTTGAGGGCCAACGCCCGGTCGAAATACGTGATACTCTCCTGGTAGTTGCCCATTCCCAGTAAGGCGTGGCCCGCGGCCGTCAAGGCAAAGACGTTTTCCTTCTCCTGCTCCAAAATCTGGTGGAGCAGGGCCAGGGACTCCGCACAACGACCCAGATCCGTCAGGCAGTAAGCCTTTAGCTGCATAGCCATCAAGTTATCCGATTTGCGGATCAGCTCCTGGTCGCAGCAAAAGATCGCTTCCTCCAACAGACCCTTGGACACCAGGGCCTTGGCCCCGTCGATCCAGGGAATTTCTTTTTCCACGCCGATGATTTTCAGCATCAGGCCTATGTAAGTCTGCTCCACCACCCGGTTGCCCAAACCGGCCACGGGCACCCCATGCCCCGGGAGCAGGTTGACGATGTCTTTCTTGAGCAAAACCTTGACCCCGAAGAGGTAGTGGTCCAGGCGGCCGCCGGCGTTTTGGTCGGGTTCAGCCATGCCCTGGGGTATTACTGTATCACCGGCAAACGCGGTTTTGCTGGGCTCGTGATAGAAGGAGAGGCCGTCAATGGTATGTCCCGGGGTGTACAATACTTCCCATTCCTGGCCGCTCAATTCCAGGGTTTCTCCGCCTTTAACCTCCGTTACCCGGCAGCCGAACTTCTTTACCACTTCCTTGAGCTCCGCCGGGCTCTCCGGATGGAGGATCAGCTCAAAGCCGCCGCCGGCTGCGAGTTCCGGATAGGCCCGCAGCAGCTCGAAGGCGCCCATGCAGTGATCCCGATGGCCGTGGGTCAGAACGATTTTCTTGATATCTTTCGGTTGGTAGCCGAGTTGAAACAGGTCCATGAACCCGGTGTAATCATTGCCGGGGTCTACAATGGTAAGATAATCGCCCTTGATCACATAGATGTTGGAAGAGTAGTCATAGCCCAGCAGGTAGAGGAATTTCTCGAAAAAAGGGTCCTCACTGTTAAAGACCTGGGCCAGAGTCAGCCAACCCGGATGCTGGGGCTCTTCCTCCGGTTGTTCTTCTTTTTCCGGAGATGGGTCCGACTCTCCCTGGGGTTCCCGCCTGTCTTCTTCGTGAGCGTCTCTGGTCATGGTTCCTCGCATAATTTCTTTATTACCTTCTCTTAGGCCTATATAGTAGCCTCTTCCCGGGACTTACTCAAGGGATTTGGCGGCGGTTGCGGCTAGGCCATTTTCTTCGGACTTTAGTTCGAGACCCCTTGCCGCGTCAGGATCTCTTGTGGTAAACCGATGGCAGAGGAGGGTAACTAAAAAAGCCCATGCACTGCCCCCGGTGCGGCATCCTGATTGATCCCGTCCACCACGGCGACCTGGTCTTTGATGAACAAGTCTGGTGCCAGGGATGCCATCAATACGACGATCGTCTGCTGGAAGTGCGCCCTTTTCCGGAGTTGGAATCTTGGGCGCAAATGATTTGTGCTGCCTGGGACCAGGAGCCGGTTTATCTCCAGCGCGATCCGGATTACCTGCCCGATCCCGCCAAATATTGGCACGGGACCACTTTTCTCTTGGCCGAGGCCGACCACGGCTCCCGGGAAATCATGCTTCACCCCCCGGGTCTACGTCTCCTGACCCTCTGCCATGAACTGGCCCATCTCTTCACGGGTCAGGACCATACGGAAGGCTGGGCCCGGACCTTTGCGGCTCTGACCGCCTGGGTCAAGGCGCGGCTCTAAGGGATTCCGGCGGCGTCTGCTGCTGATGATCGCCCGGCCCCACGCCGGCGGCCACCCTAGCGGCGCAGCCCTCCGGAACCCGTTGTCCCGGACTCCTGTTCCCTTGGCCCCAAGCCCTTCTCCGGACCTAATAAGGTAAAAATCCCCCTCCCCAATATCTCGCGAAAATTGTGAGAGGGGGATTAGGCTCTAACCCCCGATTTGGCAATCAGGGGTTTGCATCCTCCCCCGTCAGGCCGGGACTCGCTTTCCCGGCCTGGCGGAATTTTAAGCGTCAAACCTCACGGCGCGATGTAATCTGCGGTGTAGCCCAGCTTCATTTTGTCCATGGGCCACATCTTGGTGCTCTCCTTCTCTTCACCGGCCAAGACCGGCTTATCATTGATCTTGTCGATGAGCACCTCGATGAAATGGAACTCCGTGAGCTCGTATTTCACGATGGTCTCGGCCGGCAGCAGCACCGCCAGGCCCGATTCCTTGGAGAAATTCCAATGGAAGCTTTCATTGGGCTCATGGGTCATCTGACCGGTCTTGCCGGTATAGACTTTGAGAAGTGTGCCGGAGATATGATCATTGGGCTTCACTTGAAATTCTTCATATAACTCATCGGGAATGTGCCACCACAGGGCGCGAAACCCGGTTTTGACATAGCCCCGGACGAGCATGGGGTCGAATCCGCAGACACCAACACGGGCTCTTGCTGGCATACGTGCTCTCCTTTTTAATGAGATCGCAGTTTGGGTGGCTTCCCACCTGAGCCTCTCCCCGGCCTTGGCTAGAGGAATCCGGCCCAGGTGGAGAAATCGCCCTTACTCTTGCCAAACCACTTTGGTTTTTAGGATCATTTCTTGCCAGACCCCCGGCTTTACCGGGGGGTTCTCCAGTTCCCGGATCAATCGCCGCAGCTCATCGACCTGGCTATAGCAATGGTCCAGAAACTCCTCCGCCTGCGCCTGGGTAAGATAGTTGCATTGAAACAACCGGCGCAGGTAAGGAGACAGGTACGTGGAAATCTCCTCATGGAACTCTTCCACCAGGAAGTCATTATTGCCCTCCGGGGAAGCATACTCCAGGTAATTTTGCTTCCAGTTGAGCACCATCTCTTCCAGGGCTTTGAGTTCCTGACGGACGTTTTCTTCCATGTTAGTCTTTCTGTTTAAAGGCGTAGCACTTCTTCACCACGTTGAAGTCCGCCACGCACCAGTAATAGGGCCAGTGGATCTTCATGCACCAGCCGATGATGTCCGCCGGAGGAAAACTGGAGCCTTTGATCACCGGTTTTAGGAACTCACACTGCCAGCAGATATGATCCGATTCTTTCTCCGGCTCCAGGACCTTGTCCAGGAATTGACGCGGGGTTAACCCTTTCGCTTCAATCATGAGTCACTCCTTCTCTTTATTCACCGGGTCCCGGTTACCAGTCTTTCACTTCGCCCTTGGCGACCTTTTCCTGATATTCCGCCCAGACTTCCGGAGACAGTTTTTTCAGATCCCAGTTGTAGGGAAACTGTCCGGCGATGCCGGCGGAAGGCGGCTGCGGCCGCCAGCCCCGCACCGGCCGGCCCCGGATGCTGAACTTCACCATGTCGGGCACACCCAGGTAGATGTGCCGGGGCAGGCATTCAAAGGGCCGGGTGCGGCCTTCGGTGCCCATGGGGAAGTTGATGTAGCCCTCCAGGGGCTTGTCGGCATAAAGGGGACTGGTGTCCGGCTTGGTTCCCGCCGCCTGTTCGTCGGGACCTGCATACATGTGCCCCTGGATCATGTGGATGGCGTACACCGTGCCGCAGTTGGCGCAGTTGACCGTGCCCTTCCAGTTCCAGAAGCAGTAAGGGTCCAGGTAATTCACCGTGTTGCAGGGCTTGCCGTCCACGTCTTTTTTGCACCAGATGATATCACACACAGCGCTCTCCTCCTGTTAGATCCAGGCCTTGTCGTACCATTCTTTGACCTTGGAAATGGGATAACCCAGAAGTTCATGGTAGAACTTGACATTGTCGGCGCCCACCGGCCGCCAGATCCAGTAGAGTCTTCTGGGGGTCTTGGACAACAGCCCGGCAGAATAGGTGCCGTGTTGCAAGACATCGCCGAACAGGGGGTCGTCCATCCAGCGCACGGTGCCCCGCATCCGGTAATGCTCGCTCTCATAGACCTCCCGGTCGTTCATCACCGGCTCGGCCAGAAGACCCTCGTTCTGCAAGACTCTGACCACTTCGCTCCGGCTCTTGTCCTTGGCCCAATCTTCCAACTCGGCGTAGATATCCACCTGGGCCTCGGCTCCCACCCGATCCTTGTGTTTCATGTATTTGCTGTACATGTCGGGTTTCTTGATGACGTCGCAGAGGGCCTTGAAGTCCGCGTCTTGGAAGGCGGAGATCATGGCATAGCGGGCCTCCAGCCGGTCCTGGGGGTTGATGGCGTCCGGGAAGTCGGACTTGCCGCAGAGGATAATGCCGTGGACGCAAAGCTGGGTGTCCCAGTTACCCCAGCGCTGGCGGACGATGCCGAAGCGGCCATAGAGGGGCGCGGTATGGCCTAAGCAGCGGGTGGCCGCCTGCACCTGGGAGAACTCGATCATGGTGCCGAGACCCGTTTTGCGGCGCCAGTGGATGGCCGCCAGGATGCCGAAGGTGATCTGGGTGCCGGAGTACCAGTCAATGCACCAGTTGGAGTGCTTGGTGCAGTGGCCGCCCATGAAGTCGTGATGGCCGGTGACCGAAGCCAGACCGGCGTGGGCCTGCCCCAGGATGTCGTAGGAACCGCCGAAGCACTTGGGACCGTAACCGAAGCCGCCGCCCCAGACGTAGATGAACCGGGGGTTGAGCTCCTGGAGAAAGCGGTAGCTCTGCTTCCAGCGGTCAAAGGTGCCGGGCCGGTAGCACTCGGTCAAGCCGTCGGACATCTTGACGATGCGGTAGAAGGCTTCCTTCATCTCCGGCAGGTGGTAGTCCATGCTGACGTAATACTCATTGGGGTTGGCGTTCAGGAAGCCGTACCCGGTGCCGGTCATGGGCCGGGTGTCATGCAGGGGATAGAGGTAGGCTTCGTTGAACGGCGAGGTGTGCTTCATGGGATCGCCCATGCGCGGCATCTCGAATTTGTAGACCTCGGCCCCCAGCTCCGCCAGGTTGGCCACCGAGTGGGGGGTGAAGATATACATGGTGGTGCTCATCCAGCGGATGCCCTTCAGGGCCTCGGGCTTGCTCATCTCATGGCCCGGGGCAAAGGCGGCCCGGCAGTAATCCTCGTAGGGCATCTTCATTTCAGCGAGCTCTTCTCTGCTTTTGGGGCCATGCTGCTCCTCCATGGGAGCTTCGATCAGGTCGCTGTATTGTTTTCTCCAGTCCTTCATATTATATTACCCCCTTCTCCTTGAGCTCATTGACCTTGGTCTGCCCAATACCGCAGTATTTTTGCATGACCTCGTAGGTGTCAAACCCCAAGGGGCGGCCCAGCACCTTGACCCGGTGCGGGGTCCGCATCTGGTAATTGTTAGGCGACACCGAGAACAATACAGTCCCATAATGGTCAGTATCGATGGTGCAGACCCAGGGACGATACTTGAAGTGGGGGAATTCCGAGACCTCGTCAATGAACAGAATCGGCCCGGCGGCAATTTCGTATTCCATCAACTTCTGTTCCGCCTCGATGCGGTTGATGTCCCGGAGCCAGCGGGTGGTCACAGTGTAGGTCTTGATCAGCATGGCCAGGGCGTTTCTGGCCCCCATCTCTTTCAAAATGGGATCTTCGTGAATCAGACGCCCGAACTGGGGGAAGTCCCGCTCGATGCACATGCCAATGCGGTACCACAGGCGGTCGGTCTGGCCGCCGATCATCATGTACCCGTCCCGGCAGGGGTTCCACTCATACTGGTTGAGGTTGGGGTCCCAGGCGCCGGTCCGGGCCTTGATGGAGCCGTTGAAGCCGTACCAGCCGATGTCGAAGTCCAGGATGTCCATCTGGGCCTCGGCCCCGGTGACCTCGCAGAACTGGCCCTCGCCGCTGAACTCATTCCGCCAGTACAGCGCGGCCAGAATGGTGTTGGCCGCCTGTTCCCCAGCCGCGTAGTCGGCGAACCAGACGCCGGAGCGGCAGGGGTCGCCGCCCTTGCCCCGGGGGCACTGGTCCTGGGGAAAGCCGGTGTTGTGGACAAAGGAGTTGGCGCAGCCGCCGAAGGGCTCCAGGGTCCATTGACCGTACTTGGAGATCTTGTCTTTATAGGGACCCCAGGTGCCCCGTACCGCCATATTGCAATAAACCAGGCGGGGGTACAACTTGGAGAGGTTGCGGTATCCCAGGCCCAGGCTGTCCATGTACCCGGGAGGCATCTCGTCGATGATAGCGTCCACCTGGCCGGCCAGGGTCTTATAAATGGCGCGGCCTGCATCCTCTTCCAGGTTCAAGGTGACGGATTTCTGGCCCCGCATTTCATGGAGGAAGTCCAGACCGCACTTTTCCCCGGTGATCGACGAGGTCAGCATATACTCTTCCCGGCCGAAGGGAGTGAGCTGGCGCAGGGGATCGCCTTCCGGGGGTTCGATATTGATCACCTCGGCCCCGGCCTCGCAGAGGAGGGCGGCGCAGAACTTGTTGCCCAACCGATATAAGCCAGTACATAAGAATTTGAAACCCTGGAGGGCTTCAGGTTTGCCGAAGGCATACTCGTACCTGAGGTTGTCTTCACACCATTTGCCGAAGTCCTCCGCCTTACGTTTGGCGTAGGTGTTGGCCATCACCCAATCGGCGTCCGGCGGCGGCGTTACCGGCCAGGGCCGAATGTCGGGATGCATCAGATCCAGGGTGTCAGCCCGACTGTTAATTTCAATATTACGCTTTTCTTGCGCCATGTTTTGACCTCCCATATCTGGCGTCATAGGAGTAGCCTTTGTTGAAGACTTGAAGGAATCGAACCACGATTTGATGGATTTGAAAACCAAGGTTCCTCCTGATGGGAAATACTGCGACTAGGAGAAATGTCCATGACGAACAGAGGCCGATATCCGTGAGAAAGCAAGCGCGATAGTACAGGTCTCAGCCTGCGGGGCGCTGAGTGCTCCTCACTTTAACTTTTCACCTCCCTTCCGGCCAAAGTGATTGATCAGTTGGAATAAAAAGCATTTTAGATTAGTCGGCGCACCAAGGCCCCACCTCTAGTGCGTTGACCCAGTTTCCTTATTCAAGATTGCGGCCAAAATTAAAAAAACCCGAAATATCGACCAGTTAGATTAATTGTCAAGAAAAATAAATTGTTGAATTGCTTAAAAAATGTCTAAAATCGGACTCTTTTAAAAAGATAATTTAAGTAAATTAACTATAAATTAGGGAAAAATACTGATGTTTAATTTTGGACTGCTTCATTTTCCTTTTAGGCGCTTATCACCCTTTCCAGGCTATAACGCCGGATTTTGCTATAAAGGGTGCTGCGGGTTACTTGTAAGCGCCGGGCCGCGTCGTGTTTGTTCCAGTTGGTTTCCTGGAGCACCCGCAAAATCAAGCGGCGCTCATTGTCCGCCAGGGAGGTGGAAACGGGCTCATCCCCGGCTTCCTTGAGAAAGCGGGGTAAATGCCTGCGCCTGAGGACATCGTCCTGGGCGATAATCACCGCATGGTTGACTGCGTTTTCCAACTGGCGGACATTGCCCGGCCAATCATAATCCATCAAGGTTTGCATGGCGTTGGACGAGAACTTCTGGATGCTTTTTTTCTCTTTGGCGTTGCATTTGCTGAGGAAATGCCGGCAAAGGAGAGGAATATCGTCTTTCCGTTCCCTCAGCGTGGGGAGATGGATGGCGATGACGTTCAACCGGTAATAGAGGTCGTTCCGGAATCTGCCGTTTTCCACCCCCTTGTGGAGGTCCTGGTTGGTGGCGGCCAGCACCCGGACATTGGCCTCGATGGCTTTTTCGCCCCCCACCCGTTCAAAGTAATGGTCCTGGAGAAAACGCAGCAAAAGCACCTGGGTGGCCGGGGAGATATCGCCGATTTCATCCAGAAACAGGGTGCCCCCATGGGACCTTTCAATACGCCCCTTTTTCTGACGGATGGCGCCGGTAAACGCGCCTTTTTCGTGGCCGAAGAGTTCGCTTTCCAGCAAGGTGGGGGAATAGGCCGAACAGTTGGCCACGACAAAAGGGCCCTTGCGGCGATGGCTCTGGCGATGGATGGCCCGGGCCACCAGTTCCTTGCCGGTGCCGTTTTCTCCGGTAATCAGCACCGTGGCGTCGGAACCGGCCACCAGGTCGATGAGTTCGTAGACCTCCAGCATCTTTTTGCTCTGGCCAATGAGTTCTCCATGACTGATCTTGGCCGCCCGGGAGTGGAGCTGGTGAACTTTAGACTCATGCAAGACCAGGGAGCGGATATGCCCCGAGGTCTGATCCACTAACGTCTGAATGAATTGCAGGTCCATGTTGGAGTAGTCCAGGGAGCTTTGGGAACCCAGGAGAAAAAAGCCGATACACTCCTTTTGCACCAAGATGGGCATGCCTAACCAGTGGGGAAAGATCTCGGAAATGGTTTTCAGAAAGGCCGGCAGACGTAGGCCTTCCTGACCGGTAAGGAGGCAGTGATCCTGGAAGGATCCCAAAAAGCGGACAAATTCGGCCACCAGCCCCGGCCGCTCGATCTTATAATCCAGATAGCTGGCAAAATTCAAGAAATGGGTGCGGTTGGCGTCCATGATCAAGAAGATGGGATCGGCATCCGGGAAGATCTCTCCGGTTGTGGCTTTCAGAGATTCAATAATTTCATTTAGAGAATCCTTGGCGTTCATCTGCCGGGAAATCTCGAATAGCGTCTCCAATTGGTGCTGGGTCTTCTGCAGTTCCCGGGAACGGAAGGCCAGGGCCTCTTCCATTTGGCGCTTTTCGGTGACGTCTTGCTCCAGGCGAATTACCAAGTCCACTTCTCCCTGACCGTTGAAGAGGGGATAGGTGGCAATCTGCAGGATCCTCTCCTCTCCCCGGGCGTCAGGATAGACCCTGTCGGTCAAGGCCGCCCGCTTGGCCCTGAGGGCTTTTTCCACCGGACAATCGATGCCGTCCACCACACAGGGACTTGTCCGATGGAGCATAATTTCATAACAGGTTTTACCCCTAACCGTCTCCAAATCGAGGCCCAGCCGGCGGAGAAAGGAATTATTGGCCTGCATCACCCGGTAATTCCGGGGGTCGATGACCACCAGATTATCGGTGATGCCGTTAATGATATTTTCCCGGAATTGATTGGCGGTGCGCAGTTCTTTTTCCACCTGTTTAATATGGCTGATATCGGTGGCTACGGTGATGGACCCCAGAAAGGAGCCGTTGACTAAAAACGGAGCCGCAGCCACCAGGCTTACCAGGATGGAGCCGTCTTTCCGTCTAAAGGAGAGTTCATAGGAATCCGCCAGGCCCTGGCGCCGCCGTTCCATCTGATTCCGAACCAGGGTCGATTCATGGGCGTCTATAAAGTCGAAGACTGAGGCACCGATTATTTCTGAGATCTCATATCCCAACATCTGGGCTAAAAACCCGTTGGCAAAGGTGACCCTCCCTTTGGCATCCACCATAAAAATGCCTTCCTGGGCCATCTCGACAATGGTGCGATACTTTTCCTCCGAGGTTTTAATCCTTAGTTCCAGGGCCTTGCGCAGGGAAATATCCCGGCCGTGTTCCAGGATCTGGAGCGTGGCCCCCTGGGCGTCTTTCACCGGATAGGCATGGACTTCGAAATAGCGGCGGCCACCGTCCGGCAGCCTGACGAACATCTCCCGGCGCTGGGACACGCCGGTTTGAAAAACTTTTTGCACGTGGCAGTTATCACAAACCCTGTCCCGGCCATGAAAAACCTCATAGCAGTGTTGGCCGGTCAGTTGTTCGGAGGAGCGCTGATAGAATTTTAACAGGGCTTCGTTAACTTTGACAAAACGATAATTCCGGTCATAGACCGCCAGGGGGTCAGCAAAGCTATCAAAAATTCTCAGGAAAAATTCCTCTGATTGAGGGGAATCCTGAACTTTAAGATGGCGGGAAGAATTCGCTTTTGACATAATTCCTCTGTGCTCTAGTACAATTATTAGACAGTAATAGGGTCAGATATTAATCTGAAATCATGAATAATTGGAATTGTCAAATATAAATTATTAAAATTGATAAAAAATATGATAACTATTTAAGATAGCCTAATAATCAAGTTCTGGGCTAAAACCGGAAAATAATTTGCATGGGGAAGAATGCCCCTTCGGTCAGTATTGGCAGATATCCGGAGGATTTTTTTTGCTATCAAAATTCAATTAATTTATCATATCTAGCAAATGATAAAGCAAAAGAGGATTGTAAATAAATGCTCTTGAATTATTGGGAAAAACGATCTTTGACTGCGGAAAATTGGGGTCGGGAATTAGCCAATATGGGGGTGGACGCCCATGATTCCCTGGAGGAGATTGCCCGATTCATCGCCGCTAACGGGAAGGCCCTGGTCTCCTGTTACCGGTTCCAGGTCCTTTTAGGAGAACTGGGAACCATCGTCGTCTGCCACGATCTCGGCCGGGGCTTGATCTCCTTGGGGACCTCCAGGCAATGGGGGCATTGGCATGAAGACTTCGAGGTCTTGACCCTGGATGAGTCCGGGGAAAAATATAGTTTTGAAGGCAAACTGGTAGACGAGGGAGACGGCGGCTCCTGTTCCCTGGGAAACTTCTAAGAACAGTTTTGAGTCCCATGGCTGAAATGATAGAGGTCTTTGAACAATCCGCCCAGGAATATGACGCCTGGTTTGAGCGCCATCAGCCGGTTTACCAATCCGAACTCCTGGCCCTCCAGACCTTCCTGCCGCCGGGAGGCCGGGGTCTGGAAATCGGCGTGGGCACGGGGCGCTTTGCCGGCCCCTTAAAGATCGAGGTGGGGGTGGAGCCGGCCCCTGCCATGGCCGCTATGGCCCGGAGCCGGGGGATCAAAGTCTCTCAAGCTTATGCGGAAGAGCTGCCTTTTGGGCCGGGAATATTTGATGTCGTCCTGATGGTCACCGTGCTTTGCTTCCTCAAGGACCCGCTCCGGGGCCTGAGGGAAGCCGGGCGGGTGCTCCGGCCCCGGGGAAGATTAATCCTCGGTATGATAGATCCGGACACCCCTTTGGGCCGGTCGTATGAGCGGAAAAAGGCAGAGAGTAAGTTTTACCGGCAGGCCCGCTTTTATCCGGTCAGGCTCGTGTGCGCATGGCTGGATGAATTGGGCTTTGAGAACATTGCCACCGGGCAAACGCTGGTTCAGGAAGTCCCCCTGATCACCGCGGTGGAGCCGGTGCTGCCCGGCCATGGCCGGGGAGGATTTGTGGTCCTCGGGGCCCAAAAAAGGTGACCCTATATCCTTAAATTTTTATATGGGGAGATTTAGACCAACGCTGCACCGCCCGTAACCTCACTTTGGGCGGCAAGCAGCGGTCCCAGGACAGGGAATGACGGAAGCCAGAATGGCCGAAGACGGGAGGTATTGGGCCCGGTGCGCCAAATGCGGGACCTGGGTGGAGGTTTACCCCGTAACCGCTAAAGGCGATCTATTTTTTGAAGTTCTTAAGGCCGGTTTCCACTGCTGCGGTCGGCAACAATCCGCCATTTTTACCAGAGAAAAGGACTGTCTTGATTTTCATTGACAGTCCGGACAGCTTTTTGTAAATGGCCGTTATAAACCAGTGGTCATAAATTTTTACCAGATTAAGACCGTAATTTTGGCGCTACGTCTCCCCTATCATAGAAAAATTGCTTGACAGGAATTCCCGGCCCCGACTATAAATGACTTTATCGCCAGGGGATTGAACCCCGGCAGCAGTTACAACCACATAATCCTGAACGCTAAAGCCACGAAGGCGAGCCACCTGAAGGTGGGGTCTGGTGGCTTTTTTTTTTTTAATTAATTAAAGAAATATTTCACAAAGTAAGTCTTAAGAGAAGGCGGTCCCCCCGGCCAGGAAGAAAGCCGCCCTCTTGAGGACCGCATAGGAAAAATCACAGCCCCGCTTCCTTTTCTAACAAGGGTGGTACGGGTTGTCAAAGCAACGGTCTTACTTCTGCACGGGGAAAGGAGAAAAGAGATGTGGGGGAAAGGGGAAAGCTTTCTTTCATCTATAAAGGATGACCTCAACATCTCCACTGCGAGGAAATTAAGCCATGATTCTTAAGCCCATTAAGCGGGAATCCATGATGGTGCTGCCGGTGGCCTTTATTTCCACCTCCAGCCCGGAGGGGATCCGCAATATCGCTCCTTATTCCTGCGTGATGCCGGTTTTGCGGCCCCTGGACCTGGTGTGCGTCGCCTCGGCCAAGAAGCGGGACACCCTGGTCAATATCCGGGCGACCGGGGAATTTGTCCTTAATTTCCCTGGCGCCGATTTGGCCGACAAAGTCGTGCCCACGGCCCGCTTTTCTCCGCCGGAGGCGGATGAGTTCGAACTGGCCGGTCTTCTGGAAAAGCAGTCGGTTGAAGTCAAAGCCCCGGGCATCATCGGCTGTTACGCCTGGATGGAGTGCCGCCTGCATCGGGAATATGAGGAAGAGCATTATGTCCTCATTATGGGCCAGGTGGTGCGCCTGGAGGTGGCGGATGCGGTGTATTTGCCGGACGGCTCCCTGGACCTGGAAAAGGCCCGGCCCTTGATGATGACCGGGAGCAACCAGGGGATGAAATTTTGCACCGCCAAAAGCGTCGACCGGTTTGAACCCTTCGCCGCCATGTTCCCCAACGGCAAAGACCCCCTGGCCTGGAAATATCGGGACTAGCCGCCGCTCCGAAAATCAACTTGTTGGGCCCGTTGGGAATGCCGGGCGGACAATTTCACTAAAAGGCAATCCATGACCAAATTACGAACCGTGATCCTTCTTCTATCAATGGCTTTAACCTTCCTAAACGCGCCGGTCCCGGGAGCCGCCGCGGGGGCGCCACCCGGGAAGTTCTACGTGGTGGGCACCGGCCCCGCGGGTCCCGAACTTGCCACCCTGAAGGCCATCGACACCATGAGAAATGCGGACCTGGTGTTGTGCTCGCCCCAGACGGCCAAGACCTTCCGGGCTTATTTACAGGGGAAAAAGGTGCAGGATCCGTGGATGGAACTTTGGAGCTACCAGGGAAAAATCTGGATGAAGGATTTGTCCACCTTCCCGCCGGCGGAGCGGTCGAAGATAGTGGCGCAGAAATCACGGGAACGGGATGATTTTGTCAAAAAGATGAAAGTCCTCCTCCAGCAGGGGAAGAAAATTGCCCTCCTGGACGGCGGCGACCCCACCATTTTCAGCCGGGCCTATTGGCTCTTGGAGGGATTAAACCCGGAGCAGGTGGAAATCATCCCGGGGGTGGGCGCCTATACCGCGGCCATGGCGGCCCTGAAAAAGGCCGGCACCGGCGGCGGCGCCCGTTTCGTGCTCCAGACCGCGCCTTTTTCTTTTTTCGGCAAGACCGACCGGGACGACCTGGCCCAAGCCCTGGCCCGCTTCCCCGGCACCCTGGTCTTTTACATGGGCCTGGCCCAAATCCAGGACCTGGTAAACACCTTGAAGAAGTATAACCCCGGCGATCTGCCGGTGGCGGTGGTGTACTACGCCGGCTATCCGCAAAAGCAAAAGGTCGTCAAGGGCACTTTGGATAACATCCTGGCCAAGATCGCCCCGGAAAAAGAGAAATGGCTGGGGATGATCATCGTGGGGCGGGCCATCACCGGGCCCAACTTCATCCTCCCGAAGTACAACCGGGGATGACAGGTTTGCAGTTAGAAGATATGAGCCTCGGGGCAGGGCTGCCTGGCTCCCCTCCCCGTATCTCAGCGAAAGGAGGCTAATTACCGTCAAGAAAAACAGCAGTAAAAAGGAGTGAAGGCCGGCTGTCCCGGGCAAGGAAGCAGGCCGGCCTTCGGCGGATGCAGCCGAGGCCACAACCAATTGGTTATTTACCTCATCTTCAGGGGTAAAGCAAGTTGGCGCGGCCTCGGCGCCGCCGGCAAAAACCGGTGGAAAATGGAAAGGAGAAAGCATGAGGCACGCCAAGAAGTTGTATTTGTGTTTGGTCTTGGGGGCTCTGGTCCTGGCGTTAGCTCCGGCGGTCAAAGCCGAAGAGACACCGAAGGACGCCAAAGTCGAAGAGACTTCCAAGGGCAAAGAGGAGGCCATTAAACTGGCCCCCATCACCATCATGGCCCCCCAGCCGGGGGTGGAAATTACCACGGACAGGACCATCATTCATATGGATCAGTTCAAGAAGCCGGGATATGTCCGCACCCTGGAGGACGTGCTCCAGGAGATCGGCGGCATAGACGTGCTCCGCCATAATGCCATGATGGCCAGCCCCGGGGATGAAATCGCCATCCGGGGATTGAGCGAGGGTCGGCTGGTGGTGGAGATCGACGGCCGCCGTATCAACCACACCGGACAGATGGGTAGGTACGTAGTGGATTGGTCGACCTTAACCGTTGACGATATCGACCAAGTGGAGATCATCCGGGGGGCCCACTCGGTGCTCCATCCTTTCGCCATCGGCGGGGTCATCAACATCATTACCAAAAAGGGGAAGAAGACCGACAAGTTAAAACCAGACGTCAGACTTTCTTCCGGCTATTCGTCCTTCAATACGTATTTCAACCAGGCATCTGTTGATGGCGGCCTCGCCAATCTGGTAGGCTACCACTTTTCCTTCAGCCGGCAATCCACGGACGGCTATCTGCGCAATAACTTCCAGTGGAACAACAATTTTGCCGGGGGGCTGCAGTTCTTTCTGCCTTATGACGCCAAACTGTGGCTGGGGGTCCGGTACAGCAAGGTAAATTACGGCTTTCCGGTGGTGAACGACCCGACCCGGGCGGATTTTGACCCCAACTATCCCCCATTCCTGCCCACTGCGGACGCGCTGCGCCACCTCCCCGCCAGCATCCAGTTGCCCGGCCAACCCATACCCCAATGGAATAAAAACACCTACTACCTGGACGGCATCTTCACCATGCCGGTGGGGCCGGGCACCGCCAAGCTACACGCCTACACCACCAACGGCCGCCGGGATATCCATTATTATTCCGCCGGGGTTTTTAACAACGTGCAAACCCGGGACGTCACCAAGGGCATCCTGGCGGAGTACCGGGACATCAAGCTGCTGGAGCGGGAGCGGTTCAAGAACTACCTGACCCTGGGCCTTGACTACCAAAACCTGGGGCAGCCTCCAGAGGACCCGATTATCTATCTGGTGAAATCCGCCTATCTCCAGGATGTGGTCAAACTGGGGAAGCGGGTGACCTTTACCGGGGGGGTGCGCTATTACAACATTGAAATGGACACTTATTACCCCTGGTTTGAACAGGGAAAAACTAAACCGGTTTTCCCTGTTGCGGGCAAGAGCCAACGGGAGACCGGCTGGTATCCCAGCTTTAAATTGGATGTGCAGGCCACCCCGGACACTGCGTTATATGCCGCGATCAGCCGGGCCATGCGCCTGCCCTGCCCGTGAGACTACTTCTGGTGGGCGCGGTGCGCGTCCTTAGATAATTCGGTGTTAAAACCGGAAACCGCGTGGGAATACGAAACCGGCATTATACAGAACTTTAAGCCTCTGACGTTGCGGGGCACCTTTTACTATTATGACATCCAAAATTTCATGAATGACAGCGGCATCACTGCGCCGGGCACCGGCCTGGGCTCCAACTGCCTCTATAACATTCCCAGCGTCAAGATGTACGGGGTGGAGTTGGAAGCGGCCGTGGATTATAAAAACCGCTTCCGGGGCATGGTCTCCTACAGCTACCAGGCGTTTGACGCCGAGGAATCGTCTTACCAGCAGAGCTGGAGCTATTATCTGCCCCTGTTGTATCCCAAGCACAAAATCAAGATGATGGGCCGGGTCCGGCTCTGGGAAGATGGCTGGTTCCAGGCCAACCTGCGCTTCATCGGCGCCCGCAACGTCCAGCAGCAAGCAGAAGGCAACCTGCATGCCTTCGCCGTCCTGGACCTGGGCTTGGAACAGAAGTTTCGCTTTTGGCAGCAGGAGCTGACCCTGAATGCCTTCGTCAACAACCTGACCGGCGCCCGCTACCAGGAAATCCAGGGCTACTATATGCCCCGGCAGACCTTCGGGTTCACCATCGGGACCAAGTTTTAACCGGTTAGCTGATAAGGGAGATATATCATGACATTGCGGTTACGGATAAAGGTTGCGGTTTTGTGCGGATTGTTGACGCTGGCGACAGTGGCGCCCTCCGCCTTCCCCGGCGCCGTCACCCCCGGCACGTTTTACGTGGTGGGCACCGGTCCCGCGGGGCCGGAACTCGCCACGGCCAGGGCCCTGGAGGTCATCAAAGGAGCGGATTTTATCTTGTGCGACCCCACCATAGAAAAATATTTCCAGGAACAGCTCAAAGGCAAGCCCATTATGGCCGATCCCTGGAAGGGCATGTTTGATTATAAGGGCAAGCCCTGGCAAAAACTCTCCGACATGAACCCTGAAGAAAAAAGGGCCTTCCAGAAAGAGCGTATTAAAATCCGGGAGGACCTCGTGCGCCAAATCAAGGAGAAACTGGCCCAGGGGAAGACCGTGGCCCTCCTGGACAGCGGCGACCCCTGTCTCTTCGGGCCGTCCCACTGGTTTATCGAAGGTTTTGCGCCCCAACAAGTGGAGATCATTCCAGGAGTGGGGGCCTTCTCCGCGGCCATGGCGGCCCTGAAGAAATCCAGCATCCCGGCTTATGATACGCGCTTTGTCATGCAGACCTCCCCTTATTTTTTCCAGGGCAGAAATAAACAGGACCAGGACGTGGTCAAAAATCTGGCCAAGTATCCCACCACCATGGTTTTTTACATGGGTGTTAAAGAGCTTAACCATCTCGTTCCCCTGCTGCAGAAATCCCATCCCGGGGATTTGCCCGCGGCTGTGGTTTATTATGCCGGATACCCCGACAAGGAGAAGGTGGTCAAGGGAACGCTGGATACCATCCTGGACCAGGTGGCCCAGGAAAAAGAGCCCTGGATGGGCCTGATCATTGTGGGCCGCTGTCTGGAAGGCAAACCTTACCGGAGCCGGGTAGAAAACCTGGTGGGCTATCAGGAGAAGAAACCTGCCAAGACCGGCAGCCAGGCCCCGAAACCTTAACTTTGGGGATCAGTCCATGCCGGGGAGCCACCGGGAGGGCCGCGGCGCCGGGCCCTCCCGGCGGAATTGGCTTCCCCTCCTGGGACCGGGCGGGGGACTTTGAGGAGAGCCCCGGGGAACGGCGCCGGGGACGAAAGCCGGCAGATGCCGGCGGTTGCCGGCCCCTGGGGCCTATCATTGCGGTTACACCTGACGCATCATTACAGGGGAAGAACTATGGGATATGCGGTTCGCCTCTTTCTGGTATTGTTCCTGGTTTGCCTCACTGCGGCGCCGGGAGCGGGCCATGAGTTGCGAATTCCGGTTCTGGTGGATACGGACATGGGACTGGATGACGTGCGGGCTCTGGCTCTGATCTTGAGTGATCCACACCTGGAAGTCAAGGCTGTGGTGACTTCGGAGGGGGCTGCTTCGTCTGAGGCAGGTCTGGGGAATTTGCGGCGGGTGATGCAGTTTCTCAAGAGAGAGGACATCCCCCTGGGCCAGGGTGGGTCCTCAGATAAGGCTCCGCCTCCCTGGCGGTCCCGCTCGGATTCTCTGGGAGGGGCGCGGCTGCCGGCCGCGGCAGCAGCCCCGGTTACGGCCAGCGGGGCGGTAATTGTCCAGGTCTTGCAGGCCGCCCCGGATAGGCTCACTTACATCTGTCTGGGGCCTCTTACCAACCTGGCTGCGGTCCTCACCCGGCGCCCGGAACTGGGGCCGCGGCTTAAGGTCTTGCTTTACGCCGGCGCCCCCCCGGAGGTCCCGGACCCAAGCTGGAACACGGCCAGGGACCTGGAAGCGGCCCGGCAGGTGTTCGCCTCCGGGGTGCAGATCATCGCCTGCCACCTTAAGCCCCACCCCTTACACCTGGACGCCGGTCTCCTCAAACAAATTCGGACTATTAACACCCCGGCGGCCAGGCTCATCGGCCTCTTGTACCAAAGTCCCCAGAACCAGAAACTCCTGGGCACCGAGCACTCCCAGGCTTGGGACGACACTATTCCTTTATATATCAATGACCCTTCCCTGGGGCGTCTGGAGCTTAAAGCCGATACTCCGCCGGTTAAGGTGCTGGTCAAATGGGACGGGGTCCGGTCCCGGGCCGCCTACCTGGAACTTCTGCAAGGCGGCGGCCAGGCCCTGGCCCCCCGGGCGACGGTAGTCCTCCGGCGCTACCCCACCGAGCCCTGGGAATTCCGTGCGGACGTCCAACCATATGTCCAAAGGATCATCGCCCGCCATGGCCTGGAGGAATTCAAAGCCGCTCTCCTGACCAACGAACTGCACCGGCACCTGGGGACCTTTTCCATCCTGGGGGCCAAAATGGGCATCCGGGCCCGGGAAGTTCTGGGGGCCGACCTGGACGCGCTGACAGTGGAATCCCGGGCCGGTCTGAAGCCGCCCTTGAGCTGCTTCAACGACGGCTTGCAAGCGGCCACCGGCGCCAGCCTGGGGCGGGGGGCCATAGTGGTGCGGGCGGGAGAATCCCTCCCCGCCGCCACTTTCCGCTATGGCTCCAAAAGGCTCACCCTGTGCTTGAAGGACGATATTTTCCGGCGCCTCCGGGGGGAGCAGAAAGCCCTGGCGCTGCGTTTCGGCGGTATGGGCCCGGAATATTTCCGGGAAATCCGGGCCGCGTCTCTAAAACACTGGCTGGAGTTGGATCGCCGGGAGATTTTTGTGGAGACCCTGGAGGGCGGTAATTGAGACGCCGGTTTAGCCGCCGGACTGTAAAGCGCTTTTGAGCCAGCCCCTTATTCGATAAAAAACAAGGAGAGAATAGATGAAGAGAACCTGGATTATTCTGGCTTTGATGTTGCTTTTCCCTCTGACGGCCAACGCCCATATGTTCTGGCTGTTGACAGACAAAGACTCTCCCAAGGTGAACGAACCGGTGCAGGTGGAAATCGGCTTTGGGCACAAATTTCCCCGGGACGAAGAGATCAAGGCGGAGCGTTTGGGTGCGGTTCAGGCCTTAAGCGCTTCCGGCAAAAAGTTTGCCTTGAAAAAAATCTCCACCAGCCGCTATGAGTTCCTCCCCCCGGCCCCGGGGGTCTATTGCCTGACGGCGCAGATGGTCCCGGATTTCGTCACCCGCACACCCCAGGGGATGAAAATGCAAAAGAAAAAAGGGATTCCCGACGCCAACTACTGCTTTCATTTTGATATGGCCGCCAAAACTCTGGTAAACGTCGGTGGGCAAAGTCAGGGCTTTGATCAACGCGCCAAGAACGCCCTGGAAGTCCTGCCTTTAAGAAATCCCGCCTCCCTCAAGACCGGCGCCTCCTTGCCCCTCAAGGTCCTTTTTCAAGGAAAACCGCTTCCGGAAGCCACGGTGAAAATTACCAATGACAGTTGGTCCAACCCCAAAAATCCTTTTGTCTCCACCGGCAAGACCGATGGACGGGGGGAATGCCGGGTCAAGGCGGATAAACCCGGGAAGTGGCTCATCGTCGTTTCCCATAAAACCCCGTATACTCCTCAGGATGAGTGTGATGACAATTTTTACTCCGCCAGTCTCACTTTCACCGTACGGTGAGCCATGAGAAAGGCCGTGAGCATCGGCTCCCAGGAAATGCCGGCGGCCTCTGAACGCCGCCATCAGTTGAGCCTCTTTTCAGCCACCGTCCTGGTGGTGGCCAACATGGTGGGGACCGGCATCTTCACCACCTCGGGGTTTATCGTTAAGGAATTGGGCAACCCCTGGGCGATGCTGGGATGCTGGGCGGTGGGAGGGCTCTTCGCCTTGACCGGCGCCTTGTGTTACGGGGAATTGGGAGCCCGGTTCCCCCGGGCGGGGGGGGAGTACGTATTCTTGCGGGAAAGTTACGGCGAGTTGCCCGGGTTTCTCTCCGGCTGGGTCTCACTCCTGGTGGGCTTTTCCGCGCCCATCGCCGCCGCGGCCATGGCCTTTGCCGTCTATTTTCTGGCCGGCTGGGGCGGCGGCCAGGAGTTGGGGTTCGTCTGGAGAGTCCAGGGGGTGGCGTTGCTGACCCTCTCCCCGGTCACCTTGCTAGCCTCCGGGGTGATTCTGGCCTTTTCCCTGGTGCACTCTCACAGCCTCTTTTTGGGGAGCCGGGTCCAGAATGGACTCACCCTTTTCAAAGTGGCCCTCATTATGGCCCTGGTTATTCTGGGTCTGGGCTGGGGCCGGGGCTCCCCGGCCCATTTCGAAGCCGCGCCTGGCGTCGGGGTCTTTTTTTCCGGCCAATTCGCCACTTCTTTGATTTTTATCACCTTCGCCTATAGCGGCTGGAATGCCGCGGCCTACATGGGCGGGGAGATCACCCGGCCCACCCGCAACATCCCCCTGGCCCTGGTGGGCGGCACCCTCCTGGTCACCATCCTCTACTTGCTGCTCAACCTGACCTTCATTTACGCCTTATCGGTCCAGGAAATGAGCGGGGTGCTGGCGGTGGGGGAAAAGGCGGCGCTGTCCCTCTTCGGAGTGGGGGTCAGCCGGGTCTTTTCCGGGGCCATCGCTCTTAGTCTCTTGTCTTTGGTAAGCGCCATGATGATGACCGGCCCCCGGGTCTATCTGGCCATGGCGCAAGACGGGCTGTTTTTCCCGGGCCTCAGCAAACTGCACGGGCGCCGCGCCACCCCGGGCAACGCCATCCGGCTGCAATGCGGCCTGGCGCTGTTTATGGTGCTGACCGCGTCCTTTGAAAACCTGCTGATCTTCATCGGCTTCACCCTGTCGCTTTTTTCACTCCTGGCAGTGGCGGGATTGATGGTGGTGAAGCATAAAAACCCGGCCCCGGATCTGCCTTATAAAACCTGGGGTTACCCCTATACCGCCATCCTTTTCATCCTGGGCAACCTCTGGATAGTCTTCTTCTCCATCGTCAACCGGCCGGCGGTCTCCCTCACCGGCCTGGCCGCCATCCTCTCCGGCGCAGCCTTCTACCTCTATTTCAAGAAAAGGTCAAATAAGACCGGTCTGTGAAGTTCCGGGGGGCCGGCAGCAGGCCGGCCTCCCAACTTCATTAAACCCTGTCGCTCTTCTTTCACCAATCTCTCCGTTGTTCCGCCAGAAGTTTTTATCCCAAGCTAACCTGCAGAAGACCCAGACTTACAATGTAACCCATTGATAATCATCATTCTGTAACCGAAAACCGAAAACGCTATTAATCCCTTATCGTTAAGCCATCCGGGCGGTGCTCCGCTGGAGTGGCCTCAGAACCCCCCCTTAGAAGGCGTGATGGTGGCCGCGGCAGGCTGGTGCATTTTTTCCTTGACAGTCTAATGATAATTATAATATATATAGTGACAATTAAAATATACTTTGGGGCTTGGGCATGATGGGCAAAGGGTTCGATTTTTCCGTGATCCGCACTCTGAGGAAAAAGCATGGCTTGACCATTGAAGATTTGGCCCAAAAGGCCGGTCTGACCCGGGTGACCGTGGCCAAAATCGAGATGGGCAGCGGCAATCCCACCATGGATACGGTGGAGGCCCTGGCCCGAGTGTTTCAGTTGACCGCCAGTGAACTGATCCGCCTGGCCGAAAAAGAGAAGGCTGGGTTGGCGGCCATAAAAGATTACCGGAACGGCGGCATTGGGGGAAAACACCTCCGTTTCCCCAATCTGGAGATGTTTCACTTGCGGGGCCAGGCCGGGGATCAAACCGAGTTTGACCCGGGGCTGCATGAAAATACCTCCGAGATTTGCTTCCTGCTCACCGGTAAGCTGACTTTGACGGTGGGCGGCCAATCCCATGAGCTGCAGGCCGGCATGGCCCTGCATTTTAAGGCCATGCAGGAGCATCAAATTGACATCACCGAAGATGCCGAATTTCTCTTAATCCATCCATTTCTGGGATAACGGGGAAAGTATTAAGCCGGGGATAGATAGGCAGGGAGGTCACGGGCCCTTAAAGTCCATCTTAATTAAAGGATCATTAAACCAAAAGAAGCAAATGCTCTACAAAAAAACTCGAGGAGGAGATGATGAAAGTTCTCAATCTGTACTTTTCGTCTACCGGCAATACGGTGAAGGTGGCCGAAAGAATTGACGCAGCCATCCGGGAAACGGGACACCAGGTGGAAACTATCAGGATAACTCCTAATACCGACGTGGATATCCTCTCCTATGATTGCGTCTTCCTGGGTTCCGGAGTTTATGAATGGTTGCCGGGCGAGGCGGTTATCCGCCTGTTAACCAAATTGCGCCGGCAGTATGCCGATGGCGGTGAGATTAAACCCACTGCTCCCAGGAGACCCGGCAAAAAGGCCATTGTCTATTGCACCTACGGCGGTTCTCACACGGGCGTCAACGAGGCCATTCCCACCACCAAATATATGGCCCAGTTGTTTGACCATCTGGGCTATGACGTGGTGGCTGAATGGCACCTGATCGGGGAATACCACGGAAAACTGGCGCATCTCTCCACCATCGGCCGCTTGGGGGATATTCAGGGCAGGCCCAACGAGGCGGATCTCCGGGAGGTGGCGGAGAAGGTCAAGGGGATCATCCAGGTTTAAGTAAAGCTGCGCCTTTTCTTGACTAGGGAAATTATTCCCTGGCTTGTCCGGGATATCAGCAGACAAATCCGGAGAAGGGGACGGCGGCCAGGAATCCCCGTTCCCTTCTCCCAACCACCTATGATCTTGCCACTAATTTTTGCTTCCTCTTGACTGATTACCCGCTTCTTCCATCAAAATGGTGAGCAGGCGTCTTTGCCTGCTCTAGTAGCCAGCCTCTCCGTAACGCCCGGAGGAAGACTATAACCTCTTGATTGGAGATTTACCTATGATTAAATTATCATATGTAAAAATGCTTGCCGTTAGAGCTTAAGGAAGAGGACGTGATGAAATTTAAAACGGTCGACTTTCCTTTCAAGAGCAGACTGAGCTTAAAGCCCCTGCTGGATTTTTGGGAGAGATTGTCCGCAGAAGGCAAATGCGGGATGAGTGCCCTGGGTCCGGTGGTCCAGCAAAAGTTAAAGAACGCTCCGGAACTCCTGGAACCCATTGAGGACCTGACCATCCTGGAGAAGCACCAGGAATATATTCAACTGTTGATGAGCGCCGTGTTCCCGCCGGCGTTTTGGGAAAGCGATTACGCCGCGGCTTTCGTGCCTTTCCAATTCACCAGCTTCTATGCCACGCCGGCGTTCAAAATAATGTTCAAGATGGAAGGACAAGGTTTACCCCGCAACTGAATATCGACCCCCGGGAGTGGCAGTGGGCGCGGATTCTCAAAGCCTATCTTTATATCTTGCGAAAATCTTACGGGATCGACCTTTCCTGGGATAAACCCCTGATTGCCAAAGCCAGATGTCCCCAAACGGGATTGGATCGGTACTTTAATATCGTCTTGGATCCAAAATTCCTGGAAATCAAGGAACTGGGAAAACCCAAGAGCTTGACGGAAGATGACCGGAACCGGCTCCTGGCCAAGGTTACTGATTTGCAATTGTGGATGGAACTGATCCCCCCGGAGAACTTTGAATTCCAGGGATTTGGCGTTTTCAAGGCGGTGGAGGTGACGGCCCGGGAGATGTTATCGGCCTTGCAGGGGGCCCAGGGATTAAAAGCCATGCGGATCACGGTAAATCTGCAGACCTCCCCGGCCCGGAAAAAGCCTCTGCCGGAGATCGTCGCCACCGCGGTTAAGGCGATGCCCCGGATAGCCAACGCCCCCTCCTGAGAGGAGTTTTCCAGGCATTCTTCATGGCGTTGGTATTGGCTGCGCCTTCTCCCCTTGCCGGGCAAAGGCAGCGGCACACTTAAATTATGGGCAGAGTAGCCGAAAATGAAAACGATAACCTGGTTGTTATTGGTCCTGGCTCTTTTCCTGGCCGGGTGCGCGGCGGGGACCTCTAGCGGTTATGAGCCTGCGCCTTACGAAAGGCCCTATTTCCAAACGCCTTATAGTCCCTCCCCATGGTATCTCCGTAACGACATTCCGCCCTTGCCGGTCGATCCGGAGGCCGGCTGAGAGAGAGCCGTCCCTCCAGCCAGAATCCGGCTGAGAGGCAAGGTTTTGATGGTGGGGAGCGGACGGCCGGGTCTGCTCCCCTTTTCCTGGTTACTCCTCCCCGATCCCCTGGCCGTTGAGGACGTAAACCCTCCCCCCGGCGCAGACCCGGCAGAGGGTCCGCCCGTTGCCCTCCACCGATTTGGTGGCCATGATCTGTTCCCCGCAGGAGTCACAGATCAAGGAATTCACAATGCGGGCGTATTCCGGCATGGTGATGGTCTTCTCCTGGATGTGGAACTGCTCTTCCAGGGGCGTTTGTAATTCCCGGCGGGCAATGGCCCCCCAAATATGGTGGAAGCGGTGCAGTTCCTCGGGAGTGCCCTGGCGTTCCGCCACGATCTTCTGGAATAGCGGCTCCGCCGCCGGGTATTTGGCCATCAGGTTGTCCCGGTAGTCGGGCCGGACGACGAGGCGCACCGCCTTGCCGTCTTCCCGGCGGGCCACGGTCACCGCGTTTTTGCCCAGGTCCCGGAAGATGAGGGCGTTGTTGCCGAAGGTGCAGCCGGTCACCGCCTGGATGCCGTCGGTGAAGCAGTTGTTGCACTCGACGATGGCCACCACTTCCTCCATGCCGGTGTTTTGCCGGTTTAAGACGGTCATGGCGTATTGTCCGGCTTTAACTCCTAAACCGACAAAGGGGCAGAGGTGGCCGTGCAGGGTCTCCGCTTGCTCCAGGAGGCCCTCCAGGTTCTGGTTTCTGATCATCGCTTCTAGATGTTGTCTGCCATGGGCATGTTGGTGCATATTGTCCTCCTGGGGCCGGATGATTAGAGGTTTGGCCCCTATCAGTATAGTGCTTCAGCCCTCCCTTAAGCGAAAAGCCAGGGGGACTTCAATGGCCAGGGACGGGCGGTCCAGGTGGGGGGGAAAGGGAGGAAACCGGCTCAACCGCTTCAAGGTATCCTGGGCGGCTTCATCCAGGGCCCGATATCCGGAAGAATGGGACACCCGGGGGTGGGCAATTTCCCCATTCCGGCTGATGGTGAAGCTGAGGACCACCACTCCCTGTTCCCAGCGGCGGCGGGCCTCTCCGGGGTAACGCTTGTGTTTCTCCAACAATTGGCGCACCTTGGCCAGATAGGCCGAAAGAATATTACCGCTGCCGCTCCCCCGGCCCTGGCCGGAACCGCTGCCGCTTCCGGACCCGCTTCCTATACCGGTGCCGCGGCCGCTCCCGCCCCCTCCGCCCCCTGCCGGGGCTGAGGAGTTGCGCCGGGACCCCGCCGCCTGACCAGAGGACATAGACATACGCGGCCGCGGGGCCGGTGCCGGAGCAGGGCGAGCCATGGTCAGTTTAGGGGGAATGGGCGTGGGCTCCGGGGGCGGCGGCTTGATTTTCCTGGCCGGTTTCCGCTGGGGAGGCTTGGGTTTGATCTTGGGCGGCGGCGCCGGTTTCTGGGCCGGCTGGGGAGGGGCTGGACTGAGTAGCGGGCCGGCGGCGCCGTTTTTGCCTCCCAGAGGACCGGCCTTGGGCACCAGGCAGACAGCTGCCACCTGCACCACCCGTTTAGGCTGGGGGCGCTCATAGCCGGCCAGGAGAAATCCTCCCAGGAGGAAAGCATGGAGCCCCAGGGAAGCCAGAAGGCACAGCCCCCAGCTTTTCAGCTCCGCGTTTTGGCAAGTTGGTTCCACGCTTATCTTAACCTTTAACGCGATTACGCAGGCCGCCTTACTTCTGCTCCACCTCGATGCCGATGCGCTGCACTTTCAGCCGTTTCAGGTTATCGATGACTTCCATCAAGCGGCCGTGCCGGACTTCCTTGTCTGCGGCAATGACCGCCTGGGGTTCTTTATCGCGCATCTGTTCGCAGAAGATCCGGTCAAAATCCCCATCCTGGGCCAGGCGTACGCCGTTGATGGCGATTTTCCCCTCCGCATCCAGGCTGATGATGATGGGCACCTTCTCCATTTTTTCCGCCTGGGTGGCCTTGGGTAGAGCGATGGAAAAGGTGCGGGGCAGGAGCACCGTGGCCGTCAGTAGAAAGATGATGAGAATCACCAGCACGATATCCACAAAAGGAGTCATGTTGATCTCGCTGATGGGGCCGTGCTGGTGGCCTTTCATGAGAGTCCTCCGGCCTGCCTCCTGGGCCAGGGGGTTCCCGGAGCCGCCTCATGATCGGCCAGGTAAGTAAGCAGGATGCGGCTCAGGCGCTGGGAGCGCTCCAGGATGGCATGCAACTTCCGGTGGAAGAAATTATAGGCCATGACTGCGGGGATAGCCACCAACAACCCCACCGCCGTGGCCACCAGGGCCTCGGCGATCCCCGACATCACCGCGGGCCCGCCGCCGCCCTCGGTCAAGGCCAGGTCTTTGAAGGCATGGATAATGCCCAACACCGTCCCGAACAGACCGATGAACGGGGCGTTGGCCCCCAGGGTGCCCAGAAAGCCCAGGCGTTTTTCGAGCATCAGTCCCAGGCGGATGCGCTCAGCCTCCATGGCTTCCTCCACCGCGTGGCGGCCGCGCTGGACTTGGCCCAGCCCCGCCAGCAGCACCTGGGGTTCAAAACCAGGGGTGTGGTCACAGAGGGCCGCGGCTTGCGGCCAGGCTTCGTTGGCCAATAGCGGTTCCAGTTCCTGGAGAAAAGTTTCTTCAGCAAAGCGGCCGCGATAAAAAGTCCTGGCCCGCTCCAGCATCACCGCCACCGAGGCGATGCTTAAGACGATGAGGAGCGCCAATACCCAGGTGCCGCCGCCCAGGGCCAGGTTCAGCATCATTTTGGTTAAATCCATGTCCCCTCCAAAAAACAAAACAAGCCATGCAGCCACGGCCTCTAAGCCGCAAGCCTTCATGGCTTTAAGATTATCGGGGGTGCTGCGGGGAACTGCCCGAGAGTTCACTCTCGTGTTGATAAATTTTATACCCATGGTGCATTTTCTGTCAACCGCCATTCTCAAGCTTAATGCCCCGGGACGGGTTTTTTCAAGAGGAATTTCCGGGACGTCCAATGGTCCCGGGGCCTTTGTTCGGGGGACATCCATCCTCCGGCTTTTGACCGAAGCAGGGGTAGGGTACCTATCCTCCCATACTTGCCCGTAACCTCCCACTGCCGCCAAAGGTGCGAAAAACTGGAAAATCTAATTATTTTAGATAAAATTATAGGACCCTCCCCGGGGTTGGAGCCGGCCCGGGGACACTAACCCCTGGTCTTACCGGGATGCCGAGATGATCAATTATCTGTTCCGCAAAAGACTGAGAAAATTCCGGGAGGAGGCCGGGGAGATCACCACCGGGGATTTGGATCAGGCCCGGAAGGTCCTTTTTGCCCTGTTTGCCCGTTATGGAGACGTGATCATCAGTCTCAGCGTCATCAAAGAATTCATCCAGAAATATCCCGACAAGAAATATTTTGTCGTTACCTCCCACCAGATGTATCCTTACGCCCGCAGGCTCCTGGGCGGACAAGCAACGGTAATGAGCTTTAATAAAAGAAGAAACCCTATAAAATTAATGGAGATCGTTTCCTTTTTAAAAAGGGAAAAAATTGATCTGGGTTTCAATCCCTGGAGCAGTGGCGATGAGGCCAAGTTTATTATCAGTTTTGCCCGAAAATTTTACTTTTATCACGGTTTCCAGGGCATCAGCAATCTTTATGACCGGGTCCGCAATTACCTGTTGCTCCCCCATGCGGAGAGGGTCCTGCCCG
Organism: Thermodesulfobacteriota bacterium; assembly: GCA_049322315.1. GTDB lineage: Bacteria > Desulfobacterota > Desulfobaccia > Desulfobaccales > 0-14-0-80-60-11 > SURF-52. The sequence goes on along the minus strand of JBMORF010000033.1, from coordinate 12,138 downwards.
GGTGGAATCCTGAGGGAGTCGAACGCATCGTCATCTGCCCCTGTTCCACCAACGTGGCTAAAAGTCTGGACCCTGAGGATCTTCTGAAATTATGGTGGCAAGTCCGGCAAAGATTCCCCGGCGCGGGGGTCACCATCGCCCTGCCGCCTAAGGAAGCCCACCTCTATAAAATCCCGGCGGAGGTTTTTGTCTTCCGGAAGAGCCAGGCCGCGTCCCAGGCCTTTTTGAACCTGTTGGAGGAATCCCAACTGGTCATCAGCGTGGACGCGGGCCCCCTGCATCTGGCGGATAAACTGGGGCTGAAGACCATCGGCCTTTTCGGCCCCACCAGCCCCTTGGGGGTGGTGGACCGGGTCACTCAGGTGGTGGCCCGGCGGGACCCAGGCTTGGCGGGATTTTTCTGCGGCAAGAAATGTCAGGATCCCCGCTGCCTGCACCGGCTCCTGGAGGGGGACCTGCTGGCTTCTCAGGTAACGGATTATGACGAGGGCCGGGGCGAGGTGTGGGAACCGGCCCGGTGTCCCTTGGGGTGAGACTTTAGAAGATGGCCCTGGCGTGCCTGACGGATATTGACCAAGTCCTGCCGCCAATATCGCCAAAAATTCCTGCTCCACCGGCCGCCGGGGGCTGGTGCCCGGCAAAAAAAATCTTCCAAACTAAGCTTGACTATATTCGTTTATGCGGTTATATTCGTATTTATGAGGGAACAAGCCCGTTTTTTCAAAGCCTTGGCGGATGAGACCCGCTTGCAGATTCTCTGGCTCCTCCTGGGAGAGGAAGAACTGTGCGTCTGCGACATCATGATGGTGTTGGGGATCACCCAGTCCAAGGCCTCCCGGCACCTGCGCTATCTCTATAACCTGGGGTGGGTCACCGACCGCCGGGAGGGCTTGTGGATGTATTACCGGCTGACTCCCGCCGGCAGCCTGGAGGATCAGCAGTTGCAGCTATTAAAGGCGATGCTGGCCGCCAAGCCGGAGGCCCGGGCCCTCAGGGAAAAATTAGCGGAGCGCCTCCGCCTGAAGAAGCAATGCTGCGACGAAGAGAAGCTCACCGCTTAAAAATGGCTTTTTTTGAAAAAAAATATGCATACAAACGCATAAACGAATGTTAATGCAAAAATAAAATGGCCGCCACCGTTACCAAAAAACTCTCCATCGTCGACCGTTTTCTCACCCTGTGGATTTTTGTTACTATGGCAGCGGGGGTGGCCCTAAGTTATTTCCTGCCGGGCTTCACCAAGCTTTTGACTTACTTCCAGGTGGGCGCCACCTCCATTCCCATTGCCGTGGGCCTCATCCTGATGATGTACCCGCCCCTGGCCAAGGTGCGCTACGAGGAGCTGCCCCAGGTCTTCAAAAACTTCAAGGTCCTGGCCCTGTCCCTGGTGCAAAACTGGATCATCGGTCCCATCCTCATGTTTCTCCTGGCCATCGCTTTCCTCAGGGGCTACCCGGAATACATGGTGGGTCTGATCATCATCGGCCTGGCCCGCTGCATCGCCATGGTCATCGTTTGGAACGACCTGGCCCAGGGCGACACGGAATACTGCGCCGGGTTGGTGGCCTTCAACTCCATCTTCCAGATGCTCTTTTTTTCCATCTATGCTTATGTTTTTGTGACTATACTCCCCGCCTGGCTGGGAATCGCCTCCGGCCTGGAGATAAAGATCACCATCTGGGAGGTGGCCCAAAGCGTCCTGATTTACCTGGGCATTCCCTTCTTCGGCGGCATGTTCACCCGCTTTTTCCTGGTAAAGCGAAAGGGGCGGGAGTGGTATGAAACCAAGTTTATGCCCAAGATCAGCCCCATCACCTTGATCGCCCTGCTTTTTACCATCGTGGTCATGTTTTCCTTAAAGGGCGAATACATCGTGGCCCTGCCTTTCGATGTGCTGCGCATCGCCGTACCCCTGGTCATCTACTTTTTAGCCATGTTTTTTATTACCTTTTATATGTCCGCCAAGGCGGGGGCGGGCTACCGCATCTCCGCCACCCTGTCTTTTACCGCGGCCAGCAACAACTTCGAGCTGGCCATTGCCGTGGCCGTGGCCGTTTTCGGGATTCAATCCGGCCAGGCCTTTGCCGCGGTCATCGGCCCCCTGGTGGAGGTGCCGGTCTTGATCAGCCTGGTGAACGTGGCCTTACGCTTTAAGGAGAAGTATTTTATTCCAGATTCTGGTCAGGTCTTGCCTCAGGGGGCTAAGCAGACCGGCGAATTTTAAATAATATCCGGAGATCGGGAACATGGAAAAGCTAAAAGTCTTGATACTGTGTACCGGCAACACCGCCCGCAGCCAGATGGCCGAAGCTTTTATGAAAAAATATGCCGGAGACCGCTTTGAAATTTTCAGCGCCGGCTATCATCCCCAGGAAATCAACCCGTATACCCGGAAAGTCATGGCCGAAAAGGGCTATGATCTCAGCGGGCAATACTCCAAAGGGGTGGGGGAGTTCTTGGGGAAAATGGATTTTCGCTACCTGATCATCGTCTGCGCCGAAGCGGAGAAGACCTGTCCCAAAACCTTCCCCGGGGTGGTCTTTAGATTATTCTGGCCCTTTGCTGATCCCGCGGCCGGTGAGCTTGCAGAGGAAGAGAGGCTGGCCAAATTCAGAGCCGTCCGGGACGAGATTGACCAACGGATACAGTTATGGTTGCGGGAATTACGGTGAATAATTCGCCCTTGCTGCCAGAGGGCTTGCGGCAACGCCGCCAAGTCCGCTAACTAACCGTATTGTTTGGAACCCTCTTAGAAAACTGGAGAGTTGGATATGGTGGAAAGAAAGTTGTCTGCATCAGCCAGGCTTTGGGGTTTGCTGTTCCTGGCCCAAGTGGTTGTCATCACCTTTCCGGGGCTGGCCCAATCTGCCGCCCCCACGCCGGGCCGCCCCGCGCTCTATGAGTTCGGGGCCGGGTATTGTTTCTCCTGCAAAGAGATGGAAAAGGTCATGGCGGCATTAAAACCCGTGTATAGCAGCCAGATGGAATTTCGCATGGTTTATGCGGATAAGGAAAAGGACCTGTTTCAACAATACAAGATCATGCTGATTCCCACCCAGGTCTTTCTGGACGCTTCCGGCAAGGAAGTGGCCCGGCATATCGGTCCTTTAACCAAGGAAGAAGTCATACAGAAGCTGAAGGATTTGAAATTCATCAGCAAATAGGGAGAAGCTTTCATGGGTTGGAGTGAATCTTTGGGGCAGGTGATGCAGACCCGGCCCCTGCTGGGCTATGGCGCCGCCTATCTGGGGGGCATGATCGCCACCGCCAGCCCCTGCATCCTGGCCAGCATCCCCCTGGTCATCGGCTACGTGGGGGGCTATGCCGGAGGCAATAAACGCCAGGCCTTTCTCTATTCCCTCACCTTTGTGGTGGGCCTGGCCCTGGTGATGTCGGCCCTGGGCGCGGCTGCGGCCCTCATGGGCACCATGTTCGGCGACGTGGGGGTCTATTGGTATTTTGTGGTCTCCGTGATCCTCATGGTCATGGGCCTGCAATTGGCCGGGGTCATCCACCTGAAGTTGGGCGGCAATACCCAAAGGTTTTTGCCGCAAAAAACCGGCATCATCGGGGCCTTGATCCTGGGCATGCTGTTTGGGCTGGTGCTCTCCCCCTGCGCCTCGCCGGTCTTGGCGGTGATCCTCACCCTGGCCGCGGTCCAAAGAAAGGTGGCTTACGGCAGCACCCTGTTGTTCGCCTACGCCCTGGGGCAGGGGACCCTCATCCTCCTGGCCGGGACCTTCACCGGGGTGATCGAAAATTACCTGCAATCCAAAAGCGCCAGGATGGGCACTATCCTGCAACAGGCCGCAGGCGGCCTCCTCTTTTTCGCCGGGTGCTACATCTTTTTCCAGGGCATCAGGAGTTGGTAATTTTCGAAAAGGATAGAAGGGATTAAATAGATGAAAGATCAGGACGTCAAGGAGTTCGTCAAAGACCGCTACGGCAAGATCGCCAGGGGAGAAGAGACCTGTTGCTGCCCCACTTGCGGTCCCACTACTTTCGATCAATGCCTGGCCGTGGGGTACACGCCGGAAGACCTGGAAAGCATCCCCGACCTCGCCATCCTCGGGGTGGGCTGCGGCAACCCCGCTTCCCTGGCGGCAATTAAGGCCGGGGAGACGGTCCTGGACCTGGGCGCGGGCGCCGGTATCGACGTCTTCCTGGCGGCCAAAAGGGTAGGGGAGAAGGGCCGGGTCATCGGCGTGGATATGACCGCGGACATGGTGGCCAAAGGCGCGGCCCTGGTCCAGGAGCACGGCTACGGCAACGTGGAGTTCCGCCTGGGGGAGATCGAAAATCTGCCGGTGAGTGCAGCCTCCGTGGACGTGATCATCAGCAATTGCGTCATCAACCTCACCCGGGACAAGCTGGCAAGTTTCAAAGAGGCCCACCGGGTGCTCAAACCCGGGGGCCGGATGCTGATTTCCGATCTGGTGACCGAGGGGCCCATCCCCGAAGACGTCCGGCAGAGCTTTGCGGCCTGGGCCGATTGCCTGGCCGGGGCTATGGAGAAGGAAGATTATCTTAAGACCGTCCGCCAGGCCGGTTTCGGGGAAGTGGCCATTGTGGCCCAGCGCCCTTACGAAGCGCCGGACAGGGACCCCCGGCTCCAGGGGAAAATTATCAGCGTCAACGTGCGCGCGGTCAAGCCGGCTTAGGGGTGAGGGCTCAACCGTCGCGGCGCTGTAGGAGGAATAAATGAGAACGGAGACCCAGATGCGGGTCAAAGGGATGGCGCAGCAGGGAGGATTCACCTGAATCAGTTGCCCTGACGCCGTGCGCGCCGAACTGCTGCGCCTACCCGGGGTTCTGGCTGTCACCTATCATAAGGAAGAGGATTATTTTTCCGTGAATTTTGAGTCCGTGATGGTCAGCCTGGATGCCATCTTTGCCGCGGCCTTTAATGCCGGGCGAAGCATGGGCCGGGAATACCTTCCGGAGTTGGTAACTTAGTACAACGTTTCATAAATTCGGTAACGTATTTTGAACCCTTAGCGGAAGGCTTTTCTCTGCGTATCCTCTGCGCTCTCTGCGTCTCTGCGGTTAACAGAGAAGAAGATTCACCGCAGAGACGCAGAGGACGCAGAGATAACGCAGAGATAACGCAGAGAATGGAAATTGATACGTTATCATACTTATGAAATCCTATACTTAGCATGCTTCTTGGTGATTCTGGTAAACAAGCTATCATCATCAAGAGGTAGTCAAGGTTAAAATTAGGGATAAGAAATGGATAAATGTTCTTCCAAAGAATGTATTGCCGCGACGCCTAAAGGCGGAGAGGTTTTCCCCCGGCGGGTCCAGCTCCTGCTGCTGGGCCTGGCGTTCGTCGCCTGGTGGCCCATATATTGGCAATTGCACAGCTTTTCCTTATGGGTCACCTTTGACCTGCTGCGGCTCACCCGGGGCAGCCATCTGGGCCAGGCGGTGTCGTTTTTCCTATATGACGCGCCCAAGGTCCTCATGCTCCTGACCCTGGTGATCTTTGGCGTGGGTATGGTGCGCTCTTTTTTCACGCCCGAACGCACCCGGGATATTCTGGCGGGAAAGCGGGAGATCGTGGGGAACGTCCTGGCTGCGCTGTTGGGCATAGTCACTCCCTTTTGCTCCTGCTCCGCGGTGCCCCTGTTCATCGGTTTCGTGGAGGCGGGTATTCCCATCGGCGTGACCTTTGCTTTTCTGATTTCCTCCCCCATGGTGAACGAAGTGGCCCTGGTGCTGCTTGTGGGGCTTTTCGGCTGGCGGGTGGCCTTGATTTACCTGAGCACCGGGCTGCTCATCGCCATGGGCGCCGGCTGGGTCATCGGCCGCCTGAACCTGGAGCGGCAGGTGGAGGATTGGGTCTATGAAATCAGGATGGCCAAAAACCAATTGGTTTCCCAGGGCCTGACCTGGCCCGGCCGCATCGATTATGCTTTACAGGCGGTGAAAGACATCGTCGGCAAGGTCTGGCCCTATGTGGTGGCGGGCATCGCCGTGGGTGCGGCCATCCACGGTTATGTGCCGGAAGGCATGATGGCGTCCATCATGGGCAGCCAGGCCTGGTGGTCGGTGCCCCTGGCGGTGGCCATCGGCGTGCCCATCTATGCCAATGCCGCGGGCATCATCCCCGTGGTCCAGGCCCTCCTGGGCAAGGGCGCGGCCCTGGGCACGGTCCTGGCCTTTATGATGAGCGTCATCGCCATCAGCCTGCCGGAGACCATCATCCTGCGCAAGGTGTTAAAGCCCAAACTGATCGCGGTCTTTATCGGCGTGGTGGCCGTGGGTATCATGATCGTGGGGTTTTTGTTCAACGCCATTCTTTGAGGGGAGTCATGACCGAACCGGAAGTTACCCAGATTCAACTGCGCGGGGGCCTGAAAGTGGGCCTCAACGGGCTGGCGGCCGCGTTGGCGGAGGTTAAGGCCCTTAAGGGTAGGCCGGAGGAAGAAATCGCCCAGGCCCTGCTGGCCAGGTTGCGGGGGCAAAACTATATCCCTAAGGCCGCGGAGCCGAAATACAAACGGGCTCTGCTCCGGGAATTCAAAAAGGCCCTGGGGCAAGAGGTCCCGGCGGAAGAAGGGGCCCTCAGTATAAAAATTCTGGGGCCCGGCTGCTCCTCCTGCACCGCCTTGACCCAGATGGTGATCACCGTGCTCAGCGAACTGGGCCTGCCCGGGGACGTGGAACATGTGCAGGATATGAAAGAAATCGCCCGGACCGGCATTATGGGCATGCCGGCGCTGCTCATCAACGGCGAAGTCAAGATCGTGGGCCAGTCCCCCACCCGGGATGCTTTAAAAAAATGGCTGGTGGCAGCCGCCGGTACGGGGGCTGAGAAAGAAAAGGAGGTTGGCGATGTTGCTGGAGAAGATTGCCCATTTAGAGATCTTCCGCCCCAAGTGCGACTCCACCAAAGAAGTGCTCCACGCCATCGCCGAGTTGGAAGTGGACATCTCCCCTTCTTTGCCGTACCTAAACGCGGAACTGGGGGGCTGGGACTACGATGCCCTCAACCAGGTCCTGCTGCTGAAAATGTCCCCGGGGAAATGGGTCACCTTGCAGCCCCGGCAAGTCGCCATCCGGGGCTGCCGGGACACGGAAGAAGCCCGGGCTCTGGCCGAATGGATCAAAAACCAGGTGAACGAAATATATGCCCGGCGGGACAGCATCACCCCCCGTTACACCGGCCAGGCGGGGCTGAAGGTCATGGAAATCCTGAAGCTGTTGCCCCTGACCAACTGCAAGGCCTGCGGTTACGCCACCTGCATGGCCTTTGCCGCGGCCCTGCGGGAAGGGGAAATCACGCTGGCCGACTGTTCCCCTTTACAAGAAGAAAAGTTCCGGGAGAAACTGGCCGTCCTTCATGACTACCTGCAAAGCTACGGCTGGCGGGCCCTGGACGATGCCTAGACCCGAACAAGCAATTAACGGCTAACGGGCCGGCTCAATAAAGCCCGTCCCTGTCATATTCCCCCTGGCCGTGATTGAGAAATAGCTGTCACCCTTAGTTTCAGGTTTACTAAAACCTCCTCAACCCTGCCGCTAAAAAAAACCTGCCCCCCGCCCTCTCCGGCAATGGGGGGAGAGATCTGGCCCGTTAAGCGTGGCATAATCTTTAGGCGAAATACTTCCCAAAGCATAACTCTTTAGTATAAGATGGGAAAAAGCCATGTTATGATGTGAAACACCTGGGGGGAGGCCAGTTTTTATCAGCACCAGGGGTTCGCCATGCGCGATGAGGACAAGAGCAAAGAGCAACTTCTCAAGGAATTGAAGGAGTTGCGTCGGCAAGTCAAGCAGGGTCCCAGCCGGGATTATCCTTCATACGACCAAACGGGGCCGGACCAACAGGTCGAAGAGGAATTACGGGAGGCTCATCAGAAGCTGCAAGCGATAATTAACGCCTCTCCCCTGAGCATCTTTGTCCTGGATACCGAAGGAAGAGTGTTGCTGTGGAACCCGGCTTCAACCAGGACTTTCGGCTGGACTGCGGAAGAAACCCGGGGCCGGGTACTCCCCATTGTCCCCGAAGTTAAGGAGGAGGAGTTCCGGGACAATCTGCGGCGGGCTTTGAACGGCGAATCTATCAGGGATCTGGAACTGCGGCGTCATAAAAAAGATGGGACGCCCATTGATATTAGTATTCACACCGCCACTCTTTACGACTCTCAAGGCCGGGCTACCGGGGTTTTGGCCATGGTGGCCGATATTACTGAACACCGGCAGGCCTCGGCTCAGCTGGAACAATCCGTTTCTTTGCTCCAAGCCACCCTGGAATCCACCGCCGATGGGATCCTGGTGATTGATGGATCCGGGAAGATTACCGCCTATAATCAGAAATTTGCCCAGATGTGGCGGATTCCCGAGGAAATCCTGGCCCTCCGGGATGATGACCAGGCCCTGGCCTTCGTCTTGGAGCAACTGACCGATCCGGATGGTTTCCTCAGCAAAGTGCGGGATTTATATGCCCAACCGGAGGCAGAAAGTTTTGACCTCCTGGAATTTAAAGATGGCCGTTTTTTTGAGCGTTATTCCCAGCCCCAACTAATCGGCCGGAACATTGTCGGCCGGGTCTGGAGTTTCCGGGATGTCACCCACCGGAAGCGCTCGGAGGAGGCCCTGGCAGAGGAAGCCATTCGCCGACGCGTCCTGGTGGAACAGTCCAGGGACGGGATCGTGGTTCTGGACCAAACCGGCAAGGTCTTCGAGGCCAACCAAAGCTATGCCGAGATGTTGGGGTATTCTGCCGAGGAAATCCGCCAGTTGTACGTTTGGGATTGGGACACTCAATGGACCCGGGAAGAACTGTTAGAACAGCTCCGCAACATCGATGAAGCCGGGGATCACTTCGAGAGCCGCCACCGCCGCCGGGACGGCACAATTTTTGACGTGGAGATCAGTACTAATGGCGCGGTGTTGGGAGGACAGAAGCTGATTTTTTGCGTCTGCCGGGATATTTCCCAGCGCAAGGCCGCGGAACAGGCCCTGCGGGAGAGCGAAGAAAAATATCGTAAATTGATGGAAACCGCCAATGACGCCATCCTCATCGCGGAAGTGGAGACCGGCAAGATAATTGACGCCAACCCCCAGGCCCAGGAGTTATTGGGTCTGCCCCTGGAAAGAATCATCGGGATGCACCAGAGTCAGATCCATCCTCCGGAAGAAGTTGAAAGATATAAGGCCATTTTCCGGGAACATTGTCAGACTGGAGGCCTGATCACCGGAGATATTTTTGTGGTGGACTCCACGGGCCGCCGCATCCCGGTGGAAATCAGCGCCGGCGCCATCGAGGTTAGGGGTAAGAATCTGATTTACGGCATTTTCCGGGATATCCGGGAACGGCATCGCACCGAGGAAGCCCTGCGGGAAAGTGAAGAGAATTTCCGCTTGCTGGTCAAGCAGATACCGGCCTTAGTCTTTAAAGGGTATCCGGATTGGAGCGTGGATTTTTTTGATAACAAGATTGAGGACCTCACCGGCTACAGTAAGGACGCATTTGATTCCCGGCGCTTGAAATGGTCCGATTTGATCCCGGAGGAGGATTTTCAGGAGGTCAAGCGTAAATCCCGGGAGGCCATTAAAGCCCGCAACCAGACCTATGAAAGAGAATATCGCCTCCGCAAAAAGGACGGAGGGATTATCTGGGTGCAGGCTATGGGCCAAATATTTTACGATGCGGCCGGCAAGTTTGATTCCATCAGTGGCGTATTTATTGACATTACCGGGCGCAAAAAGGCCGAGAAAGATTTATTGAAATATGAGTTTATCGCCAACACCGCCAAAGACTGTATGACCTTGATCGACCGCAATTATGTGTATATGGCGGCCAATATCGCTTATTGCCGGGCCCATGGCAAAAACTGGGATGAAATAGTGGGAACCAAGGTGGCCGACATTTGGGGAATAGATGTCTTTAAAAGAGCCATCAAAGGCTATCTCGATCGATGTTTTGCCGGCCAGGTGGTGGAATTCGAAGGTTGGTTTGAGTTCGGGAAGCGGGGCCTAGGGTGTTATCATGTCTTTTATAGTCCATATTTTGACGAGCACGGCAGAGTGGCGTACGCCGCGGTGGTCAGCCGCGACATCACCAAACGCAAGAGGGCGGAGGAGGCGCTGCGCCAGAGCGAGGTGAAGTATCGCCAACTGGTGGATCAAATTCCGGCCGTGGTTTATCGGGGGTATATCGATTGGAGCCTGGACTGCTTTGATCAGAAAATTGAGGAAATAACCGGTTATTCCATGGAGGAATTCAATTCCCGCCGGGCCACCTGGCTGGATTTGATTTTCCCGGAAGACATCGAAGAGGCGAAAAGACTCTTTAAAAAGGCACTGAAACGCAACACCTCCTATGTCTCCGAACACCGTATCCATAAAAAAACCGGGGAGGTCCGCTGGATTCAGGCCATCAACCGGATAATTTGCGATGCCGACGGAAAAGCCAGCTATATCAGCGGGGTTTTTTTCGATATCACGCAACGCAAGGAGTTGGAAGACCAGCTTCTCAAGGCCCAAAAAATGGAGGCCATCGGCATCCTGGCCGGAGGTCTGGCCCATGATTTTAACAATTTGCTCACCGCGGTCATGGGCTATAGCGAGATTATAATGATGGGCCTCCGGAAAGAAGACCCCTTCTACCTGTATGTGGAAGAGATCATCAAAGCGGTAAATCGGGGCGCGGCGCTGACTAACCAGCTTTTGGCCTTCAGCCGCAAGCAGATTCTCCAGCCCCGGGTGATTAATCTCAATAATGTGGTCATTGACATGGAGAAGATGCTGCGCCGCTTGATCGGCGAAGATATAGAGCTGGTCACTTTTATCGACCAGGACCTGGGATTGGTGAAGGCCGATCCCGGTCAGATCGAGCAAATTATCATGAATCTGGCGGTGAATGCCCGGGATGCCATGCCCCACGGGGGTAAGCTGACCGTGGAGACCGCCAATGCCTATTTGGACGAAACCTATGCCCGGACTCATGTGGGGGTTACCCCTGGGCCTTATGTGATGCTGGCGGTGAGCGATAATGGGATAGGGATGGATGCGGAGACCATGGCCCGCATTTTTGAACCTTTTTATACCACCAAAGAGAGCGGCAAAGGCACCGGGCTGGGCCTGGCCACCATTTACGGCATCGTCAAGCAGAGCGGCGGCCATATCTGGGCCTATAGTGAGCCCGGCCTGGGCACCGCTTTCAAAGTCTATCTCCCCGGGATCGGAGAAGGGTCGGAAGAGCCCAAGCCCAAGGTGGCGGCCCCTCCCTCCCTGGAGGGGAAGGAGACCGTCCTGGTGGTGGAGGATGACGCGCAACTCCGGGAATTAATAATTACGGCCCTGCGCAAGTATGGGTTCCAGGTGCTGGAAGCATCTCACGGCGGGGAGGCCCTGCTGATTTGTGAGAGTCATGAGGCCCCGATCCATCTGCTGCTCACCGATGTGGTGATGCCTAAGATAAGCGGGAGCGCTCTGGCTGCAAGGTTAAAGTTGCTGCACCCGGAGATGAAGGTGCTTTTTATGTCGGGCTATACGGAAAACGCCATCGTCCATCACGGGGTCCTGGACTCCCAAGTCAATTTTATTCCCAAGCCCTTCCGGGTGCTGGCCCTGGTACAGAAAGTTAGGGAGGTGCTGGACCTGGATGAGGAGCAACCTCGCCATTGACCATGATGCGGGGAGCTGGCCTCCATGATTAGCCTGGAAGAATTCCGCACGGGGACCTACAGCCTGCCGGCCGCGGACCTGGACGACGACTTCTCCCTTTGCTTTTCCTGCGTTTATCTCTCCTACAAGGAATTCTCCCTGGGCGCTGGCCTTTATTACTATTTTTGCAGCTATTACTGGCCTGGGAGAACCGGTGACACTGAGCCTCCCTGCCTGGCGGGGCCCGGCTGAAGGGCGGGAACAAGTGGAGATCTCCTGGCAGGGGGGAGGGAGGAGTGAGCGGTCCCTCTTTCTTTTGCTAGTCTCTGGCGCTTCATCAAACATCTACTTCCCCTAGAAAAAATTCTACCATGGAAAAATTTTTGGTGATGCTATCTGTAAACTTGCATTTTTCGCCGAAAAGAAGGCTTATACCGAGTTGCAGTCAAAAAGATACTATACGTAGGGGCGAACCTTGTGTTCGCCCCGGAGCCGCGGGCGAACACAAGGTTCGCCCCA
>JBMORF010000032.1:0-18595 GCA_049322315.1 Thermodesulfobacteriota bacterium | reverse complement strand
GACTTAATTAACCGCGGTTGACATTCTCTGCGGCCTCTGCGCCTCTGCGAGAAACCTTTTTATCTCGCAGAGACGCAGAGAGCGCAGAGATTAATAATGCGCAATTATTTATGTCGCCATGTATAATACCGTTTTTCTTCTTTTTCTGCCCCCAGGTTTTTTGCCGCTCCCCGGCTAGGTGCTTGAGTTCTAACGCAAAGGGGGTTACATTAATCAATTATGCGCCTTTCAATCAACTGGCTGAATGATTTTGTGGATCTTACCGTGGCGCCAGCTGAGCTGGCGGATCGGCTTACCTTGGCGGGCCTGGAAGTGGAGGCCTTAGAAGAGGTGGCCCCGGATTTCTCCGGAGTGGTGGTGGGCCGGGTAACCCGGGTGGAACCGCACCCCCAAGCGGATCGCCTGCGCTTGGCGGAAGTGACGGATGGCCGCGCCACGCACCAGGTGGTGTGCGGCGCTCCCAATCTGACCGCGGGCAAACTCTATCCCTTTGCCCCCCTGGGCGCGGTAGTCTCCGGGGGTCATAAGATCAAGGCCGCCAAGCTTCGGGGCGTGGCTTCCGAAGGCATGCTCCTGGCGGAAGACGAACTGGGGCTCTCCCCGGACCACGTGGGCCTGATGGAAATTCCCCAGGACTTGCCCTTGGGTCAAGATTTCGCCGTCGCCCTGAACCTGGCGGATGTGGTCCTGGAAGTGGCCGTTACCCCCAACCGCCCGGATTGTCTCAGCGTCCTGGGCCTGGCCCGGGAGGTGGCCGCCCTGTTGGACCAACCCCTGCGCCGCCCGGAAGTGATCATCGCCGAGGTGGCCGAACCGGCCCACCCCCAGCCTAAGGTGACCATCCTGGACCCGGTGGGGTGCCCCCGCTATGCCGCCCGGCTGCTGCTGGACCTGACCGTGGGTCCCTCCCCTTTTTGGCTCAGGCGGCGGCTGCAATTGGCGGGCTTACGAGCCATCAACAACCTGGTGGACGTCACCAACTACGTGCTCCTGGAATTCGGCCAGCCTTTGCACGCCTTTGATTTTACCAAGCTTCACGGGGGTGAGATCGTGGTGCGGCGGCCCCACCAGGGAGAAAGTCATTTCCGCACCCTGGACGATCAGGAGCGGCCTTTAACTCCCGAAACCCTTCTCATTTGCGACCGGGAGAAACCCGTGGCCCTGGCCGGGGTCATGGGCGGCCTGGAATCCGAAGTGACCGAGGCCACCAGGCAGGTTTTGATTGAGAGCGCCTATTTTGATCCTTCCACCATCCGCCGCACCTCCAAACGCCTGGGGCTGAGCACCGAGGCTTCCTACCGCTTCGAGCGGGGCGTGGACCCGGAAGGGACCATCCATGCCCTGGAGCGGGCCGCGCAACTCATGGCCCAAGTGGGGGGCGGCCGGGTGCTGGCCGGACGCCTGGACGAATACCCCAATCCCATATACCGGCCCCGTTTGACGCTAAGGACCTCCAGGGCCAACGCGGTTTTGGGTACGGAGATCAATCAGGAAGAGATGCATCGGCTGTTGCACCGCCTGCATCTGCCTGCGGTCCAACGGGACCCGGACAACCTGGAAGTGCAAGTGCCCCCTTTTAGGGGCGATCTGGAACGGGAAATCGACCTTATTGAGGAGGTCGCCCGCCTGGCGGGTTTCGAGCACATTCCGGTGACCCTGCCCCGGGGAGTATTGGCCACCCGCCGTCCCGAGGCGGAGGCCCGCTTGCGGGACGAGGCCCGGCGCCTCCTTTTGGGCCAGGGGTTTTTTGAGGCCATCAACTACTCCTTCCAGTCGGAGAGGCTGCAAACCTTGCTGGGAGAGGCGGGGGAGGCTTTGCGCCTGGCCAACCCCTTGAGCGAGGAAACTGCGCTGATGCGCACCTCCCTGCTGCCCGGGCTGCTCGAGGCCTTAAGGCGCAACCACCTGAAACAGATGCAGGACGTGCGCCTGTTTGAACTCTCCAAAATCTTCCTCCCCCTGGCCGGCGCCGACCTGCCCCGGGAGGAACAGTGGCTCTCCGGGGTAGTGTGCGGCGCCCGGGAGGAAAATTCCTGGCTGGCCTCCAAGGAGCCGGTGGATTTCTTCGACCTCAAAGGGGTGGTGGAAACCCTGTTGCAAAATCTGCTCGTCCCCGAGGTGAGCTTCCGGGGCAATGGGCTGCCCAGCTATCTGCAACAGGGAACCCGCATCTATTCCCGGGACCTGGAACTGGGGGTCTTGGGGAAAATCGCGCCCCAGATCCTCGAGAAACTCGACTTGGAAGGACCTCTGTGGGCCTTTGAGCTCAACTTCCAGAACCTGGCGGCCGTGGCCCAGCCCTTCCCCCTCTTTACCCCTCTGCCCCGTTACCCTGCGGCTTACCGGGATATCGCCCTCACCGTCCCCGAGGAGGTGCCCGCGGCCCGGGTGACCCAGGAACTCTACTATCACGGGGCCCCCTGGCTGGTGGAGGCCCGTCTCTTTGACGTCTACACGGGCGCGCCCATCCCTGCCGGGAAGCGTAGCCTGGCCTTCCGCCTCTCTTACCGGGACCCGGGGAAAACCCTGACGGATGAGGCGGTGAACCGGCATCACGAGGCTCTGGTTAGGGCCTTGCAGGAAGAATTAGGAGCGGAACTGCGTTAATGTGAATTTTGAGGTAGAATTATCCCCCAAAAGATTCTACACCATCGGCGAGGTGAGCCGGATCACTGGAGTGCGGCCCCATGTGCTGCGCTACTGGGAAACCCGGGGGAAGATTCTCAAGCCGTTCCGCAAAACCTCCCGGCACCGCCTCTACCGGGCTGCCGACATTCAACTGATCTTCGAGATCAAGCGCCTCCGGGACGAAGAAAAACTGAGCCTGACGGCCATGCGCCGCCAGATTCAGGCCCACGACCGGGGCCCCGGGCCCCGGTACCAGGCGCCCCTGCCCCTCAAACCCCCGGAACCTGAAGGCCTGGCTCTGCTCCGCAGCATCCGCGACGAACTGCGAGCCTTAAAGGAGCTGCTGGAATAATAGCAGCAGGAGCCAAACACCGGCGTGGAGTATGGGCCTCTGCAAGCCAGCCGCCTTAAAACCCAGAAAAGGAAAAAGGGAAAAAGGAGTTAGACCAAATTCACATTCACATGCATTAAAACAGCAAAAGCAAACGGCGTCCATCTGCGTTTATCGGCGGTTAAATATTAACCGCCGATGTACGCCGATAAACGCCGTTCATCATAAGGATTGTTGCTTGAGAATGCGAACTTGTTATTAGACTCCCTTTTCCCCTTTTCGCCTCTTTTTCTTTATATTCTAGTTCTATAAGCCTATTAATTTAAGTGGAGTCGAAGCTTCAGCTTTTGCCAGACACTTAGAGGTTTGGCGGGTTTGGTCGCTTCTTTCTCTTCCTCGGACTTTTCTCCCTTGGTTTTGGCATCGCTCGTCACCACGTCCGAGGGTTTCTGAGCCGTGGTCGCCGGCGAAGCCGCAGTCGCCCCGGGGGCCGCAGTCGCCGGAGGTTTTCCCGCATTAGGCGGCGGCCCGGTAATCACATAGACCGGAGGCGCCTGCCCGGGAATAGTGAGGGCTGCTTTTCCTTTCTGGTTATTCTTATTTTTATCTTTTGCAGCAGCCCCCGGAGTTTTGGGTTTAGCGGCTTCGTCCTTTTTCTTCGCAGCGGGGGGCGTCGGCGGTTTGACTTGGGGTATCCTGACTCTTCGGGGCGGGATGGCAGCAATATCCCTGTTGGTCAGGTGCAATTGCTTCTTTAAAAACCCCAGGCGGAGATCCACCATGGCCAACAGGCCCCGGTAGTCCCCTCTCCTTTGGATCTGGCCCTTGAGAAACCGGTAGCGCATTAAGGCCCTCTCAAATTGGGCCAGACGCAACAGTTCCTCGGTATTGTCATAAAACCTCAGGGCCCCGGCGGCCTGGTACTCTCCTAAAAAACTTCCATAATCAGTAAATCCTGCCTGTGCCGAACCCGGCATGCCATCCCCCCAAACCGGACCCACCAGGATGAGGGTCAAGACTGACAGCAGAATGAAATTCTCCCAGCGCGCGCGCTTCATTATGTCCCCTCCGCTTATCATCCCTGTCGGATTTAAGGGGAAAAAACTTAAGGCCGGGTTGAAGAAAATTAAAATAAATTCACCTTTCCTGTTTAAAAAGTTTTAGATGTCTGGCCAGGTGAAAAAAAATGTTTATTTTTAGAGGAACTGAGAAACCGGGCTAATAAACTTATTATTCCCTTGAATTAACAGCACTAATTAGATTTTGGCCCTGATTGGCAAACCTGAACGGCAGAAAAATATTTTCCTTTTTTGTCTTAAGTCAAGGGACCTCTCCTCGCACCGGTTTAACTTGTCCTCAAAGCAACGGCGATAACCGGTGAGCCCAGCCGCCACCAAGAGTTTATTAAATTAAGCGGAGGAAAAGTTATGTTCTGTTATCAATGTGAACAAGCGGCAAAGGGTGTGGCTTGTACCGTTCAGGGAGTTTGCGGTAAGAATCCCGAGGTGGCCGCCTTACAAGACCTCTTGATTTACTGTCTCCAGGGATTGTCCCAGGTGGCGGTGGCCGGCCGCCAGGTGGGCGTGAGCGACAAAGAAGTCAACGTCTTCACCATCGAGGCTGCGTTTTCCACCCTCACCAACGTGGACTTCGATCCGGAACGCTTTGTCAAGTTGATCAACCGGGCCGTGGAACTCCGGGAAGGCCTGAAGGCCAAGGTTAAGGCCGCGGGCGGCCCGGGTGATTTTCCGGCAAGCCCGGCCACGCTCCAGCCCGGGGCCACCCGGGAGGCCATGGTCCAGCAGGCCGAATCCGTGGGCTTGCAGTCCTATCCCGCGGCGGACCCGGACGTCCTCTCCTTGAAACATATTCTACTCTTCGGTCTCAAGGGAGTAGCCGCCTACGCCGATCACGCCCAAATCCTGGGCCAGGAAGACGAGCAGGTCTATGCCTTCATCCACGAGGGGCTGGCGGCCACCGCGGCCGAGGGCTTAAGCGTCGCCGAGATGGTGCCCCTGGTGCTCAAATGCGGGGAAATCAACCTGAGGGCCATGGAACTGCTGGATGCGGGCAATACCGGCAGATACGGCCACCCCGTGCCCACCAAGGTCCCCCTGGGGCATAAAAAGGGCAAGGCCATCCTGGTCTCCGGCCATGACCTCCTGGACCTGGAAGAAATTCTCAAGCTCAGCGCCGGCAAAGGCATTTACGTCTATACCCACGGGGAGATGCTCCCCTGCCATGGGTATCCCGAGTTGAAAAAGCACCCCCATTTCTACGGTCATTTCGGCACCGCCTGGCAGAACCAGGCCAAGGAATTCCCCCAGTTCCCCGGGGCCATCCTCATGACCACCAACTGTATTCAACGGCCCCAGGAGGTCTATGCCGACAACCTCTTTACCACCGGCCTGGTGGGCTGGCCGGGCATCAAACATATCGCCGACCGCAACTTCCAGCCGGTGATCGACAAAGCCCTGGCCCTGCCCGGATTTGCCGACGACGTCGATGGCCGCTTCGTTAACTCCGGTTTTGCCCGGAATACGGTGATGTCCGTGGCCGGTCAAGTCATCGAGGCCGTGAAAAACAAAAACATCCGCCATTTCTTTCTGGTGGGCGGCTGCGACGGCGCCAAGCCCACCCGGAACTATTACACCGAATTCGTGGAAAAGGTGCCCCAGGATTGTATCGTCCTCACCCTGGCCTGTGGCAAGTTCCGCTTCTTCGATAAAGACCTGGGGGACATCGGCGGCATTCCCCGGCTCCTGGACATCGGCCAATGCAATGACGCCTACTCCGCGGTGCAAATCGCCGTGGCCCTGGCCAACGCCTTTAACGTGGGAGTCAACGACCTGCCCCTGTCCATCATCTGCTCCTGGTACGAGCAGAAGGCGGTGGCCATCCTGCTGACCCTGCTTTACCTGGGGATCAAGGACATCCGCCTGGGCCCCAGCTTGCCTGCCTTCATCACCCCCAACGTCCTGGACGTCCTGGTGAAGAACTACGATATCAAACCCATCACCACCCCGGACGAGGACCTGAAGGCGATTTTGGGATAAGACAAGAGCAGGGTTTAGGGGTTAGGGGTCAGTAAAGAATCAAATGATCCCTGACCCCTGGCCCCACCCTGCCCATCCTCTCTGATGCCCGTTTTTTTTCCTGTTTTCTCGAAAAAGGTAAATCTCTGCCCTGGTCCTCTTCTTTAACGCCGTCTGGGGGCTGGCCGCGGCCTCCTGGCTATTCTTGACTGCGGAAAGATAAACGGAAAGCTCTTTTGCCCACAGCCACCTGCGCCCCCTATCCCCTCCCCCGGGACCCCAGAAACCCTTTGCCTTCCTAATGGGGATTATCTAAAATTAATTTTCCCCCGAGCCTGATCTGCTTTAGGCCCAGTCCGGGACATCTTCTAACAGGCATAAGGCAATGCGGATAACTTTTAAAAATCTCAGCCTCCTCTTTGCGGCCGGCTCGGTGGGCGGGCTGGTTAAGGGCCTGGCCGCCTGGGGCTGTGGGGCGGTGGGCTTTAATGCCCTGTTGGGCTCTCAAATGGCCCCCGCCTTGACTACCTTGTGGGTCTACCAACATCTGGTTTGGGGCGGCCTCTGGGCTTTTCTTTTTCTGCTCCCCCTTAAGGGGCTGTCTTACATAAGCCTGGGAATAATCTACAGTTTGCCCCAGACGCTCATCTCCCTGGTGATTATTATGCCCCGGATGCACCAGGGCCTGTTGGGGCTGCACCTGGGCCATATGACGCCGGTGCTGATCCTCTTTTGCGGCTTTATTTGGGGCATAGCCACCGCCCTGTGGTTGAACTGGTCCCGGCAAAGCTAAGGGCTGCTCCCCGGCGGTGGGACTCGATGAACCTGGCCGTCAGAGTTAAATATTTGGAAAAACAGCAAAACAGCCATTCACGGCCCCTTGACCCACCCATAATTTACCAAAGGTTGCCCATGGAACTCTATCTAACCTTGAACTTGAAATAACGAGCATTGTCATTAAAGGCGACTCCTCCCATGAATGCGCCACCCCCCCTACGCACCCTTGAATTAACAGGTTCCCCCCGGGAATTGGGCCGGCGGCACGGCCAGGCCCTGGGGTCGGAGATCAGGGCCCTGCGCCGGGCCGTGCTTCATTATCTGGCCCGCATCAGTCTCTTTGGCGGCGCCCTGCCCCTTTATGCTTTGGCTGTCTGGTTGAGCAAGCGCTTCTGGCCTTACATCCCTCCCCGGTTCCAGGAGGAAATGCGGGGGGTGGCCGCGGGGGCGCAAGTGGGCCTGGGGACCATCCTGCTGCTCAACGTCGTCGACGATCTGGCCAATAACAGCCCCCGCTGTTCCGCCCTGGCTGCGGGGGGTCCTTATACCCCTGACGGCTTTTATCTCCTGGGCCGCAACCTGGATTATCCCCTGTTCATCGGGGAGATGATTAAGCACCTGACCCTGTTTCGGCTGGCGCCGGCCCAAAGCCTGCCCCTGACTTCCCTGGCCTGGCCGGGATATGTGGGGGTGTGCACCGGCATGAATCGGGCCGGAGTGGCCCTGGCCCAACTGACCTCCATGAGCCGGGACCGCTCTATTCGGGGCGTGCCCGCGGCCCTGCGTTTCCGCCAGGTCCTCGAGGGAGGAGCCGACGTCCCCACCGCGGCCTCCCTGATCCTCAAGGCTCCGGGCACCATCGGCAACAATCTGATGCTCTGCGGACCTAAAGAGGCCGCAGGCCTGGAAATCGCCGCCCGGCAGGGAGTCATCCGCTATCCCCTGGTCGGACTCCTCCTGGCCACCAACCATTATCAGAGCAGCCCCATGGCCCCCTTAAAAGGTCGGTTTCCGCCCCGGCCTCCCTTTTCTCCCCTCACTGCCTATCATTTCACCGAGGCCTACAGCCAGGCCCGGCTGGCCCGGCTCCAGGAACTGGCCGGGAGAACCCCTTTAGGGGCCGAAAAAATCCAAAAAATCCTGGCCGACCCCGGGATTGCCAATGCCGGCACCGTGGTCAGTGTGGTCTTTTCCCCCTCCGAGCAAAAGCTCTGGGTGGCCCGGGGCCCACAGCCGCCGGTAAGTCAAGGGCCCTTTCAGGAAATCCGTTTGTGGCATTGAAGACAGGATGGCGCGGGATCTAATATCTCCAGGAACCGCGGCCTCCTAAGGGCCAATCTTCCTTGACACAAGACCCGGATTTGATAATATTTCTAGGCGCGGGCGATTAGCTCAGGTGGATAGAGCGTTGGTCTCCGGAACCAAAGGTCGGGCGTTCGAGTCGCCCATCGCCCGCCAAGTAAATTCAAAGAGTTAAGGCCCCAATAAGGGCCTTTTCTTCTTGCAATAATTGTTATTCCTCACACTATTTCCCACAATAACCCAAAATTTGGGGGGAAAAATGTGTAGGTTGTGTCTTTGTGTCTGGTTCAGGCCAAGAGGTGAATAGGAATATCAAACGTGGGGTGGTGGGTCTTGGTGGGGGCTGAGGCTCACTGTAATTCCGGTTGCGGATCAGCATGGACCCTTGGGGCCTAAGGGCAATGGATATGTTATCCGCTTTCACGGCAAGGTACCGGCCCTGCCCCCACCCCCTGGTGTCGGTCTACTGAAGTCCACCACCCGCACGCTATTGAGCCTTTATCTTCCCCGTCCCATACCTCCACCTCCAATCATCCCGCCCCCCATGGAGCCGCCACCCATCCCGGAATCCCTACCACCCCGGCCTGCTCTGTCGGAACCCGGTCCGCCGGATTCCTGTTCCTTCCACAGGGGGAGACCGTTCTTATCGAGCAAAGTTAACGTCTGCTTATTATTCTTTACTGCCGCAGCGAAAAAAGCGGGTGTATCTTCATGCAGGACCCTAAAGCCTTTCACCTCCAGGGTATCGCCTCTTTGCAGCTTAAATTTTTGCTCGGTCACATACGACGGCGGCCCTAAGAAGACCTCGATATTTCCTTGGTCGGTCTTGAGGGTCAATCCCTGGACCGCCATACCGGGCAAGGACCGCCAACTGGCCGTCCCGTAACTTCCCAGAGTTTCTACCTGTCCGGTAATCGTAGTTGCCTGACGCATATCGAACCTTGGGGGACCTTTCCGTCCCCTGCCTTTGCCCGGGCCGGGACCTCCGTCTCCACCCATGGGGCCGCCCATACCTCCGCCTCCCGGTCCCTTACCGCCAGGTTGACCCCACACCGGTGAGGCCAGGACCAGGACCAGGACCAAAATTAAACCGGTTAACCAGGAATAAGGCGGTCTCAGATCAGTTCTCGGCATTATTTAATCCTCCTTAAGGGTTTTGACTTGCTTGTTAAAACGCCCATCCAGCGCGCCTCGGGCCTCTGCCACCCTGACCGGGGCCGCATTCCAGCCTCCGCCCAAAGCCTTATACAGGGAAATAAGGTCGGTAAGGAGATTCGCCTCGGACTTGCTCAGGTTGCTCTGGGCGGTGTACAGGGAATTTTCCGCGGTGAGCACGTCCAGGAAACTGGTGAGCCCCCGGCGGTAGCGTTTTCGGGCCAGGGCTACGGCATCCTCGTTGGCCCGGATGCACTCGACGAGGATCAGGCGCTTCCTCTGTTCTCCATAGTAGGCCGCCAGGGCGTTCTCCACCTCTTCCAGGGCCGTGAGGAAGGAGGCCCGGTAATTGGCAAGTTTCTCCCGGTAGACGGCCTGTTTATTTTTGACGGTACCCCTGGCTTTGCCGCCATCGAAGAGATTCCAGGTGACTCCCGGGACCAGGGACCAATAGCGGCCGCTGGATATTTTCAAGAACTTTGAGACATCGTTGCTTTGCAAACCCAAGGCGGCGGTTAGGTCAAACTTGGGATAGAGTTCGGCCTGGGCCACGCCGATGTCGGCGGACGCGGCCGCCAGTTGTCGCTCCACCTGGCGCAGGTCGGGCCGGCGGGCCAGCAAATCTGAGGGCAGACCCGTGGCCGTCATGATGGGGGGCTGTGGCAGAGGCCGGCTTGCCGACAGCCCGGTCTTGAGGGCATTGGGTTCCTGGCCCAAGAGGATGCCCAGCCGATGGATGGATTGTTTAATGGAGGCCTCGAGGGTCGGCAGGTTCGAGGCAGTGGAAGCCTTCTGGGCCTCGGCCTGGGCCACGTCGAGATAAGTGGTCAGACCCAGCCGGTAGCGTTCCCGGGTGACCTCTACGGTTTGCTCCTGGGACTTAACGTTGCGGCGGGTGATATCCAGTTGGGCCTGATTGGCCCGCAGGTCGACGTAGTTCTTGGCAACGTCGCCCAGCAGCGTCAGCAGCGTGGCCCGCTGGTCCTCGACGCTGGCTGCGAGTCTCGCCCGGGCGGCTTCAACACTGCGCCGGGTGCCGCCGAACAAGTCGATTTCCCAACTGGCATCGAAGCCGGCCTGGAAGATAGTGCCCCCGGGGCTGGCTAACGATTCCGGGGCGGAGGAGCCGGAGGTAACCATGCTGGTTCCCCCCTGGCTGCGGGTCACTGAGCCGGTACCCTGTAACGCCGGCCAGAACGAAGCGCCGGCCACGGTGACGTCGGCCCGGGCCTGGAGGATACGCGCCCGGGCCTGCTCCAGGTCGAGATTGGTCCGCACCGCCTGTTCCATGAGCCCATTGAGGACCGGATCGCCGAACGCCTGCCACCAGGCAATTTCTGCCAGGGCCAAAGACCCGCCCGCCTGCTCCCGGCTTTCCGTCCAGCGGGCCGGGGCTTGAAGCGCCGGCCGCCGGTAGTCCGGGCCCACCGACACGCAACCGCTAAGCAGGACGGCAAGACAGAGGACTCCTAAGCTGCGCGGGTTCATTTCCGGCCTTCTTCTTGGGCCACGGCAGATCCCATGACGGTGGAGTCCGGTATTTCAGGGGTCTCGATAAAGACGTCCATCTGCTGGCCTACATAAGCAGGCAGGGCATCACGATGGAAGCTATAGATGATCTGCAACACCCTGGTATCGACTTTTTCGCTACTGCTACCGGTGAGCGAGGTTTTCGGGGTAACGTAAGGCTCCACCCGGACGAATTGCAGATCGGCCTTCAGGTCCCGATTGCCCCGTAAAAAGGCGATGGCCCGGGTCCCGGGCTTGAGGCGCCAGGCGTCGTTTTCGTCGATATCCACCCGCAAATGCAGCCGGTTTAAATTTCCCAGCCGCATCAGGGGAGTAGACAAGACGCCGGTCTGGGCATATTCTCCCGGGCGGATATTCACCTGCAGGACTTCTCCATCGATGGGAGCCCGCACCAGCAGACGGTCGATGGAGGTTTGGGTGGCCTTTAGTTCAGCCGCGGCGGCAATCACCGCCGCCCTGGCGCTTTTCAGCTTGGCCCGGGCCAGCTCCGCGGCATAGCGCCGCTTCTGGACGTCGTCCAGGCTGACGGCCCGCCGGTCGGTGGCTTCCCGCACCAGCGCATACTGCGCCTGGTAATCCTTTAGGGAGGCCTCGGCTTCGGTTACCGCGGCCCTGGCCTTGACCAGGTTGGCTTTTTTGACGAGCAAATCGGCCCGCAGTTCCCGGTCGTCGATCTGAAACAGAGGGGCGCCTTGCTTGATTTTGTCCCCGACCTGGACAAAGACCGTCTTGACAATGCCCGGCAGAGAGGTGCCGATGCTGATGTTTTGGGTCTTGGCTTCGACAATGCCCGCCCCGCCGATATAGGATTTGAAGGGCGCCTGGGCCGGTTGGGCCACCGGTTGGGCCGGAGGAGATCCTTTCTGGGATTGCACCGCCACCACGATGGCAATTATCAGACCCAGGGCGGCGACTGCAGGGAGGATTTTGTTTTTCAAGGTCATGATAGCCTTATTAGTGGTAGTTGTTAGATTTGATATCGACGATGCGGCCGTCATCCATGTGGGCGATGCGGTCGGCGAACTCAAAGATGCGCGCGTCATGGGTGACGATGACCAGGGCGCGTTCCTGGCTGACCGCCAGATTCTTGAGAATCTCCATCACCCGCCTGCCGGTCTGGTGGTCTAAGGCACTGGTGGGCTCGTCACACACCACCAGCCGGGGATTATGGACCAGGGCCCGGGCAATGGCTACGCGTTGCTGCTGTCCCCCCGAAAGTTGGGTGGGCAGGGAGTTCTCCCGTCCTGCCAGGCCGACGTCCCGCAGAGACGCCCCGGCCCAGGCCAGGGCCTCGTTCTGCCGCCTGCCGTTGATCAGTAAGGGAATGGCGGCATTCTCCGCGGCCGTCAGGGTGGGCACCAGGTTGAAGGCCTGAAAGACGAAGCCGACGTTCCGGCCGCGATAGACCACGCGCTCACTCTGGGATAACTGCTGGAAGTCACGGCCATAGAGCCGGCATTCGCCGTCGTCCTGGTCGAGGATGCCGGCGATGACCGAGATGAGCGTGGTCTTGCCGCAGCCGGAGGGACCCACCAGCATGAGGAGTTCGCCGGGACTAACCTGGAGGTCAATCCCCCGCAAAGCCTGAACCTGGGCCTCGCCCGCGCCGAAGGTTTTGGTGATGCCGCGGCAGTACACGGCCAGCGTTTCCGGGTGGCGCATGATTACCCCTTGAAGACCTCGGCCGCTTCCAGCTTCATGACCTTGCGGACACTGACCATGGCGGCGACCACCACGATGAGCAACACCGCGGTGCCGCTCCCCAGCAGCAATTGCCAGTTGAGATGCATGGTGAGGTCACTGCTGTGGAGGGTGGCCGCCGCGAAGACGCCACAAATACCGGCGCCGAGGCCGAAGCCGATGAACCCCACCAGCAGCGCCTGGAGCATGATCATCCGCAGGAGCATACGCTCGGTGGCGCCCATGGCCTTGAAGACCCCGAAATAACGCAAGTTGTCCAGGGTGAAGTTGTAGAAGATCTGGCCGGTGACCGCGGCGCCCACAATAAAGCCGATGATGACCACGAAGCCGAAATTGACGAGAATACTGGTATTATCAAGGAAATACCTCAACGACTTCTGCTTGAACTCCTCTGCGGTATAAGCGGCCAGGCCGGTCTGCCGGGAGATACGCCGGGCCACGGTCGGCGGCGATTCATTGCCTTTGGCCTTGACCAGGATGAAGGAAAGCAGCTTGCGTTCACTCAGGGCATAGTTCTTGGCCCGGTTGTAGGTAGTATAGAGAATGGGCTGAGACTGAAACGTCGGGGTCCCCCGGGCCACGCCCACGACGGTGGCGCGCTTGTCATTAATTTCCAATACGTCGCCCACCTTCAGGGGAATGGACGTTCCGCCCGGGGTGGCCGCGGGCCTGGCCAGCCGGCCCCTGGCGCCGTCTTCATTGACGATGACGCTGTCCGGCAGGCGCAAGTCGGCCAGCCGGCCTTGCAGCATGACTGCGGGCCCACCGATGAGCGTGGCGTCATCCAGTCCGATCATGACGCTCCCCACCGTCTCCCCATTGTCCAGGCGGACGCGCTGTTGCCCCTTATAGAGCGGCATGGCCCACTCGACGCCCGGCACGCCTCGCACCTGATAAAGCTGCGTGTCCAGGAGAGGTTTGGAGTCCTCGATGAATTTAACTTTGGGGTCCATGACCCAGATGTCGGGCAAATTGATATCGGAAATGAAACTGTAAGTGTGGCTTAAAATAGAAATCAGGATGCCCGGCTGCTGGATCATAATGAGGGAGGCCAAGGCAATGCCGGTGATAATGCCGAGATATTTTCCTCGATCACCAAAGAGCATCTTCAAGGCGATGTGAAACAAGGGGAGTATCTCCTGTTTTGCGGCTGCGGGTCATCAGGGGTAAAGTCTGCAATCAGCTTTAACCGGCGTGAAAATGCTTGAGTGCCTCTGCTATCCCCGGCAGCTTCATTTCTTAAGACTTTCACCTGTGGCATTGGGGGTTAGGGTAACCCCTACTGCAGCCCTACTGCAGCCGGACCAATCGCTAAAGGCACTATAACAAGAGATTATGGAGAAAATATGGAGATGATATGAAGAGAATATCTAGATGACACCGGACTTATGGCTGACCAAGGGTATTCGTTTCTGGACTAATTCAGTTTTTTCTTCTAACCTGGAAGGAAGACCTCACAACCAGTACCTGAGCGAAGCACCATGATGGCAACCTTTTCTAATATAAAGGGAGATTTATCCGGAGCACTGACCGCGGCCACCATCACCCTGCCCCCGTGCATCGGTTACGGCATTATCGTTTTCGCGCCCCTGGGGGTTGATTTTGCCGCCAGCGGCGCTCTCCTGGGTCTCTATACCGCGGTCTTCGCCGGTTTTCTGGCCGCCTGGCTGGGGGGCAATCCCATCCAGATAAGCGGCCCCAAGGCCCCTTCCACTCTGGTGTTGGCCGCGGTGGTGGCAGCCTTGGCGGTTAATCCGCAGATACCCGGGCCCCTGGTTCCCCGGGTGGCGGTGATCATCGGCCTGGTCTCGATCACCATCCTCATCGGCAAGATCAGCACCAAATGGCCGGAACCGGTGGTCTATCTTGATCTGCTGCGAACCTGGAACCTGGGACAGGTGTGGAATTTTCTGCCCTATCTGATCATTCCCGGGCTGGTCCTGGGCTTACTCGGTTCCCTGGAGTCCCTCTTGACTTGCGTGGCCGCCGATACCCTCAGCGGCAACCGGCACCACAGCAACCGGGAGTTGATCGGCCAGGGTCTAGGCAATATCGTCTCCTCATGTTTCGGGGCCATTTTCGCCGCCGGCAGTGTGCCCCGCACCCTGGCCAATTATCGGGCCGGGGGCCGCACCTCCCTGTCGGGCATGATGTGCAGCGTCTTCATTCTCCTGATCATCGTGGCTCTGGGTCCTTTGGTGGGTAAGATCCCCCTGGCCGTCATCGCCAGCATTATCATTGCGGTGGCCATTACCATGGTTGATATGGGCAGCATCAACATCGTTAAAAAATTAGCCGCCGAGGTCCGGCAGCATCGCCGGATCTCTTTCAAATTCGAAAGAGGAAATGGAGATCACCCAGGGGTTTACCACCCGGGAACTCCAATCCCTGCGACGCCGGCTGGTCTGGCGATCAATTCCCCAAGGTGAACGAATCATCCTCAGGGGGGATACCAACCGGGATTTATTCCTGCTGACCAAAGGCACGGTAACCATCAAGGTGTCCCTCCCCCAAAGCCATCGCCTTAAGCGGCTGTTGACCTTTGGTGCGGGAGTCATCATCGGGGAGATGGCCTTTCTGGACGCCAAACCGCGGTCCGCCGACGTCTGGATTGAAGAAGACTCCGAAGTGCTCATTCTTTCTTATCAGGAATTTATCGCCTTATCCCAGGAGGAGCCGGCGGTGGCCTTAAAACTGCTGGTTAATATCGCCAAAGTGCTCTCTCTGAATGTCCGGCGGGGTTCCAGGGAATTGCAGGCCCTGGAAGAAAGTTGAACCTCTCCGGCAGCGTAACTGACCCCAGGAAACAACTTGGGGGCCGCTAATTTTTCCTCATCCAAGTTAAAAGACCCGAGCAAAGGAGGCGCAAATCATGGCTGCAACCAACAAAACCACGATCGGTGGCTACCTGGCAACCCGTTTAACCCAAATCGGCTTACAACATTACTTTGCCATCCCTGGTGACTACAATCTGGCCTTGTTCGACCGGCTGCTGGAAAACCAGGATCTGACCATGATCAGTTGCTGCAACGAATTAAACGCCGGTTACGCCGCCGACGGCTATGCCCGGGCCAGAGGCGTGGCCGCTATGCTGGTGACTTACAGCGTGGGGGCCTTGAGCGCCATTAACGCGGTGGCCGGCCACTATGCCGAAGACCTGCCGGTGATCCTCATCTCCGGGGGAGTCAATACCCATTCAGAGCCGGAAAACCAGATTCTCCATCATTCCCTGGGCGAAGTGCGTTACGATTACGTTCGGGAAATGTTCAAACCGGTGACCGTGGAAGCTGTAAACATCCGTTTTGCGGAGGAGGCGCCGGCCCAGATCGACCGGACCCTGGTCGCCTGTCTGGCTCGGCGGAAGCCCGTATATCTGGAGATTGCTTGTAACCTAGCCAACCAGGAAGTGCCGGCGCCCCAGCCCTATCCTTTTTTCAGCCAAGCAGGCAGCGATCCGGCGGCCTTGGCGGAGGCGGTGGAGCAGGCCGCAGCCATGCTCAATGCCGCGGTGAAGCCGGTGGTCGTAGGTGGCGCCAAGCTGCGTAAAGCCGGGGCCCTGGAAGCCTTCCAGAAGTTCATCGAGGCCTCCGGTTATGCCGTGGCCATGATGCCCAATGCCAAGGGGTTCTTCCCGGAGACTCACCCCAATTTCATCGGCATCTTTTGGGGACCGGTGAGCAGCCCGGGCACTGAGTCCATTGTGGAATCCGCGGACGTTTATCTCTATGCCTGCCCGGTGCTGTCGGATTATGCTTCCTGTGGCCACACCGCGGAGATCAGCCCAGCCAAGCTGATCCTGGCCGGTCCGGATTTCTTGCGGCTGCCCGGGGCCACTTATAACGGGATAAGTTTGCCTGAGTTCTTCACCGCCCTGGCCGGCAAGGTCAAGCCCAACCCCACTTCCCTGGCCACCTACAATCGCATTCGCAGCGACACAGTCCCGGAGCCGCCGGTCAACCGGGAAGCGCGCATCCAGACCCGCCGCCTCTTTGCCCAGATCCAGGAGATGCTGGATCCAAACACCACCTTGATCGCCGAAACCGGTGATTCCTGGTTCAATGCCATGAATCTGAAACTGCCGGAAGGCAGCGCCTTTGAAATCCAGATGCAATATGGCTCCATCGGTTGGTCGGTGGGGGCGACTCTGGGTTATCAGTTGGCCCGGCCGGATCGCCGGGTCATCGCCTGTATCGGCGACGGCTCCTTTCAGATGACCGCCCAAGAGCTCTCCACCATCATCCGCTATGGGCTCAAACCCATCATCTTTCTGATGAACAACGGCGGCTACACCATCGAGGTGGAAATCCACGATGGTCCTTATAACGCCATCAAAAACTGGAACTATGCCGACCTGGTCAAGGTGTTCAACGCCGACGACGGCAATGCCTGGGGCTGCCGGGTGACCACCGAAGGCGGGGTCGAGGAAGCCATCAAAAAGGCCTTGAGCCACGATGGCTTGAGCCTGATTGAAGTGGTGCTCGATCGGGACGACTGCAGTAAGGACTTGCTGGAGTGGGGCGCCCGGGTGGCGGCCAACAATTCCCGCCCCCCCCGGCCGACGGCGGGCTTCCGGTAATCTCGGTTTTAAGAGAGTAATTTCAAACGATTAATTGTGAAATTAAGTAAAGAATCAGAGGTGGGGCGCCCGCCCTTGCAGGTGGCGGCCAGAGACGGCGCCCCACCTAAAAATCGACTTTGACCTTTGAACTATTCACAAAAGGGGCATAACTGCGGATGCGAACCATCGTCTTTACCAATTGCAGTCTCCTCGACACGACTCTCGGACAACTTCTCCCGGAGCACCACGTGCTGGTGGAAGGGGCGCGTATCAAAGAGGTGAGCGACCGGCCCCTCAAAGCCGGCCAGGCCGAGGTCATCGATCTGGCCGGCCGCACCCTGATGCCGGGGCTTTGCGACGCCCACGTCCACGTCACGGCAGTGGAGGCGGATTTTACTAAAATCGAACTGATGTCTCCTGCCTACGTCACGGCCCGGGCCGCCCTGATTTTAAGGGAGATGTTAGGCCGGGGATTTACGACGGTGCGGGATGCCGGCGGCGCCGATTGGGGCCTGGCCCAAGCCGTGCAAGAGGGCCTGCTCCCCGGCCCCCGCATCCTTTACAGCGGCCATGCCTTGTCGCAAACCGGCGGCCACGGCGATATCCGCCCCCGGGGGGAAGGACGCCACCCCCGGCCCTTTCCAACCGTAGGGACCCTGGGCCGCATCTGCGACGGCCTCACCGAGGTGCGCCGGGCCGCCCGGGATGAAATCCGCAAAGGGGCGCACCAGCTGAAAATTATGGCCTCCGGGGGGCTGGCCTCTCCCACTGATCCCCTGGACTATACCCAATTCTCCCTGGAGGAGATGCAAGCCATTGTGGCCGAGGCCGAGGCCGCCCAAACCTATGTCATGGCCCACGTCTATACTTCCCGGGCCATCAAGCGGGCCCTGTCGGCGGGGGTCCGGTCCATTGAGCACGGCAATCTCATCGACCCAGAGACACTCGATCTGTTGGTGGCCAAAGAGGCCTTTTTAGTGCCTACCCTGGCCACCTACGGGATGTTGAGCCGGGAGGGACGGGAAGCGGGATTTCCCCCGAAGAACCTCGACAAGGTACAATGGATGCATGAGCGGGGCCTGGCCGCCCTGGAAGAAGCCCACCGGAGGGGGGCGCGCCTCGCCTTCGGCACCGATCTCCTCGGCCCCATGCACCGCCATCAATCCCTGGAATTCAGCCTGCGCCGCCAGGTGCAACAACCCCAGGATATCATTCGATCGGCCACCAGCCGCTGTGCCCAGTTATTTAATCTCACCGGACAGATCGGCATCATCGCCCCCGGGGCCTATGCCGATTTATTGGTGGTTGACGGCGATCCCCTGGCAGACCTGAGCTTGCTGCAAGACCAGGGCAGGCATTTAAGCGTCATTATGAAGGAAGGGAAATTTTTCCAAAACCGGCTGGGGTGATCGAAGATACCAAGTAGTAATCAAAGGGATACTTTTCGTAGCGGCGAACCTGGTGTTCGCCCTGGAGACACCGGGCGAACACCAGGTTCGCCACGATTTATACCAATTCGCATTCAAAGGACGTTGAACTGTAGGGGCGAACCGTGTGTTCGCCCGTGGCTCCGGGGCG
>JBMORF010000031.1:0-18850 GCA_049322315.1 Thermodesulfobacteriota bacterium | reverse complement strand
TATTGTCTGGCGGAGATCACCTGGAGAAAATATCGTCCCCGTCCAGGCCGCAAATTCCCCCGCAAATCAAAGAGCCGCCATGGTAAATGGGCCAACAATTGGGCTTAAGTCAACGGCATTGTGTATAGGCCCCCAACTCCTGAAGGATTAAAACCGAAGGATCTTATAGGAGTTCCTTGGCGCTTAGCTTTCGCTTTACAGGAAGCAGGATGGTATTTAAGGTCTGACATTATCTGGTATAAGCCCAACTGCCAACCTGAATCGGTAAAAGATCGTCCGACAAGATCCCATGAGTACGTCTTTCTTTTTTCTAAATCTGAAAAATATTTTTATAACTATGAGGCTATAAAAGAATCATCCAACTCCCATGGTAACTTACGAAATCGCCGCACTGTTTGGTCGATAAATACTGAAGCATTTCACGGCGCCCATTTTGCCACTTTTCCCCCTAAATTAGTCGAACTTTGCCTTTTAGCCGGTTCTGAAGCCGGTGATATGATTATTGATCCTTTCTTTGGGTCTGGAACTGTCGGAGAAGTTTGTGTAAAACTTGATCGAAAATTTATTGGGATAGAAATTAAAGAGGACTATGCGGATATCGCCAAAAAGAGATTGAAATGAAAAGATTAGAAAATGGCGGAATTCTCTGAAGTTGCCTTCCCGGTAATGCAACCGGATCTACAGATTTCGTTTTATTTTAGATTCCAAAAAATTAAAGGTGGTTGTGATGCATCAAATATTTGTAATAGAATTGGAGAGGCTGAGAAGAGTCATGAATCAGCAAGGGATAGCGGTTTTCATCACCTTTGGACTATCGTCAGAGCAGCTTTCAATAAAAAGACCTTAAAATCAAAATACCCTAATCTTAGGACAACTCATTTTTTTAACCTGGATAGCCTTAATGATAAGACCTCTATAGAATACCACCGATTCAGGGATTTATATTGGTCATTAATAAGTATTCGATCTCATTGAACATAGGACATGGCCGACGAGGTCTTATCAGCCCGATAACCAGAATTACTCGGAGAAAAATCATGCAAAAAAAGCTGATTCCCCTGATTTTGGCGTGTCTGTTGGCCTTATCCCTGACGGCCGAGGCCCAGTACCGGACCCCCCCCACCACTTCGGGAGGCTCGGGGGTGGCCCTCCTCAACTTGGACAACACCGTGGCGGTGCATGGCTACGATCCCACGGCCTATTTCACCAAAAAACGCGCCATCAAAGGCAGGAAGTATATTAACGAAAGGGTGGGCGGGGCCACCTATTATTTCCGCAGCCGGGGCAGCCGTTACGAGTTTTTGGGCAACGCCCCCAAATACCAGCCCCAGTTCGGCGGTTATTGCGCCACTGCCATGGCCCAGGGACGGCTGGAGGACATCGACCCCAACTCCTTCGCCGTCTATAACAACAAGCTTTATCTCTTTAGGGACCCGGCGGCCCAGGCGGTTTTCTGGCAAAACCCGGAGCGGATCATCCATGAGGCCACCGCCCACTACTTTGAGCTGGCCAAACAAAAACGGGGCCGGTGGTAAAGAATAACTCAGCTTCAGGGAGAGTAGGGGCGCACCCGGGGGTGCGCCCTCCTTCCCGGGCGGACATTTGGGTCCATCCCGGGCAGAAAAATTATTGTTTGTGGGCGGCTTGAGACCTCCGGCAAATTTTTATCACCCTGACCGGAGCAAAAGATCTGGTATCTGGCCGTAATTATTATATTCTTAGGTAGCTTCCCCCCTCAGCATCTCAGTTGCCATGGCCTTCCCAGAAGTCCGGCCCGGCATAAAAGCCAGAAATCTTAACCTCTCTCCTCCCCCTCACCTAAAGGGACCCAACTGCTTCCGGCCGCGCCGGAAATCTGCTGAAATCTCGAGGAATTAAGAAAGAAAAGTAATGCTTGCAGTTTTATGGCCAAAGCCATAGAGTGGAATCAGGCTGCTGCCACAAGCGGAGGGGGGACCATGAATAAAAAGTTTTTGGTCGCATTAGGGGTGATGGCGGCAATCATTATCTTTTTGGTTTTCTCCCTGTTTTTCTCCGGTGACCACCCGTTTAAAGGCCCGGAGCCACCCAAGAAACCCGGGGTAAAAACCCCGGCCGCCCCGGAACCCCAGGCAAAGCCCACGCCGACGACCGCGCCCACTCCCACGACTGCGGCCAAGCCTGCTCCTACGTCTGCCCCCACAACCCCGCCCACGCCCACTACCCAGGCGCCACCCCCGCCGCCTGCGGCTGCCCCTCCGGAGAAACCGGTTACCAAACCGGAGGCCCCGGCCCCGGCGCCCCCCAAAACCGAGCTGCCCCCTCTGCAACCGAAAGAAGAATTCGGGCTTATGGCGGGGCGTTACCGCACCTACGGACGCGCCGGCAAGAAGATGGAAAAATTAAAAGAAAAGGGGTTACCCGCTTTTATCCGCCGGGACAAAGGCAGATATCAGGTATGGGTGGGTCCCTTCGCCACCCGTCAAGAGGCCCGGAAGGCGGCCAACACCATCAAAGGCAAGAGCAGGCGGGCTCCAAAAATTCATAAAATCACCATCCCGGTTCCCAAATAACTAGCCGGGATCGGGGTTAGCTAAGGTGGAGGTAATACCGATTCGCCATCAAAAGGCATCAAAATGTAACGAAAAATTGTCGTTTGATTTCGAGTTGGTATAAGGCACTCCCTTTTCCACACGTCCGGCAAAGCAAGGGCGACCCCCCGGGGTCGCCCTTGATTTTTGCAGACAGGTAAATTTTGGCCACGAAGTCAGGAATCCCGGGTTCCTGGCCCTCCCTCCAGGTTCTCTACCCCTCCCCCTCCACCAAGAGTTTGTACAGGTTCAGGTAGGCGGACGCCGACCTTTCCCAGGAAAAGTCTTGGGACATGGCGTTTTCTATGAGGCGGCGCCATTGTTTCTGGTTCTTGTAGGCCTTAAGGGCCGCCTGGAGAGCCCCGGCGAAGGCTTCCGGGGTGTAGTCGGTGAACAGGAACCCGGTGCCGGTGCCCGCGGCCGGATCCGCGGGATCCACGGTGTCGGCCAGGCCGCCGGTGCGCCGGACGATGGGGATAGTACCATATTTCAGGGAATACATCTGATTCAGGCCGCAGGGTTCATACCGGGAAGGCATGAGGAACATATCCGCGCCGGCCTCTATCAGATGGGCCAGGGCGTTGTCGAAGGCGATCTTGACCCCCAGTTTACCCGGAAATTTAGGGGCTTCCTGGGCCAGCCAGCGGTGGTACTTTTCTTCCCCGGTGCCCAGGATGACCACCATCAGGTTCTGGGCCAGGAGTTCCGGGAGCACCGCGGCCACCAGGTCGAAGCCCTTTTGGTCCGCCAGGCGGGAAATCATGGCCAGGATGGGGGCCTTGGCGAGTTTGGGGTCCAGGTTGAAGGCCTCCATCAAGGCCGCCTTGTTTTTGGCCTTGCCCGCAAGTTTGGCCTTGCTGAAAGTGGCCGGGATCAGGGAATCCTTTTCCGGACTCCAATCGCTATAGTCCACCCCGTTCAAAATCCCATGCAGGGCCGCGGCCCGGGCCTGAAGGATTCCCTCCATGCCATAGCCGTACTCCGGGGTCTGAATCTCTTGGCTGTAGCCCACGCTGACGGTGGTGATGGCGTCGCTGAAGACGATGCCCCCTTTGAGCAGGTTGATCTGATCGTAATATTCCAGGCCATCCATGCTGAACAAGGACCAATCCAGGCCCAGGAGGGGAAATTTCTCTTTCGGGAAGAGCCCTTGGTAAGCCAGGTTGTGGATGGTGAGCACAGTTTTGGCTTGATTCAAAATTTCGGCACCCTGCCAGAGGCGCCGGAGATAGACCGGCACCAGGGAGGCTTGCCAGTCATGGCAATGAATCACGTCCGGTTGGAACCCCAGGTTCTGGCAAACGGGCAGCACCGTGGAGGAAAAAAAGGAAAAACGCTCCAGGTTGTCGAAATAATCCCCCTTGGGGGTGCCGTAGAGCTGGGAGCGTTCGAAAAACTCATCCCGCTCCACGAAATAGAAGGGTGAATCACCGGACGCGGGGGCCATCACATCAAAGGTCAGACGGGTTGCGCCCACATGCCCTTCCAGATTTTCGGCCACCGTGGTCATGGGAATCTTGCCCTGCTTGATGACGCCGTAATAAGGCATGAGGACCCTGACTTCCGCGCCCACCTCATTTAGGGCATAAGGCAACGTGCCCACTATGTCGGCCAACCCCCCGGTCTTGGCAAAAGGCACCGCTTCCGAGGCCACAAACAATACCCTCAACTTCCGCGCCATAGCCCCTCCTTAATAAAGTTGTCAGTTGTCAGTGATCAGTGGTCAGTAATACAGAAAACAGAAAAATTGACCACTGGCCACTGGTCACTAATACTTATACACCAGATCGATGTCCGCGGCGACGAAGCCTTTTTCTCCTTCGGTCAAAGTAAATTCAAAGATGAAGTCCCGGCTGGGGAGGTATTCCGGGTTGACCCCCGCGGGCAGGTCCTTTTCCATGAAAAACACCGAGGTATAGGGGGATTCCTCCAGGCGGGTGTCGGTCACCCAGACCTTGCCGAAGCCGTGCATGAAACGGAAGAATCCATAGGAACGGTCCAGAAAGTACTTGGTGCACACCCCCCGGACCCGGCTGCCCGACTCGCCCCAGGGGGGAGCCCCGGCAAAGGGAGGCGTGGTGGGCAACAGTCCCGGAATGAGGTAGCCGGGGATGAACAGGTCCACCTCCCGGCGCAGCCGGGCGGAGACGTTGGCAAAGGCCACCAGTTCCACCCGGCAGCCTTTGTTTTGCACCATGGTCACCACGCTGCAAAAATCCCCATCCCCCGTAAACAGATAGATCAGGTCCAGACGGTCCGACTGGGAGATGATGTCCAGGCCCATCTCCATATCCAGGTTGGCCTTGCCGTAGGTGCGGCCCGAATCATCCGTATACCACCTGATGGGTTTTTCTATGACCTTGAAACCCAGGTCCCGGAGGGTGAGAATAAAGTTCAGGGTATTTTTATAATTGGGGTCGGAATTAGCCCGCTCTTCGTCGATGGCCACATAGGCGTTAAGGCGCATCACTTCTTCGCCGTCTTTGGCGGCAAAGCGGCGGATGACCTCGTAGCGCATGCCGTAGCCGCCGCTGCGCATGATGTTCATGGAATCCACATAAATTCCTACGCGACGATGGTTCATAAGATTCTCAAAGCTCCTTTTCTGATACTAAAAAATGACCAAGCATTGCTCTAAAACGTCAGGGAAACGATTCAATCTACCTAATTGTCCTGGACTGAGGCTCCGGGCCTCAAAAAATCGGCCCTCCCCCAGCACCGGTTTGGAAGGGCGCGGCATCGGTGAGCACCCGGCCCTTTTCCGCCAGCCGCATCTGTAAATAACCTGGCAGATACGGCAGGCCCGCGGCGAATTCCGGTTCCAGCCAGCCTAGGGGAGGCAGGGCCTGAAGACGTTCCGCCATCCGGCCGGCGGCAGGCCAGGCAAAACCTTCATCCCCCACCAGGTGAAAGCCGTAAAGGTCCATAAAACTGGGGACATACGCGGCATAAGCCGCCACCTTGGGGAAAACGTCCCCGAGGGTGCGGTTTAAGTCCGGCAGCAGCCGGCACCAGGGTCCCGCCGACCCGGACTGTAGGGCTGCCAGGCCTCCAGGGGCCAGTTTGCGTTGGACCAGCTCGTACATCTCCCGGGTGAACAACAGCAAGGCCGGCCCCTCTTCCAGGGGTTCGGGCAGATCTAAAATAATAACGTCAAAACTTCCCTCCCCTTGGTCCGCCAGCCAGGCCCGGCCGTCGGCAAACACCAGTTCGCTCCGGGGATCAGTATAAGCCCCTTGATGCAATTCGGGCAACCATTGGCGGCAGACTTCCACCAACTCCTGGTCGAGGTCCACCATTACCACCCGCTCCAGGCCGGGATGGCGCAGGACCTCCCGCAAAGTAGCCCCTTCCCCGCCTCCCAGGATCACTACCCGCCGGGGCTGGGGATGGGCCAGCATGGCCGGATGCACCAGGGCCTCATGGTAGACGAATTCATCCCTCTGCGCACATTGCAGCCTGCCGTCCAGTATCAAGACCTTACCCCAAACGCGGCTGACAAAGATTTCGTACTCCTGAAAAGCGGTCTTCCCGGCAACCAAGACCTCCTGCTTCCTGAAAGCCGCCAGTTCCTCAGGACTGGACAGGTCAATGAACCATTCACCCCCAGGCCAGGAGGGGGAGGCTATCTCGCGCATTTACTCTCTCGTTAAGGGTAGTTTTGGAGATTATAATCCAAAAATTGGAGAGAAAAACCCTTTTCGCACCCCGCCGGGGGAAAACTTATTGAAGTTTCGTAAATTATTTCGGAAAACGTCCTGGATAAATATTCTCTGGCTTATCTTCTCCTGCCCAGGCTGATTTCGGGACCCCCAAGAACGTGGCCCAGCCGCCTCCGGCTGTTCCGACCCTGGCCGCGGTGTCTGCTGCTGATTCCGGGCTTCCCCTCACACCCCTATTTTATGAGGTCTCCTGCCGGCCAATTCTGGTAGAATAGGCCCCATTGTCTTTTTAGGAGGCGGGATGCGGGAAGTCCGGCGCATGTGGCATTATTCCACCATGGTGGTTTTGACCGTACTCACGGCCGGCATTTTTGCGGCCATCCTCATCCCCTTCAAAGGCATTCCCCTGATTCCCGGCTTAACGGAACTGCGGCCCGCCAACGTCATTCCCGTGGTCTTCGGCCTCCTTTTCGGGCCCGCGGGGGCCTGGGGCGCGGCCCTGGGCAACCTCATCGGTGACTTTTTCGGCACCCTGGGCGCGGGCAGTTTTTTCGGCTTCTGGGGCAATTTCCTGGCCGCCTACCTGCCTTACAAAATGTGGGGGAACCGGCCCCTGGGACCCATCAAAGGGCGCCTGCCATATTTCGTGCTGGCGGTGCTCTTGGGGGCCATGGGCTGCGCCCTGGTGATCGGCTTCGGCGTGGAGGCCTTGAAACTCCTGCCCTTCAGCGTCATCGCCGCCGCGGTCTTTATCAATAACGCCGCCATTACCTTGATTCTAGGCCCCTTTCTCCTGGCCCTGCTGGCGCCTCGGGTCAGCCGCTGGGACCTTTCCTGGACCGAGATCATGGACCCGGAAGACCGCGCGCCTGGCCCCGCGCCCCGTCTGGGGTTGGCCCTGGCCTGGGTGGGCGCCGGGGGCGGCTTCCTGCTGGGACTGGGATTGGGACTGGGGCTGATTAACTCCGCCGCCTGGCCTTCCTTGGCCGTGGTCCTGGCCCCTTTTGTGGCTTTACTGCTTCTGGGTTGCTTTCTGATGTAAGTTTTCGGTCTGCGGTCTGCGGATACTGGATCGATACGTAATGGTTTATGTTGTGCAGGGTAGTTGCAGGCTTTACCGTGAAAATCAAAATCCCCCTAAATCCCCCTTTACTAAGGGGGACTTTTTCCCCCCTTTACTAAGGGGGACTTTTTCCCCCCCTTTAATAAGGGGGACTTTTTCCCCCCCTTTAATAAGGGGGACTTTTTCCCCCCCTTTAATAAGGGGGACTTTTCACCCCCCTTTACTAAAGGGGGGTAGGGGGGATTTTTCATCCTCGGGGGTGTGACATTTGTGGTTCATGAATGTTTAGCCTGCGTTCGTTTTCGGGTATTGGGAAAAGCGGCAAAGCCTGCGACTGCCAAAAATCCATGAGGCCAAGTCATCATTAAGGTTACCGAACTTTTCTTTCGCTACAAAAGAGCCGCGGCTCCGGTTTTTAACGAATTGAATCTGGAGGTGGCCGCCGGAGAGCGGGTAGCTATCATAGGCCCCAGCGAGGCCGGGAAGTCCACCCTGGCCCTCTGCCTGGGAGGTCTCATCCCCCGCATGATTAAGGGGGAGTTCCGCGGGGAGGTGGAGGTGGCAGGGAGCCTCACCCACCTGGTCCGCCCCCGGGAGTTGGCGGACCGGGTGGGCCTGCTTTTTCAGGATTTCGAGGCCCAGCTCTTCTCCACCCGGGTAGACCAGGAGGTGGCCTTCGGGCCGGAAAACCTGGGGCTTAACCGGGGGGAACTACGGCGGCGGGTGCCCCTATCCCTTAAGCGCGTGGGACTGGAGGGTCTGGAGGCCCGGGACCCCGCCACCCTTTCCGGAGGCCAGAAGCAGCTTCTGGCCCTGGCCGCGGTCCTGGCCCTGGACCCCAGAGTCCTGATTCTGGATGAACCCACCACGGACCTGGACCCCCTAAGGGTGGAAGAACTGCTGGCGGCCCTGGGCCGTCTCAGCCGGGACCATCACTTGACCCTGGTCCTTTTGGGCGCGGATTTGCGCCTAGCCCGGCATTGCTCCCGCATTGTTTTACTTCATCACGGGGCGGTGGCGGCTGACGGGCCGCCGGAAGAGGTATTAAGGCAGGTAGAAACCCTGCGCGGCCTGGGCCTGCGGCCCCCGGCACTTCCGGCCCTGTTTCACGATCTCGGGCAAACTGACCTTCCCTTAACCCTGGAAGAAGCCGTGGCCCAGGCCCAGACCTTGGGTTGGAAACTTGCCGAGGAAAACCGGAGGCCCACGCCGGCTCCTCCCCCACCCCCTCCGGCCCCCGAACTTCTGGCCCTAGAAAAAATCACTTTCGGGTACCGGGATACGACCCCTATCTTCCAGGATTTTTCTTTCAGTATCCGGGCCGGGGAATTAATCG
Organism: Thermodesulfobacteriota bacterium; assembly: GCA_049322315.1. Lineage (GTDB taxonomy): Bacteria > Desulfobacterota > Desulfobaccia > Desulfobaccales > 0-14-0-80-60-11 > SURF-52. Next base: position 10,219 of record JBMORF010000031.1, on the reverse strand, counting down.
CCATCCTGGGCCCCAACGGCAGCGGCAAGACCACCCTGATGAAGCTCCTTCGGGGCCTGCTCCAACCCCAAGCCGGGGGGGTGCGAACCGCAGCGGAGAATACACCTCTGCAAGTGGGCTTTGTCTTTCAAAATCCCGATTATCAGTTGTTCGCGGAACAGGTCTGGGAGGAGGTGGCCTTCGGCCCCCGGCAACTGGGTCTGAGCGAGGCTGAAGTCAGCCGCCGGGTGGAACAGGCCCTGTCCCGGGTCCACCTCCTGGAGCGCCGGGATGAAGACCCCTTCTCCCTCACCAAAGGCCAGCGCCAGCGCCTGGCCGTGGCCGGGGTCCTGGCCCTCACCCCCCAGGTGATCATCCTGGATGAACCCACCACCGGCCTGGACCACCGGGAACAGGTGGACATGCTGGAGTTGATCCGGGAACTCCACGGCCAGGGGCATACCATCGTCATGGTCACCCACTCCATGTGGGCTGCAAGCAACTATGCCCGCCGGCTGGTGGTCCTGAAAGACGGACAGATAATTTTGGATGGCCCCATCCGGGAGGTTCTGGCCCAGGAAGAAACCCTGGCCGCCTGCCGCCTGAAGCCCCCGGCGGTGATGCGACTCAGCCGGCGCTTGGGTTTTCTGGCCTTGACCACCGAGGAATTTAAGGGTTTAGTAATAAACAAAAAATGAATCGGCCTTGGGCCTGGAGCCCTGTTATTGCGTCCCAAAAGAAACTAACAAAATATCGACTGCCAAATCTCCCCCTCCCCACGGGGGGAGGAGGTTGGGGCGAGGAGAAGCGACTTTGGCCAACTATCTGTAATCAGTCAAAAGACGCCACCCCCACCCCAGCCCTTCCCCCTCGAAGGGGGAAGGAGAAATGACCACACAACTTAAGCAAGGTATTTCCGGGACACGACACCAGGGAGGAGGGTTAAAACCCTTGCCTGCAATCTCCTGCCCCAGGCAACTTTCCCGATGGAGGTATCCATGCGAGTAGCGGCGGTACAACTAAACTCCACTCCCGACCTGGACCACAACCTGAGCCGGACCCGGTCTTTGATCCAGGAGGCCGCTTCTCAAGGCGCGCAGCTCATCGCCCTGCCGGAGCATTTTGCCTACCTGGGGCCGGAGGACCAAAATCCCCCCTCGGCCCAGTCCCTGGACGGCCCCCTGGCGGGCGAATTTAAGGAGCTGGCCTGGAAGTTAGGGGTCTTCCTCCTCCTGGGCTCCTTCCCGGAGCTGACTCCAGGGGAGACCCGGCCCTTCAACACCAGCGTCCTCCTTTCCCCTGAGGGTGAGATTCTCGCCGCCTACCGGAAGATGCACCTCTTTGACGTGGATATCGCCCAAGGCCCCCGTTACCAGGAATCCCAGTGGATTCAGGCCGGAGAGGAACTGGCGGTCGTCCCTCTACCCGGCACCCCTTTCACCGCCGGGATGGCCATTTGTTACGACCTGCGCTTTCCGGAACTCTTCCGGGCCTTAAGCGCTAAGGGTGCGGACCTGCTGCTGCTGCCCGCGGCCTTCACCCTGGCCACCGGCCGGGACCATTGGGAGGTGCTGGTTCGGGCCCGGGCCATCGAAAACCAGGCCTACCTCATCGCCCCGGCCCAATGGGGCCAACACTCCCCGGGCCGGCGCAGTTACGGCCGCTCCCTCATCGTCGATCCCTGGGGCCTGATCCTGGCCCAGGCCCCGGACGCCGAAGGAGTAATCTACGCCCGCCTGGACCACGACCGTCTGCAACGCCTGCGCCGGGAACTGCCCTGCTTGCGCCATCGCCGCTTGCAGTGAGCAGCAGGGAAAGAAAATCCCTCACCTCAATTGCAGAAATACCAGATAGATCTGGTTCATTAGTCTGTCGGCATGAAGCCCTGCTGGCAGAAACCCATAAATCTTTAATATTCTTAACTTAATCAACCGGAGTTGTCTCGTCGGTATTGCAGTTTCCTCCTGACCGGATTCCGGGAAAAATAGGTCTGCCATCCCCCTGCCTCCTGGGCTCCACTCCCCTAACATACTGACCAGGATCGAAATTATTTTATTTAAATTATAGTTACACCGATATGTTATTTGGCGATTAATATAAATGCCCAAAGGCGCCCGACTGATTATCCACTTTATAAACGCGGCCCACGTACCACTAACCTTGGGAAGGCTTCCCTGGAGCGTTGACAGGTGAATAGCGGAAAGATTTATTTCTCCTTAAATCCAGACAAACTGAGATTGGGGGAACAAATTAATTTCGACATCTACGTAAAATCCGATAATCCCGGAGCCAACCAACCGGAGTATTCCCTTTTTTGCCGCCGAGGACAAACCTTTAACCCAGGCCTTTATGCAAAAATCAAATTTCACTACACCCATTGTGTCTACTATCATCACCGAGATAAAGATAACGTCGAGTATTACCTTGATCCAAATCTAACCCTCGTGACGAACGCACAATTCATTAGGACCCCCAAAAGAATGGGGGTGACGCTGATAAATAAAAAGCAAATTTACCTTCCCATGCCTATTAAGAATTTGCTACCAGGGGAAAAAGTTAACTTTGATGTTTTTAATAAGATTAAATGCATTCAAAAGATGGATTACAATTACCATATCTTTATTTCTAAAGGAGATATCTGCCAACCAACATTGATCGATGACTTTAAGGAAAGAGGCATTAACTATGTTTATTTTCGTGAGCAAGACGGGGCTGAGGTACTCCAATACCTCTATCATAATCTAAGTCTGTTATTAAAAGATCAAAAAATGCCGCCTGCCAAAAAAGCCGAAATGGTCTATGACACAGCCTTTATTTGGACGAGGCGTTTTTACTACGAGAAACAAAATCGGTCGCCGGCGGAAATAAAAGCAGGATTTAAGCTGATCGCTTGTTTGTTAAAGATCCTTTCCCAGGACGAGCAGCATCTTCAATGGCTCCTCAAGCTCCGGCGAAATGGGGAGAAATTGTATGCTCATTCTTTAAATACCTCGATACTGGGGATAGCTTTTACTAAGTATCTTGGCTGGCCGGATAATGAAATAATGGAATTTGCCCAAGGAGCCTTACTACACGATATAGGTATGGTTGAAGTCCCACAGAAGCTATTAAATAAGCCAGGTCGGCTATCCCAAATTGAAATGGATTTGATCAAACAACATCCTCATGATAGCTACCGTATTATCAAAGAAATACTTCCACTGAGCGTAAATCCGATGGTTATGATATTGCAGCATCATGAATGTGGTGATGGTTCCGGATATATGCAGGGTCTTAGGCTCGCCTCGATCAATCACTATGCCCGGATTTTACGGATAATTGACAGTTATGAAGCAATGATCTCCAATCGTAGTTGGCGAGAAAAGTATGATTCCCTGGACGCCTTGCAGGAAATCCGCAAAGACTGGTCGGATAGGGGCATTTTCGATACTAATTATTTGATCGAATTTATCAAATTTTTATCCGGGAGCTGATATTGTTAGTCAGATCATCCTGCAAATTTGGCGGCAGTCTACCGGTCTTTTGTGGCTCTGATTGATTCCCCTGTGGTTAAGGGCGAATTACTCCGAGTTGAGGAAGGCGATAAAATTCTTTAAGGTGTAGGGATCGTAAATCAGCCCCCTGGAGCCACGCAACTCTTGCAAGATCTTGACGGCCTCGAAGGGATTATAAGCCCCACGGTAAGGCCGGGGGGCGGTGAGGCTCTCGTAACTGTCCAACAGGCGCAGGATGCGGGTCCAGGCATGCTGCCGGTTCAGGGGCAAACCTAAAGGATAGCCGGAACCGTCGGCGTTTTCGTGATGTTCTAAGGCCAGGCGCAACACCTCGTTGGGCACATAAGCCAGAGTAGTGCCTTTGCTCAATAGACGGTGTCCCAACGCGGGGTGTTGATTGATTTCCGTTCTTTCCCCAGGGCTCAACGGCCCCTCTTTTAAAATGATTTCCTGGGGGACCCGGGTCATGCCGATGTCGTGCAAGAGGCCGGCCAGACCTAAGTCCCGGCTCTCCTTCCTGGACTTCTTCAAGAAGATCATAAAGGAGGTCCCCAGAAGACAAAGGTTAATTGAATGGTTGTAGAGATTATAGTCATGATAAAGAACTTTCCACACCAATTTCAGGGCGGTGGGGTCTTGCTGCAAACTTTCCACCAGATCTTCCACCATTGTTTGCGCCTTTTGCACGGCCGGTCCGAAGCGCGGTGACTGGAAGGCCCGGCGCAAGGTGAAATTCAACTGCTCAGAGAAAACTGACAGTAACTCCGGGGTGACCCTGGCGCTCTCATGTCTCAACATCTGCATATAATTATTGAGATAGGCGATAACGTTTTCCAGATCAGTATTGAGAAAATAGAGGCGATTAATGCCCTTTTGGGTCAGAAGGTCCGACCATTGGCGGTCCCAGATCTCTCCCTCCTTTAAAAAAAGGGGATAGGCAAAGTCCTGGGACCCCTTTTGCGCCACTTTCAGGTAAAGATTGAAGGAGAGCCGCACCCGGAGCATTAATGAGGACAGATAGATGGGGGTGTAAAGGGACAAACCCGCAGCCCCCGAGGGACGTTTTAAGGTCCTGGTCTCTAATGATAAGAGATTCTGCCGAATCGAGCCTTCACCCATAGCGCTTTAACCTATATTAGCTAGCATATTAGTTCCGCTTGGCGCCCTTCCGGGTTCGGCCGGCCAGGAAACTGATAAATGCCAATAAAAATTGCTGGTCGTAGATCTTTTTCTCTTCCCATTGCTGGCGCATGTTCCATAACGCCTCTCTGGGAGTGATGGGCGCCTGCCAGGGGCGTTCGGAGGTCATCTCTTCATAACTGTCAATAATGCGCATGATGCGGGCCCAGGTGGGGATGGCGCTTAGTTTCAACCCCTCCGGGTAACCGGAGCCGTCGCCGTTTTCATGGTGCCGCAGCACCATTTGGAGCGCTTCCCAGGGCAGATGAGCAAAACTTTGCAGCATTCGGAACCCTTCGATGGGATGCCGCTGGATCTTGCCGATGTCGTCTTCGGTCGGCCCTTCCTTCCTTTCTAATATTTCCCGGGGCAGGCGGGAATAGCCAAGGTCATGGATCAGGGCCCCCAAACCGAAACTCCGGGCCTTGTCCGCCTTCCACCCCAAGTAATTGGCAAAGGCCAGCCCCAAGAGACAGCAGTTGACGGAATGGGTATAAACGTAGAAATTTTGCTTCTTGATCTCCAGCAAGAGAAGAGAATTATAGCTGCTATCCTTGACGCTTTCCAGTAAGTCATCCACCAGGGATAAGGCCAGGGTGATCTGCTCGCCGGTCCGGCTCTTCTCCGCCGTAAAAAAGCGCATGATCCACACCTGGGTCAAGTCATAGACACGGGTGGCTTTCTCCTCATGGGTAGGATTGCCAAATTTTAACATGCTTTCCAGATTTTTCTGGAGATAGGCAAATGTCTGGTCCACATCTGTCAAAGAGTAATAGAGCCAGGGAACCTGCAATTTTTTCAGCTTCTCATACCATTCTTTTTGAAAGACATCGCCGGAAGCACAACAGCGGACAATCTTAGGAGTAGCGCTGTTCTTCTCCTTCATCTTTAAATAAAGGTCAAAGGATACCGGTTCCTCCACCTTGACACTCTCCAAAGGCAGAGGCGCGTATTTTTCCGCCTCCCCTGTCATAACAGAGGAGATAACTGCACTAGACCGCATCTGTTTCTGAAAAATATCGGACATAAAATGCAGACTTAAGATTATGCATCAGCCAGGGCCAATGCAGGTCAAGAAGGTTTGCTACGCCCCCCTTCCAGAGGATAAGCTCCGGCAGCCTTCTGTCCTAGGTTCAATATTCAATTCGGCAAGTTATCAGCTTTTCTTCAGCTTTTTTTGGTGCCCTTCCTTAAAAAATTTTTGCAAAGTCAAGTTGCCGATTTTATTGAGCGCGATTTGGACCAATCAGCATATTTATGACTTTTTGCAGTGCTATCGTAATTCGCACTTTCCCGAAATTAAGCCCCCCTTCCCCTCCTTGCCTCCCCTTAGAGAAAGGACTATAATAAACGAAAAGGGCGGACCGGCCGGGTTTAGCCCTTAATTTGTATCCTTCATGAAATTACCTGAAACTATGGAAAAAATACCTGATCAAAAAGAGTTGGAAAAAGAACTGAGCGACTACCTCTCCAACAAATACGGCAGCCGCATCCGGGTGCTCTCCCACCAGTTGGTGGCGGAACCGGAAAAGGATGGGGGGGAGCGGGGTAAGACCCTGAAATCCAGCCGCATCCGTTTCGACCTCAAGCCCGAGGAGTTGGAGGCCTATCTCCACGAATACGTCATCAAACAGGAGACGGCCAAGAGCGTGCTGGCCACCAAGGTCTGCACCCATTTCAACCGCATCCGCTATTTCCTGGAGCAGGGCCGGGAACCCGAACCCAGCGTGGGCTCCATCAAGAACAATATCATCCTCATCGGCCCCACGGGCGTGGGTAAGACCTACTTGGTCAAGCTCATCGCCAAGAAGATCGGGGTCCCCTTCGTCAAGGGGGACGCCACCAAATTCAGTGAAACCGGCTATGTGGGCGGCGACGTGGAAGACCTGGTCCGTGATCTGGTCCAGGCCGCCAACGACGACCTGGAATTGGCCCAATACGGCATCATCTACCTGGATGAAGTGGACAAGATCGCCTCCAGCAGCACTCTCTGGGGCGGGCCGGACGTCTCCCGGGCCGGGGTGCAGCGGGCCCTGTTGAAACCCATGGAAGAGACGGAAGTGGACCTGAAGGTGCCCCACGACCCGGTCTCCCAGATCCAGGCCATCGAGCAGTACCGCCGCACCGGTAAAAAGGAAAAAAAGGTCCTTAACACCCGGCACATCCTCTTTATCGTCAGCGGCGCCTTCAACGGCCTGGAGAAGGTGGTGAAGGAGCGTCTGAGCAAACAAGGCATCGGCTTTCAGGCTACCATGGAATCCAAAGATCAGGAGCGGGATTTCCTGAAGCAGGTTAATGCCGAGGACCTGATTAAATACGGCTTTGAATCGGAATTTGTGGGCCGCCTGCCGGTCATCGCGGTGCTGGATGAACTCACCGCCGGGGATCTTTACGAAATCCTAAGGAATCCCAATAATCCCATCATCACCAGCAAGAAACGGGATTTCCTGGCCTACGGCATTGACATCAAGTTTGAGGATAAGGCCCTGAAACTCCTGGCGGAGCGGGCCGCGCTGGAAAAGACCGGGGCCCGGGGGCTGGTAAGCGTCATCGAGCGCATCCTCATCCAGTTTGAAAAGCGCCTGCCCTCCACCGACATCAAGGAAATAGTGGTCACTCCGGAAATAGTGGCCCAGCCTGATCAAGAACTGGAAGAGATGCTGGCCCATCCCGACGACCCGGAACGGGGGACCCGGTTTGAGCAGGCCAGTCGGCGGGAAGAGGAACTCCTGAAAGAATCCATCTGGCGGCGGGAGCAGGAGCTGCTGCGGCGCTACCGCCTGCCGCTGACCGCCAACCGGGTGGAGTTGATTGCGGCCCAGTATCTCCGCTGCGACTGTGATCTGAAGACCGCCTTCGAAGAAGTGGGACGCGCCTATGAGCAGGTGCAAACCTTTGCCGAACGCTTCTTCGACCTGCACCAGATCCACCTGGAGTTTGACGCCGAGGCCATGGATGAGATTCTGCGCCAGGCCCTGGAGATGGGGGCCTCCGCGGCCAGCGTCTGCCAGGATATGTCCCAGGACCTGGAATACGCCCTGAAACTGGTGCGGGACCGCACCTCCCAGGACCAGTTCCTCATTACCCGGGAGGCCATCAGCAACCTGGACGGCTACCTGAACCGGGTCATCCGGGACTACTACCAGAAGACCCTCTTTAGGGAAGGGGAAGGCACCGTTAGATGATCGGCGTCTCCAAGCTGTACTGCGGCGCAGTGGAGCCGGGGGACGTCCTCCGGTACCACGGCCGGGGCGCCAAAGACCTTCCCTCCCATCTCCTGCAATTCTCCGCGGATAAAAAACCGGTGGTGGTCTGGAACGTCACCCGGGCCTGCAACTTGAAGTGCGTCCACTGCTACGCCAAGGCCACCTCTGGCCCTGCCCCCGATGAGTTAACCCAGGAAGAGGGCCTGGCCCTGCTTCAGGACTTCCAGGACTTTGGGGTGCCGGTGGTCCTCTTCTCCGGGGGCGAACCCCTGATGCGCCCCGACCTCTTCGAGCTGGTGGAGTTTACGGTGGCCCACGGCATGCGCGCGGTGATCTCCACCAACGGCACCCTCATCACCCCGGAGGTGGCCCGGCGCTTGCACCACCTGGGCCTCTCTTACGTGGGCATCAGCCTGGATGGCACTGCCGCCACCCATGACCGCTTCCGGGGTCAACCCGGTTCCTTTGCCCAGGCCATGGCCGGGGTGCGCCACTGCCAGGAGGCGGGCCTCAAAGTGGGGCTGCGCTTCACCATCAGCCGCCTCAACTACCGGGAGGTGCCCGCCATTTTCGATTTGGTGGAGGAATATCAGATTCCCCGCATCTGTTTTTACCACCTGGTCTATGCGGGCCGAGGCGCCAGGCTGGTGGAGGAGGCCCTGACCCATGAACAGACTCGGACCCTGGTGGACCTGATCTGCGCGCGCACCCGCCGCCTCTTTGACGCAGGGCAAAAGGTAGAAGTCCTCACCGTGGACAACCACGCGGACGGCCCCTATCTCTACTTGAAGCTGCTCCAGGAGGACCCACAGCGGGCCGCGGAAGTGCTGGCGCTCTTGCAGATGAACGAAGGCAACAGTTCCGGCCGGGGCATCGGTTGCGTCAGTTGGGACGGCGAGGTCTACGCCGACCAGTTCTGGCGGCACCACTCCTTCGGCAACGTCCGGCAACGCAAGTTCAGCGATATCTGGACCGATATGAGCGACGAGCTCCTGGCCCGCCTTAAGGACAAAAGACCCCACGTGAAGGGGCGCTGCGCCCAATGCCGCTGGCTTAATATTTGCGGCGGCAACTTCCGGGTCCGAGCCGAAGCCCTAACCGGCGACCTCTGGGCCCCGGACCCCGCCTGCTACCTCACCGACGCCGAAATCGGCCTGGGTTGAACTAAAAAGGGGGACCATGGCCCCCTCCTACCCCCCATACAAAGCGTGAATCCCTCTCTATACCTTCGTCAATAAATACCTGCGCCTTAAGAAAATATATCGAAACAATTCCTTTGCTTCTGATCCCGTTGATATATAACAGCTAGCTTCTAATGGCCTCAAAATTCATAGCGCAGGCCAGTGGTGAGGTTGTGGGCGGTGTAGTTCTCCCGGCCTATTTCGGTGTTGTAATCTAAATATAGCGAGAAATTCTTTTGGCTCATGAGGGTGACGCTGGCGCCCAGGAGGGCGAAGTTCTGGCCCAGTTTTTCGCTCTGGAAGGCAAAAGTGTTGCCCTGGCTCAGGCGGGCGTCCAGGCCCCGGCTGGAGTTGGAGAATTCGTGCTGGTAGGTGGCGTAGGCCTGGGGCACTACGGTGACGCCGTTACGCTTTAAGGGCGCGGCGATCCTGGCTCCTACCCCGGTTTGCAGGGAGTCGGCCTGCTGGGCGTCCACGTTCAGGTTCAAGGAGCCGCCGCCGCTCTCGGTGAAACCGTTCACCCAGAGTTTGGAGTAGGCCAGGGAGACCAGGGGCGTCAGCACCAGGGAGCCGGCCTTGAGGTCGTAACCCGCCTCACCGTAAGCATTGAACTGGTGGCCCACGGGAGAGGCGGTGGTGGCCCGGGAGAGGCCGCTCCAGGACAGGTTCCGTTCCAGGCGAAAAAGGTTCAAGGCGTAGCCCAGGGAGCCGTAGGCGTAAATCGAGCCGGGGAGATAGGCGGCGTAGGCCGTGAGCGGCCAGGTGTTATTTTCCACTGCGCCGCCTGAGCCCCGGAAAGATGCGCCCGTATGGCTGTAGCCGCTGGCCAGGCCCACCAGGAGGCCGTCCTTAACCCGGTAGTCGGCCCCCGCGGTGCAGCCGGCAATGGTGAAATTAAAGCCCGTCTGGTTGTTAGAAGACTTCTGGGCGCCCAGGGCCAGGGCCGGGTCGAGGTAGACGCCCCAGGGAGATTCCGGCGCGGCTTGCTTTTTGCCGGTGACCAGGCCCGCCAGGCTGGAGGCGTTATAGGCCAGCATCAGCCCCGAGGCCCTGGAGTAGTTGAGGTTGAAGCCCCCCAGCCCGCTGGCTTCGCCCACCCCGGCAAAATTACGGTACCTGAGGTTGGTAATGCGGTTCGCCAGCCCCCGGCGGAAGAGATTGGCCCCGGCAAACCCTAAAG
>JBMORF010000030.1:0-20134 GCA_049322315.1 Thermodesulfobacteriota bacterium | reverse complement strand
GAGCCAAGGGGCAGGACTTTGATCCCGTTTTCATCAAGAGAGGGAATCCCGCTTGAGCAAAAGCTCCCCTACGGAAAAAGGGTTTAAACCGGAAGCCGGTTTGCCCCTGAAAGTCTCCCTGCTGCGAAGGTCCGGCGCGAGCGGTCAAGGCGCGTCTGGTGCGGTATGCGGACGACTTTGTGATCTTGGCCCGGGACATCGGGGCCAGGATGATGAAGTATGTGGGTCAAGTGTTGCAGCGGTTGGGTCTGAGTCTGAACCGGGACAAAACTCGGATTGTGGACCTGCGAGAAAAAGGGGCGAGCCTGGATTTTCTGGGTTTTACCTTTCGCTACGATCGCTGTCGGTTTGTGGCCGGTCGGCGGTATCTCAACCTCGTGCCCTCGGCCAGGACTTTGAACCGCGTCCGGGAGCGGTTGCGCGGGTTGACCAGCAGAAATTGCCAGTGGCCTCTGGCGGAAGTGATCGGAAAGATCAATCGCTTTCTGGGCGGCTGGAGCCGCTACTTCGGCTTTGGCTACTCCAGAGCAGCCTTCCACAAGGTCAATTGGTATCTGCAAATCCGGTTTCGTCGTTTTCTGCGGACACGGAGCCAACGGCGCAGTCGGCAACTCAGCGGCCCTTCGCTGTACGGGGCACTGAAGGCTGCGGGGCTGATTTACCTGTAGGAATAAAGCCGTCAACTCCCGGCGAATGCCTATGGCTGAGGGATCATCGGAAAGCCGGATGCGGGGAATCCGCACGTCCGGTTTGACGAGGGGGCGCTGATGAAGGCTCGTCCTGTCATGAAACGCAGTAGTCGCGTGCGACGAAGTGCTCATGGTCCGGGTCTCTCTCATCAGTGCTCTACTCTACCGGTCAAAGAAGTAATATTTTTCTGTCATTCTGAACGGAGCGCAGCGGAGTGAAGAATCTCGTTTTTGCAGCCCGGCTGTGTCCATGATTGCACTCGGCTTGGGAATTCGGGGCGCTAAACTACGAGATCCTTCGCGGCGCTCAGGATGACAATATTACTCATTTGACAGCATCTTGGTATAAGGGCGAACACCAGGTTCGCCCCTACGACAAATTGCCCTTTGCTGTCGAATTGGTATCAATCCTCTCTACTTAGCCTTGGCTTTTGCCGGAGCCTTTACCTGGGCCGGGGCCGGAGTTGGAGCGGCGGCGGCCAGGGTGCGGCGGTAAGCGCCGGTGACCTGTTCCAGTTTGGCGGTAGCCAGATTATACTCGTACAGGGCCGCCAGGTAATCCCCCCGGAAAGTTCCATACCTTTCAAAGGCCTGGAAGATGTCCTCCATTTTTCCAAGACCCATGTCGAAGTTGCTGAAGGCAGTGATGAGCCAGCGCCGGGCATTGACGTAAGACTTTTCCAGCCCCTGGGACGCCTTGTAGTTTTCCTGGACCTTGCCGTAAGCCTGGGCCACTTCCACGGGGATGCCCATCAGCGCCAGCTTCTCGTTGTGTTGCAGTTGCTGCAATTCCGCCTGGGCCTGCTTGATTTTGGCCTTGGTGATGCCGAAATCGAAGTGCCACTTGGCCCCCACCACGGGGAAGCCGTAAGCCGTATTGAAATAGTCGTTAATATAAGGATCATGGCTGGTTTCCCGGCCCGGAGCGCCGGCCAGGGCCCCCATGACGGCGGCAAAGAAGGAAGGATACTGATCGGCCCGGGCCGCGTCCACCAGCAGTTGCCGGGCTACCAGGCCCTCTTTCAACTGGGTGAATTCTGGCCTCAACTCCAAGGCCGTGCGGATCTGCTGGTCCAGGGTGCCGGGGGCGGCCGCCGGGTTGGGTAGCTCCGGGGGGACTTTGAAGTCCTGGCCTGGGCTATAGCCGATGAGGGCTTTCAGGGCCAGGTAGGCCACTTTGGCTCCCTCTTCCGCCTGGGCCGCGAATTTAGTGACGCTGCCTTCATACATGGCCAGACGGTAGCGGTCGGTTTGCTTGACGTTGGGTGAGTTGATCTGCAACAGGCGGGTAATCCGCTCCCGGGTGTCCTTCAGATAAGCGCGGGCTTCCCGGACCGCGTCCTTCCCCTGTTCCGCCAGCACCAGGCCATAATAAGCTTCGGAAACTTGCAGGATGACTTCCCCTCTTTTGAGGTCCACCCCGACTTCCTTGATTTTGATGTTTTTGGCCGCAGCCCGTTCCCGGAAAGCGATTTTGCCGAAAGTATAGATGGGTTGTGACAGAGTCACGTCCAGGCGCCCGAAAATGTTGAGCCCATGGAGGTGGTTGCTGGGATATGGATAAACGATATGGCCCTTGGTGCTGCCGGGGAGGACATCCACGTAGGGACGTTTGGCATTGGGGACCACGCCGCTGATAACGGTGGCATCCAACTGAGGATAATAATACCCTTTTACTTCGTCCCGCTGCGCCTGGGCGAATCTCATCTCACTTTTGCTGGCCTTGACCGCCGGGCTGTAATTCAAAGCCAGGGAGATCAATTGCTTCAGGTTGAGCTCAGGCACGTCCTTAGCCCCGACCCCCCAGGGCGTCAGCAGGATGACCAGGGCCAAAACTAAACCCCTAAAACGGACCCGGTAAATCATATCCCCCTCCTTATGGCCGATAACGATTAACAGGTTGTGGGTGGATTACGGCAGGTTGGCGCTAGCGCCAATATTTCCCCCGTGATTATGGCATTTTTATTTTAGCAAGGAGCTAGGGGAAGTCCATTGTTTTTTAGCTAACCAACGGCAAAAGAGGTTTTTACAGGCAGGGGCAGATGAAAAATTGCCAGGTCCTGCTCACATCCGTTATTATGATGGTAAAAGAGAGGAACGTTATAAGAAGATTCCATCTTTGAGTGAGGGGTTAATCCGCATGCAACGTATCTTGATCACCGGCGGGGCGGGATTCATCGGTTCCCACGTGGCGGACTTACTGGTGGCCGCCGGCCATGAAGTGGCGGTGGTGGACAACCTGAGCACCGGCAGGCGGGAGTTCGTGCCGGTTGCCGCCCAATTTTTTCCTTACGACGTTAAAGACCGGAATACCTACGAACTCATCCTGGACTGGGGTCCCCAGGTAATCATCCATCATGCGGCCCAGATGAGCGTCCAGGTGTCGGTGGGCGATCCCCTCCGGGACGCCCGGGAAAATATCCTGGGTTCCCTGAATATCCTCCAGGCCGCGGCCCGGGTCCGGGTACGAAAATTTATCTTCGCCTCCACCGGTGGCGCCATCTATGGGGACGACGCCCCGGTGCCGGCCCGGGAGACGGACCTACCCAGGCCCGAGAGCCCTTACGGCATCGCCAAACTGGCGGTGGAGCACTACCTCCATTTCTACCACCGGGAACACGGCATCATCCCTATGTCCTTGCGCTATGCCAACGTTTACGGCCCCCGGCAGAACGGCCTGGGAGAAGCCGGAGTGGTGGCCATCTTTACCGAAAAGTTCCTGGCCGGGGAGCAGCCGGTGATCAACGGCGACGGCCTCCAGACCCGGGACTTTACCTTTGTGGGGGATATCGCCCAGGCCAACCTCCTGGCCTTATCCCACCCCGAAGCCGGGATCTTCAATATCGGCACCGGCCGGGAGACCGATATTCTCACCATCTATCTCCACCTGCAAAGATCAACTGGCTCCCCCCAGGGACCCGCGCACGGGCCCGCCAAACCCGGGGAACAGCGCCGCAGCGCCCTGAATTACGATTTGGCTAAGGAAGTATTGGGCTGGCAACCCCAGGTGGACCTGGAAGAGGGCCTGGCCCGCACCGTGGCCGCGTTCCGGGAAGGTCGCTGAGATAAGGTGGTCAGGAGGAAATATTTGATGGCGCAGGCTTAGGCGCTGACGAAAACATTGGTGTCCAGGACCACTCGCGTCATGTCCCGGCTCTGGGCTTTTCATCTTTGCTCAGACGGCTGGCTGCCTCTAGTGCCTCTTGGATCTCCTGGGTGTCTGCTCCGGCCATCTTCTTCCAGATCCTGGTGGACCGCCTGCAACGCGGCCTCCTGGTCCTCCTGCAACTGCTGAAACCGCTCCAGGTCCACCAAGGCTGCCAGGGGTTTGCCGGCCCGTTCGATGATATAGGCGTCTCCCCGGAGGGAGACTTCGTTGAGGAGCTGACCCAGGTGCTGCCGAGCCTTCAGGGCGGAGATTTTTTTAAGCACCTGTATTACCTTCTTTATTAATTGATATAATTTATATAACTATTATAGGTGATATAATAAATTCTTTAAGCTCAATTCTCCAGAAATAAGAATTTGCACCATCCCCTGTCTTCCCCTCCACCGCCACCTAAAAAATTTGCCCCTTGCCAGATGGACCAGAGTAGTTAAAATAGATGCTTGACCAAGGGCAATTAACGTCATGGAGTTTTATGGGATCAAACATGGACATGATGATCGAAGTCCAGGACTTGACCAAATATTACGGCCCCACCCTGGCCATCAGCCGCCTGAGCTTTGAGGTGGCTCAAGGGGAGATCGTGGGTTTCCTGGGGCCCAACGGCGCGGGCAAAACCACCACTTTGAAGATCCTCTCCGGCTTCCTGTCGCCTTCCGGGGGCACCGCCCGCATCAACGGCCGGGATTGCGTCACCGAGTCCCTGGAGGTGCGGCATTCCCTGGGGTATCTCCCGGAGACCGTGCCCCTCTATACCGACCTGACGGTGAGCCAATTCCTGCAATTCGCGGCCCGGGCCAAGGGAGCGGAGGCCAAAAACGGCAACGGGGAGTTGTCCCGGGTGGTGGACGCCTGCGGCCTGGGGGAAGTGCAAAATAAGCTGATCGCCTCCCTCTCCAAGGGTTTCCGGCAACGGGTGGGTTTGGCCCAGGCCCTGATCAACAACCCCCCGGTGCTCATCTTAGATGAGCCCACCATCGGCCTGGACCCTTCCCAAATTGTGGAAATCCGCCAGTTGATCAAGGAGCTGGCCGGGGCCCACACGGTGATCCTGAGCAGCCATATCCTCCCGGAAGTGAGCCAGCTCTGCCAGCGGGTGATCATTATCAACCGGGGACAGATCGTGGCCAGCGATACCCCGGAGAATCTCTCCCGGCAATTGGGCCACGGTTCCCGGGTGCGCCTGACGGTGCGTGGTCCTGAAGGTGAGGTGGCTCAAGCCCTGCAAAAAATCCCCCAGGTCCAGGAAGTGGTGGGCGAGGGTGAGGGCCGGTACCTGGTAGTGGCCGCCAATGATCAGGATGTGCGTCCCCAGTTGGCCCGCCTGGTGGTGGAGCGGGGTTGGGAGCTCCTGGAGCTCAAGGCCCAGGAGTTTACCCTGGAAGAGGTCTTCCTGGATCTGGTCACGGAAGAAGAAGCGGCGGAAGAAGAGTCATGAAAAACTTGGGCAGTTTTACCGCGGTGTTCCGGAAGGAGTTGGTGGTATATTTCGCCACTCCCATTTTCTATGTCACCGGTTTCTGCTTTTTGGTCTTGGGAGGGTATTTCTTTTACAGCAATACCCTGTATTACACCCTCATCAGCTTTCAGGCGGCCCAGAATCTGCAACTGGCCAACTATTTGAACCCCCTGCAAATGGTCTTTCGGCCCCTGTTCGCTACCCTGGGAGTGGTGCTCCTCCTTTTGGTGCCTTTGCTCACCATGCGCCTGTTAGCTGAAGAAAAGAAGGCCGGCACCGCCGAGCTTCTGTTCACCTACCCTTTGACCGACTGGGCCATCATCCTGGGGAAATTTCTGGCCTCGCTCTTCATCTACGCCATCTTCCTGGCCTTCACTTTTGTCTACCCTGTAGCCTTCGGCGCCCTGGCCCGTCTGGACTGGGCCTCTCTGGGCGCTTGTTACCTGGGCATGGTGCTTTTGGGAGGCGCCTGCCTGGCTTTGGGCCTGTTCACCTCCAGCCTCACGGAAAATCAAATTATCGCCGCGGTCACCGCCTTTGCCCTGCTGCTCCTCTTCTGGATCATCGGCTGGCAGCAGGAGATCGGCGCCCCGGGCTGGAAAGGCGTTTTTGCCGCGTTGTCCATGATGGACCACTTTGACGGCTTCATCCGGGGCGTCATCGATACCCGGGACCTGGTTTATTATTTGAGTTTTATCTTCTTTTTCCTGTTTTTGACCAAAAGACAGTTGGAATCTCGACGCTGGAGAGCTTAACGTGAGTTGGCGGGATCTTTTTCAAAGGCGCACCGTGATCTATGGCGGCAGCTCAGCCGCGTCGGTAATCCTGGTAGTGGGGATCCTGGTGCTGGCGGCCCTGTTGGCCAATCGCTTCCCTTACCGCTGGGACGTCACCAAGGACCAGAGTCAATCCCTCACCGCCATGAGCCGGGGCTTGCTCCCGGAGGTGAAACATCCCCTGACCATGACCGCTTTTTTCCCGGAGGGACACGCCGAACGGCAACGGGCTAAAGAAGTCATGCAAATGTACGCCTACGCCAATCGGGAGATCACCTTCCGGATGGTGGACCCGGAGCGGGAACCCCTGAAGGCCAAGGAAGCGGGCTATCGCTACCCCGGCAACGTGCTCTTGGAGTACCAGGGGCGGCGGCAGATGTCGGATAAGACGGATGAAGAGGCTCTTACCAACACCATCCGCAAACTCCTGAGGCCCGAGGTGAAAAAGATCTATTTCCTCACCGGGCATGGGGAGCGGACCCCCCAGGAGAGGGAGCGCAATGGGTTCAGCACCGCGGGCAAGGCCCTGGAGAACGAAGGTTATAAGTTGGAGAACCTCAATCTCCTGACCAAGGCCGAAGTTCCCCAGGATGCAGCCGCGGTGGTGGTGGCGGGGCCCAGCAAACCCCTGTTCCCCAACGAAGTGGCGGCCTTAAAGACCTACCTCCAGGGCGGCGGTCGGATTCTCCTGCTCTTGGCCCCTTTCAAGGACGCGGGCCTGAAGGACTTTTTGTCCGGCTACGGGGTGGATCTGGATGACGGCATCATCCTGGACATGAACCAGGTGACCCAGGCCATCGGCGCCAGCGCCATCATGCCCCTGGCCATGCAGTACGGCGCCCACCGTATTACCCGGGATTTCACCAACGTGGTCACCATCTACCCCCTGGCTCGGCCTCTCATTCTGAAGCAGGGGACCAAAGATGTAACCTTGCTCCCCTTGGTCACCAGCACCAATACCAGTTGGGAGAAGTTGGGCCAGGCGTGGTTCAAGGAAAAAAAGGCCAATTTCGACCCCAAGACGGATAAGAAGGGCCCCTTCACCTTGGCGGCCCTGGCGGAACTGAAACCGCATACCCCAAAAGCAGAAAAAAAGAAGGCTCCGGAAAAGAAGCTGAAGAAGGCAGAGGCAGAGAAAAAGCCTTATCTGGTGGTCTTTGGGGACGTGGATTTTGCCGCCAACTCCTACTTTAACCTCTCGGGCAACGGCGACCTCTTCCTGAACACCATGAACTTTCTGGCTGCGGAGGAACACCAGATTGTGGTGCGCCGGGAAGCCGGCAAGGCCCAGCCCCTTACCCTGAGGGGCTGGCAGGCCTGGTTTCTCTTCCTCTCCTGCGTGGTGGCCCTGCCCCTGATCATGTTGGGGGCCGGGGTACGGGCTTATCTCCGCCGGCGTCGAGGGAGTCAATGATTCCCCGCCGCCTCCTGCCTTATCTGGCCCTTTTCCTGGTATTGCTGGGCGCCTACGTGGGCCTGAACTGGTATCAGGCCCGGGAGGAAACCCGGAAAACCGAGGCTAAAAAGATTTTCCCGGTTAAAGAGGGGGAGATCAACGCCCTGGTCTTAAAGCGCGGCAAAGAAGAAGCGCGCCTGGCTAAACAAGACAGCGAGTGGTTCCTCACCAAACCCTTGAAGATGCGGGCCGACCAGACCACGGTGGGCGCCATCCTCTCCACCCTGGCCCATCTCCAAAAAGAGCGGGACCTGGGAAAGAGCGAGGATCTCAAGGCGTATGGCCTGGATAAGCCGGCCTTGGCCGTGGAATTCGCCGTTAAAGATAAAACGCGGCGGCTGGTAATCGGCAATGCCACCCCCGGAGGGATGGGGTATTACGCCTCTCAGGACCAGGCCCCCCGGGAACTGCTGGTGATCAATTCGGGGGCAAAATCGTCCCTGGACCGGCCGGCCAAGGAACTGCGGGACAAGGCCCTCTTTGCCTTCGCCCCGGATAAGGTGAAATCCCTGCACCTCAAGATCAAAGGCGCCAAGGACGTGCACTTGGACCAGGTGAAGCCCAAGTCCTGGCGCTGGGTGGGCCGGGAAAAATTCCCGGTGCGGGGGGACCGGGTGGAGGAATTAGTGCGCTTTTTGCACCTGGCCAGGGCCAAGGACTTTGTCAATGACGCGCCCAAAAGCTTGAAACCTTACGGCCTGGCTCCGCCCCGGGGCGAGGTGACGGTGGTGGCGGATAAAAAGCCCCAGAGACTCTTATTGGGGGACCAGACCAAACCAGGCGAGTATGCCCGGAAGGCCCCGGCCGGTCCGGTGGTGGTGACGGATAAAGACCTGCTGGCCCACATAACCAAGACCCTGGGCAAAATAGAAGACCGCCGCCTCTGGCGGGGGCAGGCTACGAACGTGAAAAAAGTAATCTGGGGGGCTCCGGGAAAGACCTGGCAGGGGATCAAAGAAAAGGATTTCTGGAAGATCACCGGGCCAGACAAAAAGGAACTCAAACAACCCGCGGTCCGCCTGGAAGTGGGCCTGTGGAAGTTGCAGACCCTGGAACTTAGTCGCCCTGTCTCTCCCAAGAAGGCCCCGGATCAACCCCGGTACGTCTTGGAACTGGACGATGGCGCCGGCAAGTCCCTATTCCGCCTGGAGGAGTTGGGCCAGGAGAAAAATCAAGAATTGTTGGTGCGGGTAAAGGCAGGGGACAAAACGGAGACGGGCCTGGTAGAGCCGAAGCCTTACCAGGCCTGGCAGCAGGAAATGGAGCGGTTGACCCGTCCTCCCAACGACCCCAAAGCGGCTCCGGGGCAAAAAACGAAGAAGGATTGATCGGCTGACTTTGAGGGGTTTAGTGATCAGTGGTCAGTAAAAACCATAGTTGAGCATCACCGATTACTGATTACTGATTACCGATTACTGATCACTGAAAAGCCCCATAAAAATTAGGGAATATGAGCTTTTGTTAATCCTGGTGACTAACGACGACGGCATCTACGCGCCGGGGCTGGCGGCCCTGTATCAGGAATTGGGGCGGATGGGGGCAGTAACGGTGGTAGCCCCGGAGAGCGAGCAGAGCGCGGTGGGCCACGCCATCAGCCTGAGCACCCCCTTGCGGGTGAAGCAGGCCCCCCTGGCCGGGGACGGCTGGGGCTGGGCGGTGAGCGGCACCCCCGCGGACTGCGTCAAGATCGCCCTGGCGGAACTGCTCCCCGGCCCTCCGGACCTGGTGGTCTCGGGCATCAACCTGGGCCCCAACGTGGGCATCAACGTGCTCTATTCCGGCACCGTCTCCGCGGCCACGGAGGCGGCCATCCTGGGAGTGAAGCAGGCCGTGGCCGTGTCCCTGGATACTTATAAAGACGCGGACTTCGCCACCGCCGCCCGAATAACCGGCAAGCTCCTGGCCCGGCTCCAGGAGGAAAAACCTCCAGGTGAGCAGCTCTGTTTGAACGTCAACCTGCCGGCCTTACCGGAAGAGGCCATCAAAGGCGTGCGCCTCACCCGCCAGGACACCGGGCCCTTAACGGAACACTTCGATTGCCGCATCGACCCCCGGGAACGGGTCTACTACTGGCTGGCGGGGATCAACGACCGCCAGGATTTATCTCCGGACACGGACTACGCCGCGCTCTTGGCCGGGTATATCTCCATCACCCCCCTGCACCACGACCTCACCCATTACCCCACCCTGGAGGGCCTCCGGGGCCTGGAAAGATAAGTCCGGAAGCTGAGAAGGGTATCACGCAAAGACGCAAAAATATTAATACCGAGTTGCAGTCCAAGAGGAATTATAACGTGGCGAACCTGGTGTTCGCCCTGGAGCCACGGGACGAACACAAGGTTCGCTAGAAAAAGCATCCCTTTGATGACTAATACCGAGTTGCAGTCAAAAAGATACTATACGTAGGGGCGAACCTTGTGTTCGCCCCGGAGCCACGGGCGAACACAAGGTTCGCCCCTACAGTTCAACGTCCTTTGAATGCGAATTGGTATAATTGATATAAAAGGGCAAAGCTCCACTGCCCCTTTCCCCACAAAAAGGAGGGTACGCTGAGCGCGCCCTCCTTTGTTATTCCTTTGTGTTCTTGACGTCTTAGTGGTGCAAATTTCCCATCCCTTAACCCGCGGGTTGCGCGGTATAGAGTTTCAGGATTTTGGGGATATTATCCGGGGACAGGCGGCCGTAGGTGTCCTCGTTGATGCGCACGGCCGGGGCCAGGGCGCAGCAGCCGATGCAGCGCACGGGCTCCAGGGAGAACAGCATGTCCTCGGTGGTGCCGCCGGATTTGATCTTCAGCTCTCTCTCCAGGCGGTCCAGAAGCCGGGGCGAGCCTTTGACGAAGCAGCCGGTGCCCAGGCAGACGCTGACGATGTACTTGCCCCGGGGCACCAGACTGAAGGCGTTGTAAAAAGTGGCGACCCGGAGGATATCCGCCAGGGGCATGTGCAGTTCGTCCGCCACATGCTCCAGGGCCGGCCGGGGCAGCCAGTTGAAGGTGCGGTTGATGCCCAGCAGGATGGGCAGCATATTGCCGCGCTCCTCCCGGTATTTATTCAAGATGGCGGCCACGGTCTTTTCATCCGCGGGATTCTCATAAGCGCTGCGTTCCTTCAGCTTCTTGGCCACCACCGGTTCCGGGGCCTTGTAGACCGAGGCGGTGCCGGGGGCGCCCAGATGCTCCAGGCAATCCGAATAGCAATTCAAACACCGGGTGGCTTCCGCCCGGGCCGATTCTGGGGTAAAACCCGTGGCGATTTCGTCAAAACAGGAGCAGGTGTATTCCGGAGGCAAAGTGGGCATCACCGCCCGGGGATGGACCACCCCGCCCACCGGGAAGGTCTTGGGACGATGGTGGCGTTTCCGCTTTTTGATGCGGCCTTCCTGCAGGTCGAGTCTCCGGAGGTAGCGATCGATGGAGACCGCCGCCTTTTCGCCGTCGCCGATGGCGCCCACGGCAATCCACGGTCCGGTTTGCGCGTCGCCGGCCGCGAAGACCCCGGGAAGGTTGGTCTCAAAAGTGATTTCGTCCACTTCGATGGTGCCCCACTTGGTGATCTCGAGGCCGGTGCCTTCAAAAATCGAGGTGTTCGCCCGCTGGCCGATGGCGGGGATGATCATGTCCACATCGAGGATAAAATTGGAGCCCTCCACCGGGACCGGACGGCGGCGACCCGATTTATCGGGTTCGCCCAACTCCATCTTCAGGCACTCCAAAGCCGTGACCTTGCCGTCGGCATCGGTCTTCACGGACACCGGGGCCGTCAGGTAGAGGGGTTCCACGCCTTCGCACATGGCCTGCTCGACCTCGTGCTCAAAGGCCGGCATCTCGTCCCGGGTCCGCCGGTAGACCAGGGTGACCTTGGAGCCCAGGCGCAAGGAGGTGCAGGCCACGTCAATGGCCACGTTGCCGCCGCCGATGACCGCCACGTGTTTGCCTAGCTCGAAAGGTTCTTTCAGGGTATGCTTACGGAGGAAATCGACACCCTGCATGACCCCTTCGGCTTCCTCGCCGGGGATCCCCAGCTTCATGCCCACGTGGCAGCCGATCCCCAGAAACACGGCCTGATAGCCGTCTTTTTTGAGGCTATCCAGGGTGAAATCCCGGCCCATGGCGGTGTTGTATTTCACTTCCACGCCTAAGCTCAGGATGTTGTCGATCTCTCGCTGTAAGATGGCATGGGGGAGGCGATAGTCGGGGATGCCCACCTTCAGCATGCCCCCCAGCACCGGCAAGGCTTCAAAGATGGTGGTCTGGTAACCCGCCCGGGCCAGGTGGTAGGCGCAGGACAACCCCGCGGGGCCGCCGCCGACGATGGCCACCTTCTCCGGACGAGGCTTCGCCTTCTCTATCCCCAACTCTTTCAAATCCACCTGATCGGCGGCAAACCGCTTCAGGTTGCAGATGGCCACGGACTCATCCACGGTCTGGCGCCGGCATTCTTCTTCACAGGGATGGGGACAGATGCGCCCTAAGGTCCCGGGCAGCGGCAGCCGCTCCATAATAAGCTTGACCGCTTCCTTGTCCTTGCCCTGGTTGATCAACTGCACATAGCCCTGGACGTTGATCCCGGCCGGACAGGTCAGGGTGCAGGGCGCCTGGATCTTGGCCACTTCGTGGATCCAGGCGGTGGGGCAGACAAAGCCGCAGGCCCCGCATTCCTGGCAGACGTCCGACAGTTCTCCGAAGGGGGTTAAGACCTCACGTTTGGACCCCCGGCCCTGCATGCCGATGACGCCCAACTGTTCCAGTTCAGTGCAGACCCGGGTACAGAGGTCACAAAGAATACATTCGCTGTCTCCCACCGGGAAACTGGGCTCTTTCAACCCCAATTCCTGGGCGATGGACCGGAGAATGGGCAGATTCGGACTCCGGGACCACAAAAGATCGATGACCAACCGCCGGGCCCGCAGCACCTTGGGAGTGTCGGTTTGCACCTTGATTCCTTCGGCCACGGGATAGGAGCAGGAGGCGGACAGGACGGTGCGAGGACCAGCGGTGACTTCCACCAGACAAAGGCGACAGCCGCCATAAGGCTTGATCGCCTCGTAGTAACAGAGGGTGGGGATTTTTATTCCTTCCTGGCGGGCTGCTTCCAGAATAGTGGTGCCCTCAGGAACTTCAACCACTTTGTCGTTGATCGTCAGTTTTACCATCGTAAGCCTCGTTTATTCGACAATGATAGCGTCAAACTTGCAGCGGTCGAAACAGGTGCCGCATTTGATGCATTTGTCTTGCAGTATCTTGTGCAGTTCTTTTTTGGCGCCCTCAATGGCCTCCACCGGACACACCAAACGGCAACGCCCACAGCCGTTGCATTTCTCTTCGTCCACCGTAAAGGTGATCAGAGCCTTGCAAACTTTGGCGGGACATTTCTTTTGGGTGATGTGGGCCTCGTACTCCTCCCGGAAGTATTTGATGGTGGTGAGGACCGGATTGGGGGCCGTCTGCCCCAGACCACACAAGGAAGACTCCTTGATGGTTTCCGACATCTCCACCAGCCGGTCAATGTCTTCCAGGGTGCCCTTACCTTCGGTGATGTTCTCCAGGATCTCCATGAGGCGCAAGGTGCCTTCCCGGCACGGGGTGCATTTGCCGCAGGATTCCTCCATGGTGAAGTCCAAAAAGTATTTGGCCACGTTCACCATGCAATCCCGCTCATCCATGGCAATCATGCCGCCGGAACCCATGATGGACCCCAAGGCTCCCAGGGATTCATACTCCACCGGGGTATCCAGGTATTTGGCGGGGATGCACCCGCCGGAAGGCCCCCCGGTCTGAACTGCCTTAAATTCTTTTTTGCCGGCAATGCCGCCGCCGATGTCGAAGATCATTTCCCGGAGGGTGGTGCCCAGGGGGATTTCCACCAGTCCGGCGTCGATGACCTTGCCCACCAGGGCAAAGACCGTGGTGCCCGGGCTCTTTTCGGTGCCAAAGGAGGTGTACCACTGGCTGCCCCGGACGACAATGGGCGCCACGTGGGACCAAGTCTTGACGTTATTGATGACTGTGGGTTTGCCCCAAAGGCCGGATTGGGCCGGGAAGGGGGGACGCTGGCGGGGTTCCCCCACTTTGCCTTCAATGGAGGCGATGAGCGCGGTTTCTTCGCCGCAGACAAAGGCCCCGGCTCCCTCCCTGATTTTGAGCCGGAAGGAGAAATCCGTGCCGAAGATATTATCACCTAACAGCCCGAGCTTTTCGGCCTGCTCAATGGCTATCTCTAAACGCTTCAAGGCCAGGGGATATTCGGCCCGGCAGTAGATATAGCCTTCTTTGGCCCCCACCGCGTAACCGCCGAGGGCCATCCCTTCCAGAAGGGCGTGGGGATCGCCTTCCAGGATGCCCCGGTCCATAAAGGCCCCCGGGTCGCCTTCGTCGGCGTTACAGATGACGTATTTCATGTCGGCGGCATTGTTATAGCAGAACTCCCACTTGAGGCCGGTGGGGAAGCCGCCGCCGCCCCGGCCCCTAAGCCCTGAAGCCTTGACGACGTCGATCACCTCTTTGGGGGTCATTTCCTTCAAGGCTTTATACAAGGCTTGATAGGCGCCCCGGCCGATGGCTTCCTCGATGCGCTCCGGATGGATGTAGCCGCAATTCCTGAGAGCAATCTTCACCTGTTTTTTGAAAAAGGGCACTTCCTCATATTTGGGGACTTCCACCGGCAGGGCCACTGGCTGGGGGTTGGCATAAACCATCATCTTCCCATCAATGACCAAGTCTTCCTGATCAATCCGGCATAGGAGATTCTCCGGATAAATTTCGTCCGCCTTGATGGCCTCCACCAGGGCCTCGGCCTTCTCCGGAGTCATGCCCTGGTAAGAAAGGCGTACTTTATGGGGATAAACCACGTCCACCAGGGGCTCCCGCTGGCAAAAACCGATGCAGCCGGTCATTTCCAGGGCCACGTCCAACCCCAGTTCGGCAATCTTTTTGGCCAGGGCCTGGTAAACTTTGTCACCACCCGCGGAGATGCCGCAGGTGGCCATCCCTACCATGATTTTGATTTTCTCGGGGTAAGTGAGTTTTACCCCCTCCGCTTTGACCGCCTGTAAGTCGTCTAGCGTATTAATCCTCATGATCCAGTCCTTTTTGCCGTTATTTCTTTTATTTGTGGGTAGGTAAAAGTGTCATCCAAACGGGTTCGGCCGGGGCCGCAATCCTGGGGGTTTTAATCCGGTTGCCGCTGCTGCTCCCCTTAGGCCAGCTCCTGCCGTTCCCCTCCCTAATACTTACGCGCCTCTCCTCGCATCTTATATTTATTTAATTATTACATAATGTTACCTGCAGGCTCCCCTCCCGCCCGCCTTTCTCACCTTCGGCAATTATAAACTACTACCATGGCTATACGACAAGAATCAAGTGATAAATATCACAAAAGCGGTTTTCGGCTTCCAGTGGCAGGAATTCTCAGGATGACCTTAAGGGCACAGATTTCCCAGCTTAAGCCGTTGTCTTTGTTGGTGGGAAGAGACTCTACCCAGATACCAAGGTTCAGGGAGGGAGAGTGCGTTTTTGCGTAAAATCCATTCTCTGGCCCTATGCCCTTGGCTCGGGGCATCCCATGAACTGCGGCGGGTGCAGGTGATTAAGAGTTACCCAGGTCCAATTGTTTGAGAATAATCTTCACCAGGCTGTCGGGAATCTCCCGGTGCCTGGGAACCGGGGCGCGCCGCTGGTTGCGGGGATTGAGGAAAATGTCGTGGCGGGCGCCATGGCGGATGATGCGGCATCCATGATCATTCAGGAGCCGCACCAGTTCAACCCGTTTCAACCGATAATTCCTTGACCCTGTGGTTCGGCGGCAGGTCCTCAAAATCGGTGGCTTGCATTAGAGAAAGGGCTTCTTTGATATTTTCCTCCAACTCCGGTAAGGACCTGCCCTGGGAAAAAACATCCGGACGTTCCCGCAAGCGGCCCACGAACCACTCGCCATCCTGCCAGTAAATTAAAGTATAGCCTGGCATAAAAATTCCTTTAGGTTTTGGTTGGGCGTCCATGAAGGGGACCTTTCCAGAGCGTCCCAATAACTCAAATTTTGCCGGTTTGCCGCGGCTAAGTCAAGGTTTGCGATCATCAATAACGGTAAGGTGCGTTCCATCACGCGATAATTTTGTCCAGTCCAGCGTCTTCCCCTCTTCATAAAAAAACCGGCTTCCGGGAGCAAACCCCGGAAGCCGGATAGTTATGCCAGTGAGGGGCGCCAAGCGCACCCTAGATTTTACTTAGAACAGGCCGGTCACTTTGCCGGTCTTGGTCTCCACGTCGACGCGGCGGAAGGCCGGGTCGGAGCTGGTGCCGGGCATCAGGGAGATGGCGCCGCACACCGGGCAGATGAACTTGGCGCCGCCGTATACCAGGAAGTCCCGGACGGGCAGCCGCCAACCCTTGGGGGTGCCTTTTTTGGTGGGATCGGCAGTCAAAGAGAGGTGGGTCTTCACCATCATGGTGGCGTATTCGTTGTACTTGGGATCCGCCTCGAACTTTTTGGCCTTGGCCACGGCTTCGGGGGCGAAGTCCACGCCGTCAGCGCCGTACACTTCCTTGGCGATGGTTTCGACGCGCTGCCGCAGCGGCATCTCATTGGGATAGAGAAACTTGAAGCTCGGTTTGTCTTTGCAGGCGTCCATGACCGCGTCGGCGAACTCCAGGGCGCCTTCGCCGCCATATTGCCAGTGCCGGGACACGGCCACCCGGGCGCCCGCCGCTTCGCAGGCCCGGCGAATGATCGCGTGCTCTTCGTCGGAATCGAAATGGAAGGAGTTGATGCACACCACCGGGTTGATACCGGCCTTTTTGATGGTCTTCACATGGTGCACCGCGTTTTCCACGCCCTCTTCCAGCCATTTCAAGGTCTCTTTGGAGGCTTCGAAATACTCCTTGGGGACCGGCTTGCCCGGAGGGCACGGCAGGGCGCCGGCCTTGACCCCGTGGTGCTTCAGACCCCGGACAGTGGCGGTGAGGACCGAAACGTTGGGAATGAGGCCGCTGAACCGGCATTTCACGTTCCAGAACTTCTCAAAGCCGATGTCGGCGCCGAAGCCGGACTCGGTGATATGGTAATCAAACAGCTTCAGGCCGATCTGGTCGGCGACGATAGAGCTTTGTCCCACCGCGATGTTGGCGAAGGGGCCGGCGTGCACGAAGCAGGGCTGCTTCTCCACGGTCTGCATCAGGGTGGGGTTGATGGAAGGCAGCATCCAGGCGGTCATGGCATTGCCCACTTCCAGGTCGCCGGTGGTGATGGGGTTGCCCTTCTTGTCATAGCACACCACCATGTTGTTCAACCGCTCCCTCAAGTCCGGCAGAGAAGTGAACACTGAGAGAATGGCCATAACTTCCGAAGACACGGCGATACCGAAGGAGGACTTCATCATGAAGCCGTCCATCTTGCCGCCCATGCCGATGATGATGTGGCGCAGGGCCTGGGCGCAATAGTCCATGATCCAACCCATTTCAAAGTTTTTGGGATCGATGTTCAGGCGCTTCAGGTTCCGCTTGGCCAACTGGGCGTCGTCATAGTTGAATTCGTGCTGCAGCCGGGAAGTGGCGGCCACCATGGCCAGGTTGTGGGCGTTCATGATGTTGTTGATATCACCGGTGAGGCCCAGGGAGAACTCGGTCATGGGAATGAGCAAGGAGATGCCGCCGCCCGCCGCGGTGCCCTTAATATTCATGGTGGGGCCGCCGGAGGGTTGCCGGATGCAGCCGCCCACGTTCACGCCCCGTTTGCCCAGGCCCTCGATGAGGCCCATGGAGGTGGTGGATTTGCCTTCACCCAGGGGAGTGGGGGTGATGGCGGTGACCTCGATGTAGTAGCCATCGGGCTTGTTCTTATTGCGTTCCAGGCACTTCATGTAATCGACGCGGCCGATTTTCTGGCCGTACGGGATGCGCTCCTCTTTGGGGATTTCCAGCTTATCGCACATCTCGTCAAAAGGAATCATCTCCGCTTCGGCAATTTCCGCAATCTGCCAGTCTTTTTGTTTTACCGGATCATACTTCGCCATAAACCACGCCTCCTTATGGTTGTGTAATTATTCATTTCAATGCCGGCCTGCTGTACTGGCCGGTTTAATCACAATTGCATAGTTAGCCCTTGCAGGCTCACCTCTGGTTGAGCCTACGCCAGGGCTCATACTTTTTTTCACATAGTCCCCCATTTAATCGACCGCAACCGGGTTTGTCAACAAATATTTTTGCTGAGCAGCGAGAGCAGACAAATTTTTCTGTCCGAATTTTGTTTGACATCATTTTTTTATGGAAGTAGACTTGTGAATAGATGTACAATATGTCTCCCGGTAGGGCCTGTTTTTCCGAGGTCCCCGGAAGGATTATCATACTATCCCAGTCTTCCCACCTATGAGCTTGTCGTGGCGGCCAGGGGAAATTTCCTAAGCCGCACCGAAGCCCTTAGAAACGCGGCGGGGCCTGGAGCAATCATTTATCTGCCCCGGATTTTTGGGAGAGGAGGAGGCTTAATGGTCATCGGGGAATCAAAACCCGTAGCGGAAATCCTGGAAATGATCAAGGATTTTAAAAAGGTAGTGGTTGCCGGCTGCAAAGGCTGCGTCACCGTCTGCAACGCGGGTGGTGAAAAAGAAGTGGCCATCCTGGCCTCGGAGCTGCGTATCGCCCGCAAGGCCGCCGGCAACGAACTGGAAACCCTGGAATACACCTGTGAGCGGCAGTGTGATCCGGAATACATCGAGCCCCTGGACGATCTGGTAAAGGGCGCGGACGCCGTGGTCTCCATTGCCTGCAGCGTCGGCCCCCAGTACGTGGCCGCGCGTTACCCCTATGTGCCGGTCTTCCCGGGACTGAACACCATGTCCATCGGCGGCGCCACGGAGCATGGCGTCTGGAAAGAGTTTTGCCAGGCCTGCGGCAATTGCATCATCGGCGATTTCGGGGGGCTCTGCCCCATCGCCCGCTGCGCCAAGCAGTTGCTGAACGGTCCCTGCGGCGGCTCTTCCGAAGGGAAATGCGAAGTGGGCAAGGGCTCCATCCCCTGTATCTGGCAGCTCATCTACGATCGCCTGAAGAATCTGGGGCAGCTCCATAACCTCCAGGAAGTCAAACTGTACAAAAACTGGTCCACCAGCAGAGACGGCGGGCTACGCACTACTATACGGGAGGAGTTGAAACAATGACCGCCGAATATTCCGCAGGAAGCAAACTGGAAAAAATCTTTAAGAGCGGCCAGAAGGCGGTCACCGGCGAATGCGGCCCGCCCCGGGGCGCCGATGCCGATCATTTCCGGCATAAGGCGACCTATTTGAAAAACTGCGTTGACGCCGTGAACCTCACCGACAACCAGACCGCAGTGGTCCGCTTCTGCTCCATGGCCGCCGCCAGGATACTCCTGGATATGGGCATCGAGCCGGTGATGCAGATGGTTACCCGGGACATGAACCGCATCGCTTTGCAGAGCAACGTCCTGGGGGCCGCCGCCCTGGGGATCAAGAACCTGCTGTGCCTCACCGGCGACCACCAGTCCTTCGGCGACCACCCCCAGTCCAAAAATGTCCACGATATGGACTCCATCATGCTCCTGCACGCGGTGAAGACCATGCGGGATGAAGGCAAGATGGTGAGCGGCACCGAGGTCCAGGGCCGGCCCGCCATGTTTCTGGGCGCGGCCGCCAACCCCTTTGCCGACCCCGCGGAATTCCGGGTCATCCGCATGGGGAAAAAGATCGCCGCCGGGGCCCAGTTCATCCAGACCCAGTGCATTTACAACATGGAGCGCTTCCGGAAGTTCATGGAAATGGCCAATGACATGGGCCTCACGGAGAAGTGCTATATCATGGCCGGCATCACTCCCTTAAAATCCGTGGGTATGGCCAACTACATGAAGAAATTCGTCCCCGGCCTGGACGTGCCTGATTCCTACATCACCCGCCTCAAGGGCGTCCCCAAGGATAAGGTGGCCGCGGAAGGCATCAAGATCGCAGTGGAGCAGATCCACGAATGCCTGGACATGAAGGGCATCTCCGGCATCCACCTGATGGCCATCGAATGGGAGGAAAAGGCCCCGGAGATCATCGAAACCGCGGGCCTGCTGCCCCGGCCCGTGGTGGATTAATCTCCTAAGGCCTGCAAATATCAATGGGTGCGCCTCGCGCACCTTAGTGGACTTTTTCTGGCTAAACCCTAGCCCGGTCCCCTGCGGACCGGGCTTTTTTTGTGGATAGTATTGTAGCATGGTGGGAATTGTTTGACCCAAGTTCTACAGTAAACGCCGATTTTTTGGCGTAAGTAGTTGATATTATTGCACCGGCATGTGGATAATTGAAAAATGCGGTGCCGAAAAGGTAGCGGTATAATTCAATCTATTTCTTGACATTAAAGAATATTATAGCGATTGCCAAAAGTTTCTTCCTCTTATTCCCTCTCCACCCGGCGGGGGGAGAGGGTTAGGGTGAGGGGGGGGCGGAAAAAACTTTTGGCGAACAGTATATCTGGCATTATTGCGGTGACCTGATGGAGGCGCCGCATGTTTGTCCGAGTCAAAACCAAAGGCCCTTACCGGTATCTCCAGCTCGTGGAGAACCATCGGGAAGGCAAACGCACTGTGCAGCGGGTCC
>JBMORF010000029.1:0-20172 GCA_049322315.1 Thermodesulfobacteriota bacterium | reverse complement strand
TCTTGGAGGAGATTGCCGGGCAGCTCAATCCCATCCACGCCGAGCTTTTTGGGGACTTCGACCTGCGCTACCACTGGTCGGTGCATCAGAGCGAATGGGCCACGGACCTCATGTTTAAGGACCCCGGGAAGCTGGCCGGCCTCTATCCCCAATTTTTGCGCCACGGCCTCACCACCTCCCTAGGGGCGCTCACGGAAAAATTGTGTCGGCCCACCACCTGGAAAGGCCAACGGGTGCGGGCCTTAAATCCCTATGGACCGGCAGACCTGGCGCTCCTGAAGGCGGTGGCCCGGGGCGAGTTTAACATCAACGGCTTTCGCAACCGGGACTTGGCAAAGTTTCTCTATGCGGCAGACCAGGAGCTGACCGCCACGGAAAAGCGCCGCCAATCCAGCGCCATCACCCGGAAGCTGCGCCTGCTGCGGGCTCACGGCTTGATCAAAAAGGTCCCGAAAACCCACCGCTATCACCTGACTGCGGCTGGCTCCAAGGCTATCACCGCCATCATCGCAGCCCTTAATGCTAGCCCTGATTCCTTAATCAAATTAACAGCATAAAAGATAAATCTTTATCAAAAAAACAGAAACTCAAATTCAGTGGCACAGGCGTCTCGCCTGTGCCCATTTAAGTTTCTATCTTACTTACTCAACGCACCTTAGTGATTTCCATTTTAAAAATGGCATGAGACACCAGGTTTTTATTCTATCAGTTTTGGTTTGGTAAACCGTCTTTTCCCTACCTTGAGTTCATAGGTCTTACCGGCAGGAAGTTCTCGCTGTATATCCATAAATTTTTCTCCATCGACTTTTACCGCTCCCTGTTTTATTAGCCTCCTTGCTTCAGAGGTACTAGTCGCGGTCCCGGTAGCGACCATTATATGCGGGAGGTCGAACCCCTCGATTCTGGTTGCGTCATCGACTTGGGTTGGAGAACTGAATTTAATCAGAGGCACTTCGTCAACCTCGGGGAAATCCTTCTCCCGGAAGATTAGGGTAAATTCCCTGGCGGCTTCCACGGCCGCGTTCCGGCCATGGTACCGGGCCACCAGCTCCACGGCCAGTTCCTCTTTCACCTGCCGGGGATGTTTGGCCCCGAAGGCCAGGTCTTCTTTGAGCCGGGCCAGGCCAGCAGGGGTGATGTCGGTCAAGAGCTCATAATAACGGATCATCAGGGTGTCCGAGACGGACATGATCTTGCCGAACATGGTCCCCGGGGCCTCATCAATGCCCACGTAGTTCCCCAGGGATTTGCTCATCTTCTGGACCCCGTCCAGACCTTCCAACAGGGGCATGGTCAGCACGATCTGGGGCTCCTGGCCGTATTCCCGTTGTAGGTCCCGGCCCACCAGGAGATTGAACTTCTGGTCCGTGCCTCCCAGTTCTACGTCCGCCTCCAGGGCCACGGAATCATAGCCCTGGATCAAGGGATAGAGGAACTCATGGATGCTGATGGGCGTCTGGGACTGGTAACGCTTATGGAAATCATCCCGCTCCAGCATCCGGGCCACGGTGTGGCGGGCCGCCAGGCGGATGAGGTCCTGGGCCTGCATGGGCTTCATCCAGCGGCTGTTGAAATCGATCACCGTCTTTTCCGGGTCCAGGATTTTGTAAATCTGGCGCTGGTAAGTGGCGGCGTTGGCCTTGACTTCCTCTTCCGTCAGGGGCGGCCGGGTCTCGCTTTTTCCCGAGGGGTCGCCGATCAGGCCGGTAAAATCGCCGATGAGAAAGATCACCTGATGGCCCAGGTCCTGAAAGTGTTTCAGCTTCTGGATGAGCACCGTATGCCCCAAATGCAAATCCGGCGCGGTGGGGTCAAATCCCGCCTTGACCCGCAGGGGCTTGCCCGTGGCCACGGCTTTCTCCAGCCGGGTCTTTAGTTCCTCTTCCCGAATGATTTCCTGACAGCCCTGCTTGATGAGGGCCAGTTGTTCGGTTACCGACTTCACATTATTCTCCAATATCACTTTTATTTGAGCAGAAAGGCGGAGGGAGAGAGCTGTCACCAATCAGCTTACAGCAAAGGATAGGATATCCTCGTATGTTTAAGCTGATTGCTGATATCTGCTGTTAACTCGTCACTAAAGGCACTTTTTCGTAGGGGCGAACCTGGTGTTCGCCCTGGACGTGGGCGAACACCAGGTTCGCCCCTACATGTCATTACCTTTTTGACTACCCAAGCCTTTTCTTCAAGGTCTTACTTTAATCTTTCCCAAACCCCAAGCCGTCACTTCCCCGATGATGGCGGCATCATCAACGCCTTTATCATGGAGCCGGGCCAGGAGTTGTTCCCCGTGCTGCGGGGCCACCGCAATGAACAGCCCCCCGGAGGTCTGGGCGTCGCTTAAGAGGTCCAGCAAAATGGGGTCCACCTGGGGGTCGATCTGCAAGTGCTTCTCGCAAAAGTTCCGGTTGGCGTAGCTGCCCGCGGGCACCAGGCCCATGGCCGCGTATTCCCGGGCCCAGGAGAGGACCGGCGCCCGGCTTGCATAAAGGGTAAGTTCCGCTTTACTGGCCTGGGCCATCTCCAGGCCGTGGCCCAGGAGCCCGAAGCCGGTGATGTCGGTGAGGGCGTGGACTTCCAGGCCCTCCAGGGCTTCCGCGGCCGCCCGGTTGAGTTTGCCCATGACCTGGATGGCGGCCTCTTCCGCTTCCCTTGAGGCCAGGCGGCCTTTTAAGGCGGTGGCGATGATCCCCGTGCCCAGGGGCTTGGTGAGGACCAATAGATCCCCCAGCCGGGCCCCGCCATTGGTGAGAACCCGGTCCGGGTGGACGATGCCGGTCACCGAGAGGCCATACTTCAGCTCCGGGTCCTCCACGCTGTGGCCGCCCACCAGCAGGGCCCCGGCTTCGTGCACCTTGTCCAGGCCCCCCCGGAGAATCTCCTTTAAAACCTCAGCGGGGGTGGTCTGCAAGGGAAAGCAGACGATATTCATGGCCGTCAGGGGTTTCCCCCCCATGGCGTAAACGTCGCTTAAGGCATTGGCCGCGGCGATCTGCCCGAACTGGTAGGGATCATTGACGATGGGCGTAAAAAAGTCCAGCGTCTGGATGAGGGCGATCTCCGGGGTCAAACGAAACACCCCGGCGTCGTCCGCAGCCTCCAGTCCCACCAGGAGGTCGGCATGCGGCTTAAAGGGCAGGCTTTGCAAGACTTCCTCCAGGACCCCCGGAGGTATCTTGGACGCTCAGCCCGCGGCCCGGACTTGTTCCACCAGGGGTATCTGTCTCGTGTCTGCCATTGCCGTTCTCATATTAGGAGTTTAAGTTCCTCTTGCTAGAAAAGGAGGTTATGGGATTATTACGATGTCCTTAATATAGTATACTTAAACAGATTAATAAAAACCGACTGCTCTTGATGCCCTTGATGCCCTTGGATTTTAAGTCCTCCTTTTTAAAGGGGGATTTTCTAACGCTTATAAAATCCCCCCTACCCCCCTTTAGAAAAGGGGGGAACAACAAGTCCCCTAAAAGTCAGGCAACCCCAGCGTCGCTGACCGCGGTGTAATAGTCGTGGTTCTGCTGCACCTTAATCGGCGCGCCAAATAGGGCCGACAGGCGCCGGGAGGTGAGGACCTCCCTTTTTAGGCCGTCATGCAAGATCCGCCCCTCTTTTAGCAAAATTACCCGGCCGATTTCCGGGAAGATTTCTTCCACCCGGTGGGTCACTAAAATGATGGTCTGACCATGCCGGGCCAGGTTCTGGAGGGTCCCCAGGAACCGGCTCCGGGCCAGCAGGTCCAGGCCGGTGGTGGGCTCATCCAGGATCAGGGCCCGGGGCTCGTTCACCAAGGCCCGGGCAATGAGGATGCGTCGAGCCTCCCCGGTGGACATGGTCTCGATCAAACCCTCCGCCAGGTTTTCGGCCTCCATCAGGGCCAGGGCCCGGCGGGCCTGCTCCCGCATGGCCGGGGTCACCTCCTGGTGGGGAAAAAGGCCGTAACTGGCGAAAAAGCCGGACAGGACCACGTCCAGACCCCGGGTGCGCCCCGGCAGGGTCCGGTTCAGGAAGTCGGCTTGCAGGTTGGCGGAAATGATGCCCAACTGGGGGCGCAATTCAAAGACATTCCAGAGCTCTTGCCCCAAGATCAACAGAGGCGGAACGCCGTTGGCGTGGGGCTCGGGATACTCTTCCCGGGTGATGAGCCGGATAAAAGTGGATTTGCCCGCGCCGTTGGGGCCGAAGATGGCGGTATGCTCTCCCTCCCGGATTTCCAGAGACAGACCGTCCAGGAGGTGTCGCCCGTTTTTGGCTACGCTCAAGGACTGCATTTTCAGCAACGGCGGCTGCCCTGAATTGGCGTCAATTCCCTTAGGCATCTTTTTTCTTTCACTGCTCACTGCTTACTGCTTACCGCTCCCTGTTAAAACCCCAGCCAGCGCACTTCCCGGCCCTTGCGGGGGGGCACCGGCGGTTCCTTGGCGGAGTAGCCGATGGGGGTGATGGCCAGAAGCCGCTGGTCGGATTTCCCCAGATAATCCAGAAGTTGCTTTTCCACAAAAAGAACGCCCGTCATCCAGCAGGTGCCCAGACCCTCGGCGTGGGCCGCCAGGAGAAGATTCTGCATCAGCGCGGCGCCGCTCTGGATGATGGCCATGTCCATGGTGGCGTCCGGGCCCTTATGAACGGTGACCGCGATGACCACCGGCGCGCCCCCCAGGTTTTTAAAAAATCCCTTGACCAATTTCCGGTTGTCTTCGGGAATCTGGGCCCGCTCCAGGATGGGTTCCATGTAGGGCATGGCGCCGCTGGCCAACTCCACGAATTCCTCCCGGGCCTTGCCCGCCAGGACCGTAATCTCCCAGGCCTGGGCGTTGGTGCCGGAGGGGGCCCAGAGTGCCGCATCGATGACCCGCTCCAGGGCCTCCCGGGGGGGGATTTCCGGCTTATAGAACCGGTGGCTGCGGCGCTTATGAATGGCTTCATATAGATCCATGATCCCTCCTCCAATATTACGTAGGGCGGGCGTCTCGCCCGCCAGGGCTTAACTAACCTGTTCTTCTTAAAAGTTCCAAGTTTGGTAGCCGCAGACTTCAGCCTGCGCCAGCACAGGCTGGAAAGCCTGGGCCGCCAGAAAAACTGCCGATTGCCGTGTTTGCGATCATACGCCGATAATAGCAGGCTTCCGCTATCTTACCCCGCTTCTCGCAGCCCTGGGCGTAGATGGCGCATTTCTTAGTTAGGGTGCGGCGGGCCGCCCGGCGGTAAGGCTCCGGCAGTCCGGGTTCCGCCAGTAATTTTTGTAAGGCCCGTATGCGCCAGCGGTCCAGGCCCCACTGCCGGGAGAGCTGGTCCGCATGGCCGCCCCGCTTGATGATCAACGGCTCCGGCAGCAGACCCACCTCATAGCGCCAAGCAAGGCGCAACCAAAGGTCATAGTCCTCGGCCGCGGGCAGGTCTTCGTCAAAACCGCCGTGGTCCTTAAGCAACTGCCGGTGCAACATTACCGCCGAGGGGCTCACCAGGCAGCGCTCCAGGGAACGCAGCAGAATGCGGCCCCCTTCTTTGCGGTGGGTCCGGGGCGGATTTACTTTAACCCCCCGGCGCACCCAGGTTTCCTCGGTCTGGCTGAGCAGATATTGAGGGTTGGCCTCCATGAAGGCCATTTGCCGGGCCAGCTTCTCCGGCAGCCAGAGGTCGTCGGAGTCCAGGAAGGCCAGCCACTCGCCTTGGGCCGCGGCGATGCCGGCATTCCGGGCCGGGGAGACACCGCCCCGGCTGGGCCGGGACAACACCGTAATTTCCCTGCCAAATGCGGCCAGGACCTCCCGGGTGCCGTCCGTGGAGCCGTCATCCACCACCAGGAGTTCGAAATCCCGGTAGGTCTGGGCCAGCACCGAGGCCACCGCTTCCTGCACCAGGGCGGCCCGGTTGTAAGTGGGAATAATGACGCTGACCCGGGGCACAATAGAGAAAAGTTATCAGAAATTAAGGGAAATTCAAGGTGTATAATCCCAGGAGAGCGCCTCCTGCGATAGAGGCGGGAATTTCAGACCATATGTGGAGTTTGGAAGAGACTACGAACTTGAAAGATTAATTGATGTAAAAAGAATTTTATTTCATATGTCTGTATCCATAACCAAATCCAAAACCACCCGCAAAAGCCCCAAATATCACTAAAATATTAATAAGAAGGTCTTTATTGTTGGGAAGCAAGTAGGTAATAAGAAAACCGATAAATACTAAGCCAATGATTACATAACCGAGTTGAAACCACCTTCCTCGACTAGCAAATGTAAAACCTCTTTTGTTTTCTTCTTCTGTATAATCTAAAAATTTATCAACATGCTTATCAGTAAATTTATCAAATATCGGATGGGGTGTCCTTCCAACAGATGTCATCCCCATAACAAATTCACGAATTTGGGGCGGAGCTTTCTCTAAGAACTCGCGGACTTCAGGCGGAGCTTCTTTTACAATTTCTTCAATGCCAGAATCAACTTCTGTAGTTTCTGGTTCTTTTTTAACTATTTTGTCATTCTCTGGCGTTGGCTTTTCTTCATTCAATATTATTCCTCCATGTTATGACAGAGATAATTATTAAATCTCTTATTCCATCTTGGAATGATTTCATTAATCTTATTCTCTATTGTATTTTCAAGACAAATCGGAATAATAAAATTCATTAACTTGAGATATGTATCTCTCGAAATATGATTTTGAAGATATGCTGTTTTGGCATATTCTATCAATGCCTTCATTTCCTTTGAAATACTGGAAGGCTCGGGGCTGATAATCATATGGACCGGAATATATTCACGCACTTTGGAGGGCATTTTCTAGTTTCTCCATGTTTTACAATTGACCACTAAAAGCAAAAAGTCAATTTGTGTGAAATTTTTCTCAGGCTCCAATTTATACAATTAATCGGACTTAAATTCCAGAACAAAAATACTATCGCAAAGCACACGTCAAGTATATTGTTGAAATTACATCTCAATTTCCATGGGAAAATTATAAACTAATAATCTCGATTTTGAAAATCAGATGCTCATGGATTGCGGTTTATCCCGGTCTTTCCCATTATTCATTGGCATCCGGGGAAAATTCTGTGATAGATTTTAACGTTGAGAAAATGACCACTTGCACCGGAGTATCACATGCTTTCCCGCTATGAACCCCGCCTCCTGGAAGAGAAGTGGCAGAAAATCTGGGAAGAACGGCGGCTGTTCGAGGCCACGGAGGACCCTTCCCGGCCCAAATACTACGTTCTGGAGATGTTTCCCTATCCCTCGGGGCGCATCCATATGGGCCACGTGCGCAATTATTCCATCGGCGACGTGGTGGCCCGGTACCAACGGATGCGGGGCTTTAACGTGCTCCATCCCATGGGCTGGGACGCCTTCGGGTTGCCCGCGGAAAACGCGGCCATGGCCCGGGGGCTGCACCCGGCCAACTGGACCTACGATAATATCGACTATATGCGCCGCCAGCTCAAGGCCCTGGGCTACAGCTACGACTGGCCCCGGGAACTGGCCACCTGTGACCCGGACTACTACCGGTGGGAGCAATTGGTCTTCATCGAGATGTACCAAAGGGGCCTGGCTTATAAGAAAAAAGCCCCGGTCAACTGGTGCCCCAAATGTGAAACCGTGCTGGCCAACGAACAGGTGGAAGGGGGCCTCTGCTGGCGCTGCGATTCCGAAGTGCATTTGCAGGAACTGGAGCAATGGTTCTTCAAGATCACCGCCTACGCCGAGGAGCTACTGGCCGACCTGGACCATTTGGAGCACTGGCCGGAACGGGTCCTGAC
Source organism: Thermodesulfobacteriota bacterium (assembly GCA_049322315.1). Lineage (GTDB taxonomy): Bacteria > Desulfobacterota > Desulfobaccia > Desulfobaccales > 0-14-0-80-60-11 > SURF-52. The sequence continues at coordinate 12,422 of JBMORF010000029.1, read as the reverse complement.
CATGCAGCGGAACTGGATCGGCAAGTCCACCGGCGCGGAAATCCTGTTTCCCTTAAAAGACGGGGGTGAGCCCATTACGGTCTTCACCACCCGGCAGGACACCCTCTGGGGCGCCACCTTCATGAGCCTGGCCCCGGAGCACCCCCTGGCCCTGTCCCTGGCCCAAGGCACCGCGCAGGAAGCCCAAGTGCGGGACTTTGTGGACCACTGGCGGGCCCAGGACCGGAGCCGGGGCATGTTGGAGGAACTGACCAAGGAAGGGGTCTTCACCGGCCGTTATTGCCTCAACCCGGTGACCGGTTGGGAGATGCCCATTTACGTGGCCAACTTCGTGCTCATGGAATACGGCACCGGCGCGGTGATGGCGGTGCCGGCCCACGACCAGCGGGACTTTGAGTTCGCCCAAAAATACGGGCTGCCCATCAAGGTGGTGATTCAGCCCCCGGGGGAGGAACTCCGGGCCGAGAATCTTAAGGCCGCCTATGAAGACGAAGGGACCCTGGCGGACTCCGGTTCCTTCAGCGGCCTGGCCAGCGCTCCGGCCCGGGAGGCCATTGCCGCCTTCCTGGAAGAAAAGGGCCAGGGCCGGGCAGCCATACACTTTCGCCTCCGGGACTGGCTTATCTCCCGGCAGCGTTACTGGGGTGCGCCCATCCCCATCGTCTACTGCGAAAAATGCGGCCTGGTGCCGGTGCCGGAGCAGGACCTGCCGGTCAAACTGCCCCTGGAGGTCTCCCTCACCGGCGAAGGGGGCTCCCCTCTGGCCCACTTGCCGTCCTTTACCGAGGTGCCCTGTCCCGCCTGCGGCGGTCCGGGCCGCCGGGAAGTGGATACCATGGACACCTTTGTGGAGTCCTCCTGGTATTTCCTGCGCTATGCCTGCGCCGATTACCGGGAAGGGGTGCTGGATAGGAAAAGGGTGGATTACTGGCTGCCCGTGGACCAATACATCGGCGGCATCGAACACGCGGTGCTGCATCTGCTGTATGCCCGGTTTTTCACCAAAGTCCTCCGGGACCTGGGACTGGCCCAAATCGATGAACCCTTTAAGCGGCTCCTCACCCAGGGCATGGTCCTCAAGGACGGGGCCAAGATGGCCAAATCCAAGGGCAACGTGGTGGACCCGGAGTACATGATCAGCGAATACGGCACGGACACCACCCGGCTCTTTCTCCTTTTTGCCGCGCCCCCGGAACGGGACCTGGAATGGAGCGACCAGGGGGTCATGGGAGGCCACCGCTTCCTGCACCGGCTCTGGACCCTGGCTCATAACCTGCTGCCGGATATCCAGGAGGTAAAGCCCTATGAGGGCGCCGGCGCCGACCTCCCCGCCGGTTTGGGGGAGTTGCGCCATAAGGTGCATCAGACCATCCAGAAGGTGAGCGGAGATATCGAGGACCGCTTCCATTTCAATACCGCCATCGCCGCGGTCATGGAGCTGATTAACGCCTTCTATCAAACTGTGGAGGAGCAGGCCGGACAACCGGCGGCCCCGGCGGTCTTCCGGGAGGCCCTGGAAGCGGTGTTGAAGTTGCTTTCCCCCATGGTGCCCCACATTACTGAAGAGATCTGGGAGGCTTTGGGTTATAATACGTCTCTGCTCCTGGCCCCCTGGCCCCAGGCCCAGGCCGAAGCCCTGGTGGAGGCGGCCCGGACGGTGGTGATCCAGATCAACGGCAAGGTGAGGAATCGCCTGGTGGTCCCGGCCGATAAGTCGGACCGGGAGATTGAGGACCTGGCCTTAAATGATCCGGTGGTGCAAAAATGGCTCGCCGGCCGTCCCCCCAAAAGGGTGGTGGTGGCCCGGGGGAAACTGGTGAACATCGTTATTTGAGGAAAAGCCGTGACCTTAAACCGCATTTCTGCCCTCCTGCTGATCTTGGCCTTGGCGGGCTGCGGCTACCGCCCCCTGGGTCTGGAACCCTACCGCCAGGAGGCGCAGCCGGTCCTGTCCATTCCCCCATTCGCCAATCGCTCCACCGAAGTGGGGGTCGAAACCGTCATGGCCAACGCCTTGATCCAGGCCTTTGCCCAAACCAAGGCCGTGCGGCTCACCACCAAGCCCCAGGATGCCGAGCTGGTGTTGGAAGGCAAAGTGGCCTTTGTGGAAAACAGCTCCGTGGCCTTTAATAGCATTTTGCAGTCCACGGTGCGGCGGGTGACCATCAAAGTGGACCTGACCCTCAAACGCCGGCACAGCGGCAAGACGGTATGGAAGGATACCACGGTCATCCAGGAAGATTATCTGACGGATCCCAACTATCAAATCGGGGAAACCCTCAAAGATCAGGGCCTCAGACGGGCCGCGGACAAACTGGCCCAAAGGGTTTTGGATAAGGTGTTGCTGGTGATTTAGCTGTCAGCTTTCAGCCAATAAGCACAATCACCCCTCTTGGACAGAGAGGGTTGCTCGCCTAGAGTGGCTTCCCTTTACGGCATAACTGGCTGACAAGATTAGATAGAGGAAATTTATTTATTGCGAAGAGATTTCTTTACCCGGTTTTTAGCTGAAAGCTGAAAGCTGAAAGCTGTCTGCTGAAAGCTCCTCCATGTCCCATCCTTTATTAGAACGCCATCTCCAGCGCGGCACCCTCAAGCCCCTCTATCTCTTTTACGGGGACGAAGAGTTCCTCATGCACCGGGCCCTGGAGCGGCTGGCCCAGGCGATGCAGGGCCCTGACACCGAGGCCCCCCTGAAAGTGGTGCTGGAGGCCCAGGAGGTGTCGCTGGCGGATTTTCTGGCCCAGACGCGCCTGACCCCCCTGTGGGGTCCCGGACAACTCTTGGTGCTGCGGCAGGTGGAGACCTACCCGGCCAAGTCTTTAAACCTCATCCTGGATTATCTGGCGCGGCCCGCGGCCCGGGCCCGGGTGGTGCTCCTGGCTCCGGGGTTGAAGGCCAAGGACCTGGCCAAAAGTGCGGTCTGGAAGCGCCTCCAACAGGAGGAAGCGACCCTGGGGTTTTTTCATTTGAAGGAAGGGGAATTACAGCAGTGGCTGACCCGGGAGGCCCAGGCCCAGGGAAAAACCCTGACCCTGGCCGGGGCCCAACGCCTGGTGGATATGGTAGGGGACAATCTCTCGGAGCTGGCTTCGGAGCTGGAAAAACTAACTCTGTTTGCCGGCCGGGAAAAGACCCTGACCCCTAACCTGGTGAGTCAGTTAGCCAGCCACAGCCGCAGCTACAACATCTTTGCGCTGGTGGACGCCCTGGGGGAGAAGAGCGCCCAAAAGCGGCTCTCCGCCCTGGCCCACCTCCTGGACCTGGGAGAGCCGCCGGCTAAGATTCTGGTGATGCTGGCCCGGCAATTGCGCATACTCTTGCGCTTTAAAGACAGCCCCGCCGGCGCGCCGCCGGAGGCCCTGGCCCGGGCCTTGGAAGTTCCCGCCTGGAAAATCAAGGATGTGTCCAAGCAAGCCGCCCGCTTCACCGCGCCCACCCTGGAAAACCACCTCCGGCGCCTGCACCACGCCGATCAACAACTGAAAACCAGCGCCGGCAACCCCCGGCTCTGGCTGGAATGGTGCCTGCTCCAGATGGGCCCGGGATAAAAAGATTCACCCCAGAGGCACAGAGAGCACGGAGGGCCACAGAGTAAGGATTCTTTTTATTTTCGCGCTGGCGTCAAAAATAAAAAAAATTTTCTCTGTGAATCTCTGTGTACTCTGTGCCTCTGTGGTGTCTTTTTAAGCGCTTTTTAGGGCATTGACCTGGCGGGTGAGGCGGGAGATTTTCCGGGCGGCGGCGCGCCAATGCATGGTGCCTTTGCCTGCGACTTGGGCGATGATGGGGACGGCCTTGGTGAGGGCGGTTTCGGCGACCGCCGCATCTTGTTTGGACAAGGCCTGGCGCACCTCCCGCACCACGTTTTTAACCCTGGTCTTCCGGCTCTGGTTCCGGACCCGCCGTTTTTTATTCTGTCTGGCCCGCTTCATCGCGGATAAATGTCTGGCCAACTTATTTTCCTCCACAAAAAATAATCATTAAGTCTAACTTAAGAATTTCTTCCGGTCAAGACTGCTGCATCTCCGGCTGTTGCCGGAAGAAGGTGAGAAAGTACCCCACCCCCGAAGTTATGGTGACAATCATGGCCAGCCAGAGGAGGCCCGTGCCCAGCCGCTGAAAATCCAGGGCCTGATATGGGTAATGCAAAATCAGGGCGGTAAGGGCCGTCATCTGCAGCAGGGTCTTGGCCTTGCCCCAGCGGTCCGGGGCCAGGATGATGCCCTCCGCCGCGGCCAGGGCCCGGAGTCCGGTAACCGCCAATTCCCGGCCGATGATGACAAAAGCAATCCAGGCCTGCACCCGGCCCAGGGGGATGAGCATAATCAGGGCCGCGGACACCAGCAGCTTGTCCGCCAGGGGGTCCATGAATTTCCCGAAGCGGCTCACCAAGCGCTGGCGCCGGGCAAAAAACCCATCCAGAAAATCAGTGGCCCCCGCAGCCATGAAACATAAGGCCCCTAAAAAACTGGCCACCGGCCCCGAGAAACACAAAAAGACCATGACCACCGGGATGGCCACGATACGGGTCCCCGTCAGAATATTGGGGAGATTCCAGAATTTGGTCGAGGCCGAGTCCATGTCAACGGGTGCGGGCGCGCTCCCAATCCTCCAAAAATTTCTTTAACCCCGCGTCCGTCAGGGGATGTTTAATAAGCTGCATGATTACCCCGTAAGGCACGGTGGCAATATCCGCGCCGGCCAGGGCCGCCTCCAGGACGTGGAGGGGATTACGGATACTGGCGACGATGATCTCGGTATCGTAGCCGTAATTCTCAAAAATGGTGACAATCTGCTCCACGATCTCCATGCCCCGCTGGGAGATGTCATCCAGGCGGCCGATGAAGGGGCTGACGTAGGCCGCGCCGGCCTTGGCCGCCAGCAGGGCCTGAACCGGCTGGAAGATCAGGGTGACATTGACCTTGATTCCTTCCTCGGAGAGGATGCGGGTGGCCTTCAGACCCTCCGGAGTCATGGGGATTTTCACCGCCACCCATTCGTGGATCTTAGCCAGGTCCCTGGCTTCCGCCACCATGGCCTGGGCCTCGGTGGCCACTACCTCGGCGCTCACCGGTCCCTGGACCAATTCGCAGATAGTGCGGATGTGATTTTTAAACTGTTCCGGCTCAACGATGCCAATTTTCGCGCAGAGACTGGGGTTGGTGGTCACCCCGTCCACCAGACCCAGATCGTGAGCCGCCTGAATCTCCTCCAGCTTGGCAGTGTCGATAAAGAATTTCATAGTAGCTCCTTATACTATCATAGTTCATCCCGGCCCACTACGCCGGAAGCGTTTCAGGCAGCCTTCGGAACAGAAAAAATAGTCCTTGCCGTCTTTGTGGACCTTGAGAGCATCCTGCCGGGGAATAAAGGTGCCACAGACGGGGTCCTGCACCAGCACCTCGGTGTCCTGGCCTCCTGGTTTCTGGGGGGAGGCGGATTGCCCCTGCTTCCAGGCCAGCATGGTTTTCTTCACCAGGCGGTAGATCAGATAGCCCACCACCAAGCCGATGATAAATCGCCAGTTCAAGCTCTTTCTCTCTCAGTCGGATACGGGTTGCATGGAATCCTGGACAGCCTGGTCCAGCCTCGCTAACAGTTCCGCGGCCGTCTTCTCCAGGACCGGATGCCAGGCCTGGGGGGCTATCTCTGCCAGAGGGACCAACACGCAGGCCCGGCGGTGCATTTCCGGATGCGGCAGGGTCAATTCCCGGCCGGACATGATCAGGCCGTCATACAACAACAGATCCAGGTCAATAATCCGGGGGCCCCAATGCTCTCCCCGGACCCGGCCCAGGACCAGTTCCACCTGCTGCAACGCCCGCAACAGGTCCTCCGGCTCCAGGCGGGTGCGCACCTGGGCCACGGCGTTGACGTACCAGGGCTGGCCCGGTGGACCCATGGGCGGGTTCAGATAAAACCGGGAGACCTTTAAGACCTCCACCTCCTCCACCGCCGCCAGTTTCTCCAGGGCCACGGCCAACTGCCGGCGGGGGTCCCCCAAATTGGCCCCCAAGCCGATGTAGGCCAGGACCGGCTTCAGCTCCGTGATGGCCGCGGGTCCTAGAGGCATTTGGTTATCGTCCCCGGTGGAGGAAGGTGTTTTAGTAGCCAGTAGTCAACTGACTACTTTTCCCCCTCAAAATTCTTAGCCAATCTTTTGAAGCCGCGTTAGCGCCTCTGCCATCCGCTCTTTCGGCACGGTAAGAGCCAGGCGCACGAAGCCTTCTCCGGGGGCCCCCAGGCCCATGCCGGGAATGGTGACGATGCCGGCCTGTTCCAGGAGGTGGGTGGTGAAGCTCATGGAGGTCATCCCCGGGGGCGCCGCCAGCCAGACGTAGAAAGTGGCCTGGGGGAACTCCACGTCATAGCCTAATTTTTTCAGTCCCCCCACCAGGATATTCCGGCGTTCCTGGAGGATGGCGCAATTTTCCTTAACACAGCTCTGGTCCGAATCCAGGGCGGCGATGCCTGCGAGCTGAATGGCGTCAAAGGCCCCGGAATCGATGTTGCTTTTAATCTTGCCCAGCGCCGCCAATACGTCTTTATTGCCCACGGCCATGCCCAGGCGCCAGCCGGTCATGTTGTAGGTCTTGGACAGGGAATGAAACTCGATGCCCACTGCCTTAGCCCCGGGCACTTCCAGGAAACTGGGAGGGTTATAACCGTCGTAGGCCAGTTCGGTATAGGCCGCGTCATGGACGGCAATAATCTGATATTCCCGGCAAAAATCCACCATCTGCCCGAAAAAATCCTTGTCGGCCACCGCCGCGGTGGGATTGTTGGGGTAGTTAAAGAAAAAGGCCCTGGCATCTCGGGCGGTCAGGGGGTCGACGTCGTGGAAATCCGGCAAAAAGGCGTTTTCCCGGAGCAGGGGCACGAAATGGCTATAGGCCCCGGCGAAGAGGCTGCCCATCTGGTAGACAGGATACCCCGGGCTGGTCATCAGGTTGATATCCTCGGGATTGTTGATTCCCAAAGGCAGGTGGGCGATGCCTTCCTTGGAGCCGATGAGGGTCAGGACTTCGGTTTCCGGGTCCAACTCCACCCCGAACCTTTTCTGATACCAGCGGGCCACGGCCTCCCTAAAACCCCTCATGCCGGAATAGGCCGGATAGCGGTGGGTAGCGGGGTGTTGCACCGCTTCCATCATCCTCTCGATGATAAAGCGTGGCGTGGGTAGATCGGGGTCTCCTACGCCCAGGTCGATGATGTCCACGCCCCGGGCTTTTACTTCGGCTTTTTTCTCGTCGATCTCCTTGAAGAGGTATGGGGGAATCTGCTTGAGACGTTCTGCCGGCTCGAAAAACTGAGTCATGCGCTTACCCTTTCCGCCACTACTTGATTGCGCAAGGCGCCGATATTTTCCACCCTGATTTCCACCACGTCGCCTACCTGCATGGGGCCGATCCCCGAGGGGGTGCCGGTGGCGATGACGTCGCCGGGAAGCAAGGTCATAATCCGGGAGATGAAGGAGATCAGGGTCGCCACCTCAAAGACCATGTCACTGGTGTTGGAGTGCTGCTTCTGTTCCCCGTTAAGATAGGACTCCACCGTAAGACCGTCAGGGTCGGCGATGGCCGTTTCTATCCAGGGACCGATAACCGCGAAGGTGTCGAAACTCTTGGCCCGGGTAAACTGGCCGTCCTTCCTTTGCAGGTCCCGGGCGGTGACGTCGTTAAAACAGGTGTAGCCCAGGACATAGGCGAGGGCTTGATCCTCCGGCACGTGCCGGGCGGTTTTGCCGATGACCACCGCCAGTTCCGCCTCGTAGTCCACCCTTTTGGACATGGCCGGATAGACGATGGCCGCGTCCGGGCCGATGACCGCAGTGCTGGGTTTCATAAAAATCAGGGGCTCTAAGGGTACCGTGCTCCCGTATTCCGCGGCATGGTCTTTATAGTTCAGCCCCAAGGCGATGATCTTGCTGGGCTCGCAGGGGGCCAGGAGCTCGACTTCCGGCAGGGACAGGACCTCCCCGGTGGTCTTGGCCAGGCCGTCATAAGGCGGACCCTGTAAAACGGAGATTTTCTCGCCTTCCAGGAGGCCGTAAGCCGTGCGGCCATTTTGGTGGAAGCGAATAATGCGCATTAGGAATACCGATTTATTATCAGCTGCATATTTTTCGTAGGGGCGAATCTTGTATTCGCCCTGCGCTGTTGGGCGAACACAAGGTTCGCCCCTACAAGATGCTGACCGCTATTTAAGCCCCAAAACATCCTGCATGTCATAGAGCCCCGGAGCCTGCTCCACGATCCAGGCGGCGGCCCGCACCGCGCCCCGGGCGAAGTTGTCCCGGCTGTGGGCCCGGTGGGTGATCTCCAGGCGCTCGCCCATGCCTCCGAAGAGCACGGTGTGCTCGCCGACGATATCCCCGGCCCTGACTGTCTGGATGCCGATCTCGTCGGCGGCGCGTTCGCCGATGATGCCCTGGCGGGCGTAGACTCCCACCTTCTCCAGGTCACGGTCCAGGGCCTGGGCGATGACCTGGGCCAGTTTTAAGGCCGTGCCGCTGGGCGCGTCTTTTTTCAGGCGGTGGTGGGCCTCCACGATCTCCACGTCGTAGCCGGAACTCAACACCCGGGCGATATCCGCCACCACCTTAAACATCAAGTTCATCCCCACGCTCATATTGGGCGCGAAGACCAGCCGGGTGCGGGCCCCTAAAGCCCGGACCTCGGAAAGTTGGGCCGGAGATAGTCCGGTGGTGCCCAGGACCATGGCCTTGCCCGCGTCCGCCACCATTTTTAAATGGGCCAGGGAGGGTTCGGGATGGGTGAATTCGATGACCACGTCGCACTGGGGCAAGACCTCGGCCAGGGAGTCGGAGATTTTCACCCCCTTGGCGGGGAGCCCCACTACTTCGCCCACTTCTTTGCCCACCGCGGGATGATCCGGCCGCTCCAGCGCGGCCGCCAGGGTGATGCCCTCCACCCCCTCCATCATGTGGATGATGCGCCCCCCCATGCGCCCCGCCGAGCCGGAAACGATAGCCTTGATCATGGATTCCTCCCCAGAGAGTTCAAAGTTCAAGGTTCAAAGTTCAAAGTCGAAAACCTAAACCTAAACCTAAACCTAAACCTTGAACTTTGAACCTTGAACCTTGAACTACTTGATCAGTCCGTACTTCTGCATCACCCCGCGCAGTTTCTCTTCGTTGGCGGCGCTCATGGGACACAAGGGTTGCCGCACTTCGCCGGTGATGGTTCCCAGCAGCTTCATGGCCGCCTTCACCGGCACGGGGTTGGTCTCATAGAACATGGCTTCCGTCAAGGGCCACATCTTGTAGTGGAGCTTCTTGGCTCCCTCCAGGTCGCCCTTAAAGAAGGCGTCACACATCCCCGCCATGTCTTCGGGAACCACGTTGGAGACCACCGAGATCACTCCCATGCCGCCTACGCACATCAGCGGGAAGGTGGTGAAATCGTCGCCCGAAAGCACGGTGATTTTATCCCCGCACAACTCCAGGGTTTTGGCCCCTTGCTTCAGGTCCCCGGTGGCGTCCTTGAGGCCCACGATATTAGGAATTTGGGCCAGCCGGGCCATGGTTTCCGGCAGCAGGTTGACGCTGGTGCGCCCGGGTACATTATAGACCACAATGGGGATTTTGGTGGCGTCGGTGATGGTCTTATAATGTTGATACAACCCTTCCTGCGTGGGTTTATTGTAGTAAGGAGTGATCATCAGGGCATAATCCGCCCCCGCGGCCTGGGCGTGTTTGGTGAGCTCCAGGGATTCCGCGGTGCTGTTGGAACCTGAGCCCGCGATGACCGGCACCCGTTTTTTTACCTGGTCGAGGCAGATCTCCACCACCCGTTTATGTTCGGAATGGGACAGAGTGGGGGATTCCCCAGTGGTGCCGCAAGGCACAAGGCCATGAATGCCTCCCTCGATCTGGCGCTCGATGAGTTGCCGGTAAGCCTCTTCATCGAGTTGGCCGTTCTTGAAGGGAGTAACGATAGCGGTGAATGCTCCTTTTAACATGATGTTACTCCTCCTTACTTGAGTTCATCAACCCACAGTTCGCCCTGGCACACTACCAGGGCTTCACCCTCCAGATACACGTCTGTAAAGGTCTCGTCCTTAAGTTTAAAGTGCACGGTGAGGACTTCGCCGCCCCGGGTATTAACCGCCACCGGTGAGACCGCGTAGCCTAAGCGGGCGGCGATGAGGGCCGAGGCCACCGCGCCGGTGCCGCAGGCCAGGGTCTCATCCTCCACCCCCCGTTCATAAGTGCGTACTTCCAAGGCCTGGGACCCCTGGAAGTTGATGAAATTGACGTTGGCCCCCCCGGGCTGGAACATCTGGTGAAAGCGGACAATCTTGCCCCAGAAAGCCACCGGCACCAGCTCCAGTTCCTTTACCGGCACCACCACGTGGGGCACCCCCACCTTCAGGAAATGGCCGGTGAGGGTCTTGCCGTTGATGGAAATCTCCTGGTACAGGCGGAAATCCTCGATGCCCGTCAGTCCCAGACGGACTTTGCGGTCCTGGACTTGAGCGTGCATAATGCCCGCCAGGGTTTCAAAAGAGAGCTCGGGCGGGGCGATGCCCAACATCACTGCCAGACGGGCGGCGCAGCGGCCGCCGTTGCCGCACATTTCGGCGCTGGAGCCATCGGCGTTGTAAAAGCGCCAGCGGAAATCAGCCGCGTTGGCCGGCTCCAGAAGAATCAAGCCGTCGGCCCCCACCCCCACCTGCCGGGCGCAGACCCGGCGGGCGAAGCGAGGCTGTTCACCTTCCGGAATCACCGGCTGGCGGTGGTCGATCAACACAAAATCATTGCCGCCGCCGTGCATCTTATAAAAGGGTAGGCGCTTGGTATCCAGGTCCATATCTTTTTCATCAAAATCCCCCCTTACCCCCCTTTAAAACGGGGGGGATAAAAGGCAATACTTCCTTCATGTCCCCCTTTTCTAAAGGGGGATTTAGGGGGATTTATAGAGCTTAATCAGCTACTTCAGGAATTCCGGGATACTTTCCCCCCAGATAAGCTGGCGGTGAGTTTCCCGCTTTCTGATAACATAAAACTCTTGATCTTGCACCAAAATTTCCGCCACCCGGGGCCGGGCGTTGTAATTGGAACTCATGGAAAAGCCGTAGGCCCCGGCGCTCATGGCCGCCACCAGTTCCCCCGGCTGCATGGCCGGCATCTCCCGGTCCTTGGCCAGGAAATCCCCGGATTCGCAGATGGGCCCCACCAGGGAGGCTTTTACCAGGGGCCGCTCCCGGATGGCCACCGGCCAGATGCCGTGGTAGGAGCCGTAAAGGCTGGGACGGGCCAGATCGTTCATGCCCGCGTCCACGATGATGAAATTTTTGGTAGAGCTCTCCTTGGTATAGAGCACCTTGGTGACCAGGATGCCGGCGTTCCCCACCAGGACCCGGCCCGGCTCCAGGATGAGGCGGCACTCCAGCCCTTCTAAACCCTGCAGCAGAACCTGGCCGTATTCCCGGGGATGGGGGGGAGTCTCCTGGTCATACTGGATGCCCAGGCCGCCTCCTAAGTCCAGATAGCGGATGTTGATATCCATCACCGCCAGCCGCTGGATCAGCTCTTTCAGACGCTCCAGGGCCTCCACGAAAGGGGTGACTTCGGTAATTTGGGAGCCGATGTGGCAGGCCACCCCCATCACCTCCAGGTGGGGCAGCTCCTTGGCCCGGCGGTAGTCCTCCAGGGCCCTTTCCAGGTCGATGCCGAACTTGTTTTTCTTGAGCCCCGTGGAGATGTAAGGGTGGGTCTGGGGGTCGATATCCGGGTTGATCCTCAGCCCCACCCGGGCCGTGAGTCCCAGGCGGCCGGCGATGCGGTTGATCTCCCCCAACTCCTGGGAAGACTCCATATTGAAAAGGAGAATCCCGGCTTTAAGCGCCGCCCGGATCTCTTCCGGGCGCTTGCCCACCCCGGAGTAGACGACCTTGCCCGGGTCCATCCCGGCCGTGAGGGCCCGATAGAGTTCGCCCCCGGAGACGATGTCCGCGCCCGCGCCCAAGCGAGCCAGGAGCCTTAAGATGGCCAGGTTGGCGTTGGCCTTGACCGCAAAGCAAACGAGGTGCGGAAAACCGGCAAAGGCCTGATCGAAGACCTGGTAGTGGTGGCTCAGGGTGGCGGCGCTGTAAAGATAAAAAGGCGTCCCCACCTTGGCGGCGATGGCCTTGACCGGCACCTCTTCGCAGTAGAGCTCACCGTGGTGGTAGTGGAAATGGTGCATTCACACGTTCCTTGTGAAATCGGCAGGGTGCGTCCCACGCTCCAATATGGGCGCGCAGGGCGCGCCCTACACTTTTATTCTTTGTAATCGTTCAGGCCGCCTCTGCAAACAGCAGATGCACGGGTAGAAGAGACGGAGCAAGTTGACCGGTCCGATGAGCTTGGATAGCCGCCATCATATATTCCACGATATTTCGGTTTTGCTGCC
>JBMORF010000028.1:0-20405 GCA_049322315.1 Thermodesulfobacteriota bacterium | reverse complement strand
CGAAGGCCCCCCCCTGGCCGTCACCATACTCCTGGCCGCGTTCCTCACCCTGGTCTGGCTGAGGCCCCCGGACCTAAAAAGGCGTCTCCTGCAGTTGGGGCTCCCCCTTCTGGGCCTGGCCGCGGGCTACCTCCCCTGGCGGCTCTTTGCGGCCCTGCTCCACCTGGAGATGGGCGCGGACCATGTCCAAAGCTTCTATCCCCAGCAATTCCTGACAGCCATTGCTTCCCTGGCTAAAGCCCTGATCAACCCTTTCTACTTCGGCCTGCTCTGGCCCGCCCTGGTCCTGGCCCTGATCTTCTCCGGCCGCCGCCTCTGGCGCTCCCCCCGAGTCTTTTTGGCTTTTTTTATCGGCGGCAACCTCCTGGCCATCCTCATCGCCTACGGCGTGGCCCCCACCGCGCCGGATGAGTTCGCCGACTATGTCCGGGCCACCCTGGACCGGCTGCTGCTGCACCTTACGCCGGTGGCGGCGCTGCTGATCGGAGAGGGAATAAAGGATTTGGGGGCGGGCCAGGGGCCAGTGAGCAGTGAGCAGTAAGCAGTAAAAACTATGCGGCGAGACTATCTCTAGGCACACATGATTGCTATTTGAGACCTCCGCGAAAGTCCCTCTTCTGTCACTCTGAACGCAGCGCAGCCGAGTGAAGAATCTCGCTTTTGGCAGCCTGGCTTTTCCAGGCCGTGCCTTTGATTACACTCGGTTTGGGAATCCCGGGCGCTAATACCAATTCGCATTCAAAGGACGTTGAACTGTAGGGGCGAACCTTGTGTTCGCCCGTGGCTCCAGGGCGAACACAAGGTTCGCTACGTATAGTATCTTCTTGACTGCAACTCGGTATAAAATACGAGATCCTTCGCTCCGCTCAGGATGACAAAAGGAGGCATTTTCTTAGAGATCACTATTTACAGTCGCTTTCAATCCTAATACCCCTGCTAGTCTTTGTGCCGAGTTGCAGTCACACGGGTGGTAAAAGGGGCCCAATAAATGTGGGGAGTGCAGGGAACTCTGCTCCCTGCACTCCCCAATAAACTTAAGAGTTGGGGGTGGAGGTTTGGGGGAGGGGGAAGGGGCCCACGGCCCCTGGCCCCCTCCCCCAAATCAACTCATCCTACGCCGCCAGTTTCTCCACTTTCACGGCGCAGGCCTTGTATTCCGGGATTTTGGCCGTGGGGTCATGGGCCGGGTTGGTGAGCATGTTGGCCGCGGCCTCCGCAAAGTGGAAGGGAATGAAGACCACCCCCCGGTTCACCTTGCGGCTCACCTTGGCCTTGATCTGGATTTCCCCCCGCCGGGAGCTGACCTTGACCCTCTCCCCGTTCTTGATCCCCAGATTGCGGGCGTCCGTGGGGCTGATCTCCACATAGCCCGTCTGCATCTCCCGGTGGAGCGATGGGGAGACCCGGGTCATGGTGCCGGAATGGTAATGCACGAAGGCCCGGCCGGTGGTGAGGAACAGGGGATACTCCGCGTCCGGCTCTTCCGCCGGGGGCTTGTAGTCGATGGCGTGCAGCATGCCCATGCCCCGGGAAAAGCGGTCTTTGTGGAGGAACATAGTCCCCGGATGGTCTTCCGTGGGGCAGGGCCACTGGAGGCCCTTTTCCTCCAGGCGTTTATAAGTCATGCCCGCATAGCTGGGGGTGAGTTTTTTCATTTCCTCGAAGATCTCTTCCGGGTCCTCGTAATGCATGGGGTAGCCCATCCGGGTGGAGATCTCGCAGATGATCTGCCAGTCGGGGCGGGAGTCGCCCACCGGCTGGATAGCCTGGCGCACCAGTTCCACCCGGCGCTCGGTGTTGGCAAAGGTGCCGCTTTTCTCGGCGAAGGAAGTCCCGGCCAAAACCACGTGGGCCATCTTGGCGGTCTGGGTCAGAAAGATATCCTGGACAATGAGGATATCCAGGTTTTTCAAGGCCTTTTCGATGTGGCGCAGGTCCGGGTCGGTGACCATGGGGTTTTCCCCCACCACGAACAAGGCTTTGACCTTGCCCTCCTCGATGGCGGGCATCATGTCGGAAATGGTCATCCCCGGCTTGTTGGGGAGAGGTCTGCCCCAGGCCTCGGAGAATTTTTTGTTGGCCGTTTCGTCGGCCACCGGCTGATAGCCCGTAAAAACGTTAGGCAGGCCTCCCATGTCGCAGGCGCCCTGGACGTTGTTCTGGCCCCTTAAAGGGTTGACCCCCGAGGAGGCGAAGCCCACGTTGCCGGTGATCATGGCCAGGTTCGCCAGGGATTTGACGTTGTCCACCCCGGTGGTGTGCTGGGTGATGCCCATGCAGTAGACGATGGCCGCGGGTTTGTTCTCGGCGTACATCTCCGCCATCTGCCGCAGGGTCTCGGCGGGAATGCCGGTGATTTGGGCCACCTTATCCGGGGGGTATTCCTCCACTTTGGTCTTGAGGGCCTCAAAGTTCTCGCAGCGCGCGTCGATATAGGCCTGGTCCTGCCAGCCTTCCTTGAGGATGATGTGCATCAGGCCGTTGATCAGGGCCACGTCCGAGCCCAGGCGGTGCTGCACCGCGATCTCCGCCAGATCCGACATCTGGATCCAACGTGGGTCGGCGACCATGATCTTGGCGCCTTTCTCCCGGCCCCGCATGATCCACTTGGCGGCGATGGGGTGGTTTTCCGTAGTATTGGAACCGATGATGAAAATGGTTTTGGCATCCGCCAACTCCGGGACGGAGTTGGTCATGGCGCCGGAACCGAAGGCCGCGGCCAGACCGACCACGGTGGAGCTGTGTCAGAGACGGGCGCAGTGATCCACGTTGTTGGTGCCGAGGGCCGCCCGGGCGAATTTCTGGATGAGATAATTCTCTTCATTGGTGACCTTGGCGGAGGCCAGCACCGCCACCGCATCGGGGCCGTACTTCTCCACCACCTTTTTCAGGCCGTCGGCTGCGGCGGTCATGGCTTCGTTCCAGCTAACCGGCTGGAGTTCGCCGTTTTTCCGGAGCAGCGGCGTCTGCAAACGCTGATCTGAGCCGATGAATTCGTGGATATTCCAGCCCTTGATGCACAGGCTGCCTTCGGAAACCGGGTGGGTTTTCACGGGGAGGGAACCGATGACCTCTTCGTTCAGAACTTCCAGCAAGATACCGCAGCCGCAGCCGCAGTAGGAACAGGTGGTATATACGGTGCGTAAATCCATGGAGAGCTCCTATTTTTGGTTATACTAAATTTAAAATAGCGATATTGCTCTATAATTTCGATCTTAGCACAATAATCTTGAGAAGGGAAGAAATCTCGAAATTATGCTTTCCATAATTGTGCAGGGTGATTAATTTTCATAGAAAAAATTGATATCATTTTTCTTAATGGCATATCCGTTTTTAGGCAAAATTTGCCAGGGGATGCGGCCATGGGGGGCTGGCTGGCTGAGCCCCGGAAAGAAAATCTCTGGGGCCCCGCATAATATACTATCATTCTTTCAATCCCAGGAAAGACCAGGAAAACATGGAAGAGCTTTTGGCCCCCACCGGAGATACCCGGACCTGGCTTTCCGCCTATCTGGGCAAAAGGGCCCGCCTGGCGGCCCTCCACTCGGAATTTCATTGCGATCCCGCCTGCACCCGGCCGGGGTGCATGAATCCGGAGATGCTGGTCCCGGTGAGTATCCTGGACCTCCTGGGCCTGGCAGAACGGTTGGAGGAGCCGGTATCGGTCGTCTACCGGCGTTACTATTCCCTGGGATTGTTCCCCAACGAGAGGACCGATTGGCTCAGGGTGGTGGGCATGAAGCTCCAAAAACCCTGCGCCTTTCTGGAGAATGATCTCTGTGGCATTTATCCGGTGCGGCCTTTGCCTTGCATCCTGTTCCCCGAATATCTGGCGGCGGAGGGACAATTCGCGGCCCAGGCCCGTAAAGAGCATTTCCGGGATTATTTCTGTTTTCAAGGCCCCCTCTTGCTTTCCCCCGAGCGGGCCGGAATCATGATCCGACTCAAACAGATGTGGACCCGGGAAACCCTCCTCTCCAGTTTCCACCTCTTTGGTCACGCTCCCTGCTACCTTGACTTCAGCAATTTGGTCCCGGAACTGCGGCAACAGGCTGGAGAACGGAGAAGCCAGGAAACAGCAGCCAGCCCGGAGCCGGACGTCATCCCCCACTCCGTGCTGGAGGGCTTCTTTAAGGAACACCTGGCCCGGCTTCAGCCTTTCGCCGGGGTGGAGGCCAAGATCGAGGCTCTCGATAACCAGGAGGGACAGGAGCACTTTTTGCGGCTCTTCCAAGACGACCGGCTGCTTAAGAAACTTATTCACGGCCAGGACGAAAGGGCCTTGATCTTCCAGTTCGTCAGAGGCAAATTACGGGCAAAACGGCGCAGTCTTCTTCCCAGGGAATACCAATTCTACTGATTAGCTTTGGCTGATAACTAGTCATGCCTCCTTTGCCAAAGCAATTCGCAGTCAAAGGACGTTTTTCCTCAAGGGGCGAACCCTGATCGCATGCACTTGATGGCGCCGCCGGTGGAGCCGGTGCAGCCGCCCACCAGCATGCACACCAACAGGAGAAATTGGGCCGGGGATTCCCCCCGGAAGAGCTGGAAGTGTGGGGCGAAATTAATGCCGCCGATAATCATGAAGATGGTGACCACCACGTCGATATTGGCGCTGTGGTAAAAGCCGATGGAGGCGTTCTCGGTGGAAAAGCCCCCGGTGGCCATGGCGCCGAAGGTATGGCAGAGGGAGTCGAAGAGGGTCATGCCCCCCAACTTCAACCAGAGGAGGGGAAAACTTTAAAATGCCGGGGGTGGCCTTCATCGCTTAAGCACTGGATCATATTTATTATTATTTCCATCAGCGGAAAATTGTCGGCTCCCTGATTTCTCAACTTCATTTTGGTGTCGATTCTGGTATATTGCCATAAAATTTTTGGTCCAGGAGCAAGTGGAGCAACCGCTGATTGCCTGCTTACCCCGGCAACGAAATTCCATGCCCTAAAAGGAAGCTTCAAATGACCCGTTTGCTTGCCGCCCTTCTCTGGGTGGCCCTGTGTTTCTGCGGCTCTGGGGTCCTGGCCGCCGAGCCCGTCGGCGTGCCCGTTCTCTGTTACCACCGTTTCGGCCCCACCGTGGCCGACGGCATGACCGTGAAGACCTCGGTCTTTGCGGCCCAACTTAAGTGGCTCAAGGACAACGGCTATACCGTCATCCCCCTAAGGACCCTGGTGGACTATCTGTTGGGCAAAGGCCCGGCGCCGCCTCCCAAATCGGTGGTGATCACCGCGGACGACGCCCACCAGACGGTTTATTCCGACATGCTACCCCTGGTGAAGAAGTACAACATTCCGGTGACCGTGTTCTGCTATCCCTCCTGCGTTTCCAGGGTGTCCTCCGTTAAATGTATGACCTGGGAGCAGTTGCAGGAATTGCAGAAAACCGGCCTCTTCGAGATACAGTCCCATACCTTCTGGCATCCCAATTTCAAAAGGGACAAAAAAAAGCTCAAGCCCGCGGAATATCAGAAGCTGGTGGACACCCAACTCCGAAAGGCCAAAATTGTGCTGGAGAAAAAGTTGGGCGCCAAGATCGACCTCCTGGCCTGGCCCTTCGGCATCTATGACGACTATCTGGAAAAGGAAGCCGCCAAGGCGGGCTATGTGGCGGCCTTCAGCATCGACCGGCGTTTTGCCAATAAGTCCGAGAAGATGATGGCCCAGCCCCGCTACCTGATGACCAACGGCGACGGCGTTAAAAACTTTGCCGCCATCGTCTCCGGCAAAGTGCAGGAGAAGGGACGCAAGACTTATTAATGACAGGGGTCAGGGGTTAGGGGGCAGGGGCCAGTTTTTTTCTGGCCTCTGGTTACGGAAATGCCCTTAGACAAATTTTGCCTATGTTTGGTGGAGACTGCATGAAGAGATTAATTCCTTGTTTGCTGATTCTGGCGGTAGTAGCCGGAGCTGCCCCGGTCATGGGCGAATCGGCGCCGGCCGCGCCTGCTAAGATGGAAGCGACGCCTGCCACCCCTGCCCAGACCGAAGCGGCAACGGCTGCTCCCCCCAAGAAAGAAGCCGCGCCCGCCTCCTCCCCTAAGACCGAAACCCCGGCCGGGTTGAAAACCATTGCCGGCAAAATCGTCGACGCCAAAACCAAGGCGCCCATCCAGGCGGCCGCGGTCACTTTGGGAGATAAGGCGGTGCGTACCGATAAGGAGGGGGCCTTCCGTCTGGAGGGAACCGGGGAGACCTTGAAAGTGCGGGCTCCCGGTTACGCCAAGCGGGAGCTGCCCCTGGCCCAGGTAACCGCAAATCCGGGAGAGATTCCCCTGACCCCCTTCAAGATCAAAGCCCTTTATCTCACGGTTTACGGCATCCATAGCAGAAAGCTCAGGAACGCGGCCCTGGACGCCATCAAGGAAAATAACCTGAACGCCCTGGTTATTGACGTCAAGGGAGACCGGGGGTTTGTCCCCTTTCCCGTGGATATTCCCCTGGTCCAGGAGATCGGGGCCAACAAGCCCGTCCTCGTCAAGGATATCAAGGCCACGGTGGCCGCCCTCAAGGAAAAGAACCTCTACCTCATCGCCCGCATCGTGGTCTTTAAAGACGATCCCCTGGCCGCGGCCAAACCGGCATGGGCCGTCAAGGCCAAGAGAGGCGCCGTCTTCCGGGACCGGGAAAAACTGCGCTGGGTCGATCCCTTCCGCAAAGAGGTCTGGGATTACAACATCGCCATCGCCAAAAAGGCCGCGGAAGCGGGTTTCGATGAAGTGCAGTTCGATTATGTCCGCTTCCCCGACAGCCGGAAAACCACTTTTTCCAAACCCGCCAACGAAGATACCCGCACCGCCGCCATCACCGCCTTTCTCAAGGCGGCCTACAAGGCCCTGGAGCCTTACGACGTCATGGTGGCCGCGGACATCTTCGGCTATGTCTGCTGGAACACCAACGATACCGACATCGGCCAGAAGATCCACCCGGCCATCGAAGCCGTGGACCTGGTCTGCCCCATGGTCTATCCTTCCGGTTACCACCTGGGGATTCCCAATTACCGCAATCCGGTGAATCATCCCTATAAAATCGTTTATCTGTCCCTGAAAAAGGCCCAGGAACGCACCGGGGCCTCGCCCCTGCGGTTCCGCCCCTGGCTCCAGGCCTTCCGCGATTACGCCTTCGGCCGGAAAATCTTCGGACCCGAAGAGATGCGCCTCCAGATCAAGGCCGCGGATGATTTCGGCTCCAGCGGCTGGATGTTCTGGAACCCCCGGAACATCTACCCCAAGACCGGCTATAAACAGAAAGCGGTGAGCAGTAAGCAGTGAGCAGCAACAAATAACCCCTTGGGCCCAACTTCTTGTGCTGCTCACTGACCACTTATTACTGCTCACTGATTACTGGTCATTCCGCCTGCCCGCCCCCAGAAAAAATTTCCCTGCGCTTTGCCTCCCCGGCCGTTAAAAATTCACTCTCCCCGCCGGAAATAGAAATCTCACGTGTTATAATTTATTAGTATCCTAAAAAAGACCGGGGAGGTCAGGTGTGGGCTTGCGCCCGGTTTGTGAAGCAAGATAGCCTGGGGTAATCCGCGGGGTGAAGGGAAATTATAGTGCGAAATCTTTTTCATAACCTGCTGCTGAATCTCAAAGAGCGTCCCTTAAAACAGCGCCTCATCATCATCCTCCCGGTGGTTCTGATCCTGGCGCTGGTCCTGTGGTTCTGGCATGATAACCACCAAAGCGCCACTTCCTTCCGCACGGTGCCCATCATCCGGGGCGATCTGTTGGCCACCATCAGCGCCACCGGCACGGTGGAGCCGGAGGAGTTGGTGGACATCGGCTCCCAGGTGGCGGGGAAGATCGTCTCTTTCGGCAAGGACCTGAACGGCAAGACCGTGGATTACGGCTCCCCGGTGGCGGCGGGGACGGTTCTGGCCCAAATTGATGACGCCCTCTACGCTGCGGACGTCTCCACCACCAAGGCGGCCCTGGCCCAGGCCCGGGCCAATGTCAAGCGGGCCGAGGCCGATTTGGGCCAGTTAAAGGCCAAACTCTTCCAGGCGGAGCGGGACTGGGCCCGGGCCAAGAAGCTGGGGCCCTCCGATGCCCTATCCCAAAGCGATTTTGACGCGGCTAAATCCGCTTATGAGGTCGCCAAGGCCAACGTGGGCGTGGGCCAGGCCGCCATTGTCCAGGCCAAAGAAGCGGTGGCCCAGGCACAGGCCACTTTGCGGAAGGCCTCCCAGAACCTGGCTTACTGCACCATTCAATCCCCGGTTAAAGGAGTCATCATCGACCGCCGGGTCAACATCGGCCAGACGGTGGTGGCCAGCCTCAACGCCCCCAGCCTCTTCCTCCTGGCCAAGGACCTCAAGCGCCTCCAGGTCTGGGCTTCGGTGAACGAAGCGGATATCGGCAACATCCGCCCGGGGCAGCCGGTAACCTTCACCGTGGACGCCCTTCCCGAAATTACCTTTAAAGGAACGGTGGGCAAGATCAGACTCAACGCCACCATGACCCAGAACGTGGTAACCTACACCGTGGAAGTCAATACTGATAATCGCGACGGCAAGCTCATCCCCTATTTAACCGCTAACCTGAAGTTCATCGTGGCGGAGCGCAAAGACGTCCTTTTGACCCCCAACGCTGCTTTGCGCTGGGTCCCCCAGAGGGACCAGATCGATCCCGCCTTCCGCCGGGAGTCCGAAACCAAAAAAAATAGGTCCGGACATTCTGGGACTGCCGAGGCCGGAAAAGGACAGAAAAAATCACCCCAAGGAACTTTGTGGATTCCCAAAGGTGCTTATGTCCAACCGCTTAAGGTGCACCTCGGTCCCAGTGACGGAACCCTGACGGAAGTTCAGGCTCCCGGACTCAAAAAAGGAATTCAGGTAGTGGTGGCAGAGGTGCAGAAAGGGGACAATCAATCCTCCTCCGCCAGCCCCTTTACTCCGCAACTCTTCCGGGGCCGCGGCGGGGGGGGCCATTAGCTATCGAGCCGACTCAACCCAGATGAAACTCATCGAACTCATCGACATCCATAAGACTTACCACCTGGGCGAGATCGACGTGCCGGTGCTCAAGGGCATCTCTCTTTCCGTGTCCCGGGGGGAGTTCGTGGCCCTCATGGGGACCTCGGGCTCGGGCAAGACCACCCTGATGAACATCCTCGGGTGCCTGGACCGTCCCTCCTCCGGCCTGTATCGGCTGGAGGGGCAGGACATCACCGCCCTCTCCCCAGATGAGAGGGCCCAGTTGCGCAACCAGAAGCTGGGCTTCGTCTTTCAGACCTTCAATCTGCTCCCCCGCAGCAGCGCCCTGGAAAACGTGGTCATGCCGCTTTCTTATAACGGCGTCAACCTCTCGGACCGGGAGGCCGAACACCAGGCGGCAGAACTGTTGCAGCGGGTGGGGCTGGGGGATCGGCTGGAGCACGAACCTTCCCAGCTCTCCGGGGGGCAGCAACAGCGGGTGGCCATTGCCCGGGCCATGGTCAACCATCCTTCGGTCCTCTTTGCGGATGAACCCACCGGCAACCTGGACTCCAAGACCAGCGAAGAGATGCTGGCTCTGTTTCAGCGTCTCAACAAGGAAGGAGTGACCATCATTTTGGTCACTCATGACGAGCAGGTGGCCCGCACCGCCAAACGAATCATCCACATCCATGACGGCATGATCCAGGCTGATGAATCCCCGTCGGCGACGCCCGCAGCCGCGCCTCCCCTCGACGAAGAGAAGGGTGAGTCATCCCGCCATTCCCTCTGGGCCCTGCCGCGCCTGCGCTGGATGCTCCGCACCGCCCTGCACGGCCTCCGCCGCAACGTCATGCGAGCCGCGCTCACCACCCTGGGCATCATTATCGGCGTGGCCGCGGTCATTGCCATGATGGAGATCGGCCGGGGCTCTTCCACTGCCATCCAACGCACCATCGCCAGCATGGGGGCCAATGTCATGCTCGTCCGGCCCGGCACCGCCACCAGCGGCGGCGTCAGCCGCGGCATGGGCAGCATCATGACCCTTACCCCCCAGGATGCCGAGGCCATCTTGAAGGAATGTCCCGCGATAAGGGGCGTGGCTCCCATAGTGCGGGCCCGCACCCAGGTCATTCACGGCAATCGCAACTGGGTGCCTTTCTTTATGCATGGGACCTCACCGGCCTACCTCCAGGTGCGGGAATGGCCCCTGGCCGAAGGGGAGATGTTCTCCGATCAGGACGTCCGCAGCGCCAGTAAGGTCTGCGTCCTGGGCCAGCGCCTGGTCAAAGAGCTCTTCCAGGGAGAGTCGCCCCTGGGCAAGGAAGTGCGGGTGAACAACGTGGCCTTTAAGGTAATCGGCACCCTCAGCCCCAAGGGAGCCAACATGGTGGGCATGGACCAGGACGACGTCCTGCTGGCCCCCTGGACCACCATCAAATTCCGGGTCGCCGGCTCTTCCCTGTCCAATGCCACTCAGAGTTCCAGTTCCAGTTCCAGCTCCAGCTCTGATACTTCCCAAAAAGTCAACACTTTGAGCGATATTTATCCCGGCTCCAAAGTGAAACTCTACCCGGAACAATCCACCATCCAGGCAGCGGACACCCCCCAGCCCATAAGGTTCACCAATGTGGACGAAATCCTCACTGCGGCCCGGTCCACCCCGGAGATCCCCAACGCCATGCGGCAGATTACCCAACTGCTCCGGGAACGGCACCGCATCCGGCCCGGCGAACTGGAGGACTTTAATATCCGGGACATGACCGAGATGACCAAGGCTTTAAGTTCCACCGCCACCACCATGACCAAATTGCTGCTGGCCGTGGCCTTGATCTCCCTGCTGGTGGGGGGCGTGGGCATCATGAACATTATGCTGGTGTCGGTCACCGAGCGGACCCGGGAGATCGGCTTGCGCATGGCCGTGGGGGCCTGGAGCCGGGACATCCTCCAGCAGTTTCTGGTGGAAGCCGTGCTGCTCTGCTTCTGCGGCGGCCTTGCCGGCATCCTGGTGGGCCGGGGGATTTCCCTGCTGATTACCGCTTTGCTCCGCTGGCCCACGGAGATGTCCCTGGACGCCATCTTCGCGGCCTTTGCCGTCTCAGTGGGCGTGGGCATTATTTTTGGCTATTATCCGGCCTGGAAGGCCTCAAGACTGGACCCCATCAATGCTTTGCGTTATGAGTAAAGGTAAAAATAAAAGAGCACAGCCTGGAAAGTCTGTGCCACCAAATTGTCCAATCTGGAGTAAAAGTATTATTTTCTCTGAGTATCGATCAATTAGAGAATGATATGATTAATAAAGAAAAAGCTAATAAAAGCGGTGGCACAGGCTTTCCAGCCTGTGCCGAAAAAGATGAGTTAACTATTAAACAACGTAATCTGCCGCATTGGCAATTTCCCGGCAGTTTGTATTTCATTACTTTCCGGGTCAAGTCGGGGATCATTTCTGAAATTGAAAGAAAGATCGTATTAGATGCCATAAAACATTTTCATACCATCAGATACTGGATTACTTGCGCCGTAGTTATGCCGGATCATGTCCACCTTTTGCTTAAACCTGTTGTTTCCGAATCTGGTACGGATTTTTCCCTAAGCAAGATTTTACAGGGTATCAAAGGTTTTAGCGCTCGGGAAATTAACAAGTCAAGAGGTACAAAAGGCGTCTTATGGCTGGATGAAAGTTATGACCGCATTGTGAGAGATTATGATGAGTATTTAGAGAAATGGAATTATATTCGGGAAAATCCGGTTAAGGCCGAATTATGGGAAGGACCGGAGGATTATCCCTTTCTCTGGGAACCGGGAGAACCTGAAGAATAACCAGAGGCACAGGCTGGAAAGCCTGTGCCACCGTTTTTTTGACATCAATTTCAATGAAAAGGCCAAGTAGATGTATCAATCAAGACATGAATATAATGAGAAAAAAAATAATGCCAGTGGCACAGGCTTTCCAGCCTGTGCCAAAAAACTCTTTTTAAATATGGGGTTGGCGGCCTTCTGCTTGGCCACCGGCCTCGGCTGCGCCGTGGGTCCGGATTACCGTCCCCCGGAGACCAAGGTCCCGGAGAAATGGGACGCCCAGGTCGTGGTCACCAAGGAGCAGCCCAGCAAAACCACTCCGGTCCCGGTAACTTTGGTGGAATGGTGGAACTCCTTTAAGGACCCTTCTCTCAGTTCCCTGGTGGAATTGGCCATCCGCTCCAACTTGGACCTGCGCCAGGCCGAGGCCCGCATCCGCCAGGCCCGGGCCTCCCGGGGGGTGGCGGGTGCGGCGCTGTTGCCCCAGGCGGACGCCTCCGCTCTTTACCAAAAAAGTCACGGCTCCAGTGAAGCCTCTGGCGGTGGCGCCATCGCTACCGTGGGGGGCGTGCGGGAATTGTTCCAGGTGGGCCTCGACGCCTCCTGGGAGTTGGATCTCTTCGGGGGCACCCGGCGCAGCATCGAGGCCGCCACCGCCGATTTGAAGGCCGCGGTGGAGGACCGCCGGGACGTCCTCATCACCCTGGTGGGGGACGTGGGCACCAACTACTTCAACCTCCGGGGCTTCCAACAACAGATTGTCATCGCCCGCAAGAACCTGGAAGCCCAGAAAAAGACGGCCCGCATCACCCACAAGCGCTTCGAGGCGGGATTTGTCAGCCGCCTGGACGTAGCCAACGCCGATGCCCAGGTAGCCACCACCCAGGCCCAGATTCCCTTGCTGGAGTCCTCGGCCCGGGCCGCCATTTACCGTCTGGGAGTGCTGCTGGGACGTGAGCCCGCGTTCCTGGAAAAGGACCTGGCCGTCATCTCCCCCATTGCCGCCACCCCGCCCATCATTCCCGTGGGCCTGCCCTCGGATTTAATGCGGCGCCGTCCGGACATCCGCCGGGCCGAGGCCCGGCTCCATGCGGCCACCGCCCGCATCGGCGTGGCCACCGCCGACCTTTTCCCCAGGTTTAACCTCACCGGCAGCCTGGGTATTTCCGCCAATGACCTGACCCGGATAGGCAACGTGAGCGCCAGTAAGTTCTGGTCCTTCAGCCCCTCCGTCACCTGGCCGATTTTTGCGGGGGGCCGCATCCGTTGGAATATCAAATTGCAGGACGCCCTCCAGGAAGAGGCCCTGGCGTCTTATGAAAAGACTGTGCTCACCGCTTTGCAGGACGTGGAGACGGCCCTGGTGGCCTATGCCAAGGAGCAGGAGCATCATCGCTCTCTCACCGCGGCCGTGGACAGCAACCGCCAGGCCGTGGATCTCTCCATGAAGCTTTACCTGGTGGGTAAAACGGATTTTCTTAACGTGCTCACGGCCCAACGCGCCCTCTTCGTCACCGAGGACGCCCTGACCCAGAGCACCCGCACCCTGGCCACCAATCTCATCGCCCTCTATAAAGCCCTGGGCGGCGGTTGGGAAAAAGCCAACTATGTTCCCTCCAGCAGTTGAAACCCCTGGGTGCGAACCCTGGGCCCCCTCGCCAAAACGGTTTAAGTTGACAATCTTCTTCTTTTATCCGATTTTATCTGCATACCAAAAATTGAAAGCCAGATTCTAACGGAGGGCCAGATGACGGTTTCTTGGAAAGCCAGATTTATCGCCATGCTTCTTATGCTTGCCACCGTCTTTTTTCTCGCCGGCTGCGCCGCGCAACAGGCGCGCGTCCAGGACTTGGTGACGACCGAGTATTTCTTGGACAAAGCCGGATTCCAGCAGTGGCCCGTAAACGATACCACCCCCAAGAGACAGGCGCTGCTGAACTCCATTCCCCGGGGGAAGCTGACCACCTTTGAGAAAGGGGGAGTGACTTACCACGCCTATACTGATGAGAACGCCCAAAGATTGTACATCGGCGATGCCGTCGCCTACCAGAAGTATGAAGCCATGACCCATGGCCGCAAACTGTGCGAGCGGGTAACGGCCCCGGATTCTTCCCAATTCTGGTCCTGTTACGATGAATACAAGGCCCTGGGCGGGACGCAAGTAGGGAAGTAAACGAGGACGACAGGCTTGGTTGCCAGATGACTTAACTTTATAGTGGGGCGGGCCTCCGGGTCCGCCTCGGAGCCCTGTCAGACCGCGTTTTGACCCTCCTCCCCGCACTTTCCAGGCAAGCAGAACATCTCGCTCCCACGTGATTATTCCTGACGTCACATCCTGTAACATGCTAAAATGCTCCCATGAAATTTACTCCTTACTTCTTATTTATCAAACAGCGGTCAGACAGGGCGGTCATTAAAGAAGAATGGATCCTACAAACTATCAAATACCCTTTAAAAACACAGATTCAGGCTGATGGCAGAATGAGGAAATGGAGCTTTATTGAAGAGGCCGGAAAATATCTTAGAGTCATCCTCTTGGAAGACGGGGAGACTGTCCATAATGCTTTTTTTGATCGAGGATTCAGGGAGGAAAAGATATGAAAATTCGCTATTTTGCCGATACAGATACAGCCTTGATTGAATTCTCCTCAGCGCCTGTGGTGGAGACGAGGGAAATCACCGAGAACCTTTATATTGATTTGGACCAAGAAGGCAACCTGGTTAGCATGACCATTGAACACGCCAAATCGCAAGCCAATATTGACGAAGTGTCGTTTTTGCAAATGGAGAAGAGCATCGCTTAGGATGAGAGGCCGGCAGCCTCAGTTAACTGCAAATTTTTACCCATCTTTTCTTCTTTCCCGGAACCTCGTTAAATTAATCGACACCCTTTTTCTTTGTGCTACAATGCCACCATGCGCCAGGATACTTCCCGCAGTTTTCCCGCTGTCCTGCTGTTAGTCGCTTTTGCCTTAATCCTTCATAGTCTTCTTGGCTGCGCGCCGGCGCCGCCGGTGGTCAGCCTGCCGCCCCCGCCGCCCCCGCCGGTGGTCAAGCCCAAACCGCCTCCCACCCCTCCCGGGGAGATTGATGATCCCCGACTTACCCGCATCGCCTCGGTGGCCAAGCAGGAAATCGCCATGGGTCATACCCCCGGGGTGGTGGTGCTGGTGGCCCATGAGGACCGTATCGTCTATCGCCGGGCTTTCGGCCACCGGGCCCTGGAACCCCAGATGCGGCCCATGTCCGTGGACACCATCTTTGATATCGCCTCTTTGACCAAGGTGGTGGCCACCACCACGGCCATCATGCAACTGGTGGATCAAGGCCGCCTGCGCCTTGACGCCCCCGTGGCCCGGTACTGGCCGGAATTCGGGGCCCACGGCAAGAGTCACATCACCCTCCGGCAACTCCTGACCCACACTTCCGGCTTGCGGGCGGAAGTCAATTCCCGGGTCCGCTGGCGGGGTTATGCGGGGGCCATTGCCGCCATCGCCCGGGATAAACCGGTCAATCCCCCGGGGACCAGATTCCGGTACAGCGACGCCAATTTCATCGCCCTGGGGGAGGTGGTCCGCCGGGTCTCGGGCAAGACCCTGGACGTTTACTGCGCCCAGGAAATCTTTCGCCCCCTGGGGATGAAAGACACTTCCTTCAGGCCGTCCGGGGTCAAGCAGTCCCGGTTCGCGGCCTGCGATTGGCAGGGCGGCGCGCTGCGTTGCGGCCAGGTGTCTGATCCCACGTCCTATCGCATGGGCGGGGTGGCCGGCCATGCCGGGGTCTTCTCCACCGCCACCGATCTGGCCCGGTTCGCCCAGATGCTGGTGGACCAGGGCGTAGGCGGGGGGCAGCGCCTTCTTAGCGCCAAGGCGGTGGCCGCCATGACCAAACCCTACCGCCTGCCGGGCAACGGCATCCGCCGGGGCCTGGGCTGGGATATCCGCTCCCCTTACAGCCTGATCTTCAACACCTCCTTCCCCAAAGGCTCCTTCGGGCACACCGGCTATACCGGCACGTCCATGTGGATCGATCCTAAATCTAGAACTTTCCTGATCATCCTCACCAACCGCCTGCATCCGGATGGCAAAGGCAAAGTCAAAAACCTCCGGGCCAAGACCGCGGCCGCGGTGGCTAAGGCCATCCCCATGGGTAGGCCCGCGGCCACCGGCCCTCGCACTCTGGAACTGGCCATGACGGGCCATGGTCAGGCCGATGCGCCGGAGCGGGTGCGTCCGGGAGTGGAAGTCCTGGCCGCCTCCGGTTTTGCCCCCTTTAAAGGCAAGCGTATCGGGGTGATCACCAACCACACGGGAGTGGATGCCGCCGGACGGTCCATTCTCCGGCTCCTGCTCCGGGCCCCGGGGGTGAAGGTCAAGGCCATTTTCAGCCCGGAGCACGGATTGTCCGGCAAGTTGGATGAAAAAGTCGCCTC
Source organism: Thermodesulfobacteriota bacterium (assembly GCA_049322315.1). Classification (GTDB taxonomy): domain Bacteria; phylum Desulfobacterota; class Desulfobaccia; order Desulfobaccales; family 0-14-0-80-60-11; genus SURF-52. Next base: position 4,261 of record JBMORF010000028.1, on the reverse strand, counting down.
CGGCCGGGACGCCGCCACCGGCCTGCCGGTTTACAGCCTCTATGGGAAGGTCAAGCGGCCCACGGCCCAGATGCTTAAAGGGTTGGACGCCCTGGTGTACGACATTCAGGACGTGGGCGTCCGCTTTTACACCTATATCACCACCATGGGCTACGCCATGGAGGCCGCGGCCGCCCATGGCCTGGACTTTTATGTGCTGGACCGGCCCAACCCCATCACCGCCGCCGCAGTCCAGGGTCCGGTGCTGGAACCGGGTTTGCAGTCCTTTATCGGCTATTATCCCCTGCCCGTGCGCTATGGCCTGACAGTGGGAGAGATAGCCCGGCTCTTTAACCGGGAAAAACCCATCGGCGTCAGATTGCACGTGATCAAGATGACCGGCTACAACCGGGAGGAATGGTTTGACCAAACCGGCCTGCCCTGGATCAATCCTTCTCCCAATCTCCGGTCCCTGACCCAGACGATCCTTTACCCCGGAGTGGGCCTGGTGGAATCCGCCAACGTCAGCGTGGGCCGGGGCACTGCCAGACCCTTTGAATTGGTGGGTGCGCCCTGGATTTCCGGTCCCCGGCTGGCCCGCTATTTAACCCAACGCCGTATTCCCGGTGTAGCCTTTGAGCCCGTAACTTTTGTGCCCCGCTCTAACCGTTACCGGGGCCAGAGGTGCGGAGGCGTGCGCCTGCGCCTGGTAGATCGGGACGCCCTAAACAGCCCGGCCTTGGGCATCGAGTTGGCCTCGGCCCTTTACCGTCTTTATCCCCGGGAGTTTCAGATTGAGCGGAACCTGGGCATGATCGGCTCCCGGGAAATCCTCCGGGCCCTGAAAAACGGCGATGATCCCCGAAACATCAAGGATAATTGGCAGGCCCGGTTGGATTCCTTCCGCCGTCTGCGGGCCAAGTATTTGCTCTATTGATGACCGATGCCGGGGCCGGGAGCATTAAGCACAGGATCCCTCCCTCCCCCGCAGTCTCCTCCCCTGGTCCCAAACCATTGCCATAAATTGAGCTTGACACCTCTTACTCGCTTTTGCTGCCGCGGCCTCTATTATTCTTGACAATAAAGTTATTTAGCCTTAATCTGGTTTAGACGGTTGAAAGGAGACGTGGCAGCCAATCTATCGCGCGGTCACGGCAAAACTGCAATCCAAGGAGAGGCAAAAAAAACCACATTTCCAAAATTAAGGGGGGATAATCCTATGAAGAGAAAGACTTATAGGTCCGCGGTCCTGTTAATCCTGGCCGCGGCGTTGTTAGTCCTGCCGGTGGGGGCCCAGGCGGAGATGTACGTGGAAGCTTACCTCGGCGGGACTCTGGGGTCCTCCCAGTCCTTCAACTACGGAGCTTCACCCACTGCCAACTTTACCTATAACGTCGGCGTTCCCGGAAATTTTGACCCCGCGGTGGTGGGGGGTATAAAAATCGGCACCTGGTTTGTCAAAGAAGGCTTCCTGGGCTTCAACTACCCCGATTGGATGAAGTACTTGGGCTTTTATCTGGATTTCAGCTACCATCGCCTCAATCAGCGGCACCAAACCGCGCGTTACCAGGAGAACTTTTTTGGGGCGGTCAACCAGGGATTGTTGGACTTTTCCACTGAGGGCCACGCCGCCACCCTGGCCTTTATGTTTGCCGCCCGGTACGGCTTTCTGCCCGATTCCGAGGTGCCTTTCGGCCGGCTGCAGCCCTATGTGGCGGTGGGTCCGGCTCTCCTGTTTACCGGGCAAAACCCCACCTTTAGATTTACGAATTTTTCCGGCCCCTGGCTCACCGATGACGAAGATCTGCAGTCTAATTCCACTATGGTCTTGGCTTTAGCAGTGGAGGCCGGCTTGCGGTGGATGGCTCTGAAGAACGTCTCCATCGATGCTTCTTTCAAATATCGCTACGCGGAGCCGAGTTTTAGTTATAACGTTTCCGCCGGCGGCAATAACTTCTTTCTCACCCGCCATAGCGTCACCATGGACCAGACTTACCACCTCTTCAGCTTCCAGTTGGGCGCAGCTTATCATTTCTAAATCCGGGAGACCGGGAAATCAGCCAAGGCGGCCTCCGGGGCGCCTTTTTTTGTGTTTCCCGTTTTCTCTGGAAAAATTTGCCTCACCCCTCCACTCGGGCGCAGACCGCGTCCCCCGCCTCCCAATAAGGGGAGAGGGCCCGGAGGCTGTCAATAATGCCCGGCAGGGTGTCGATGACCGTAGCGATTTCCTGCTCAGTGTTGTAAATGCTGAGGCTGAAGCGGATGGAACCGTGGGCCATGGTGAAGGGCACCCCCATGGCCCGGAGCACGTGGGAGGGTTGCAGGGAGCCGGAAGTGCAGGCGGAACCGGAAGAAGCGCAGATGCCGTATTCGTCCAATCTTAAGAGAATGGCCTCCCCTTCCACGAATTCAAAGCTGATGTTGCTGGTATTGGGCAAACGATTCTCCTGGTCGCCGTTCACCCGGCAGCGGGGAATCTTGGCCAGCAGAGCGTTTTCCAGCTTGTCCCGCAATTCCTTAACCACCGTATTTTCCCTGGTCATCTTCTGGGCCGCCAGGTCGCAGGCCAGGCCCAAGCCAATGATGCTGGGGACGTTTTCCGTGCCTCCCCGGCGGCCCTTCTCCTGGTGGCCGCCGATGAGAAACGGGGCAAAGCGGGTGCCTTTGCGCACGTAGAGTGCGCCCACACCCTTGGGAGCATGCAGTTTGTGGCCGGACAAGGACAGCATGTCCATACAGTTCTGCCGCAGATCAACGGGGATTTTGCCCACCGCCTGCACCGCGTCGGTGTGAAAGGGAATCCCCCGGTTCCGGGCCAGGGTGGCCGCCTCCTCCACCGGGAAGATGACCCCGGTTTCGTTGTTGGCCCACATCATACTGACTATAGCAGTGTCCGGGCTCAGGCTTTTGGCGTATAACTCCATATTCAGGCGGCCGGCGGCGTCCACCGGGATTTCCGTGATCCGGTATCCTTCCTGGGCCAGGCGGGCCGCCAGGGAGTGAATCGCCGGGTGCTCCACCCGGGTGGTGACGATATGGCGCTTGCCGGGGTTGGTGGCCAGGGCGGAGCGGATGGCGGTGTTGTCGCTCTCCGTGCCGCAACTGGTGAAGATGATCTCCTCCGGCGCGGCGCCGATGAGCCGGGCCACCTGCTCCCGGGCCCGGCGGACTTGGCGTCCCACCTGCCCCCCGAAAGTATGCATGCTGGAGGGGTTGCCATAGAAATCCCGGAGATAAGGCAGCATGGCCTCCAGCACTTCCGGGGCCACCTGGGTGGTGGCGTTGTTGTCCAGGTAGATGGGCTTCACGAGGTCACCTCCTCCACTTCCAACTCCGGCCAGACCAGTTCCCGGAGTTTGGCCTCCACCACCTGTTTCAGGGTCAGGTGGGAGGCGGCGCAGGAGGCGCAGGCCCCCCGGGTGGCCACCAGCACCCGGTTGCCCACCACATCGATGAGCTCCAGATCGCCCCCGTCCTGTTGCAAGGCGGGTCTGATCTCCCGGTCAATGGTCTCTTCGATCATCTTGATCTTCTGGATATTGGAGAGCTTGGGCCGGGTGATCACCTTGCCTTCGGAGCACACCTTCTCGATGATCTCCTGGATGGCTTCGTGGCAGTTGCCGCAGCCGCCCCCGGCCTTGGTATAGTTGGTCACCTCTTCCACCGTCCGCAGATGGTTTTCCCGGACCACCCGTTCAATCTCCTCTGCCGTGACCCCGAAGCATTCGCAGACGATCCGGCCTTCCTCCACCGGCGCGGGTTCGCCCCGGTAGTGGGCAATGGCGGCCTCCAGGGCCTCCCGCCCCATGACCGAGCAGTGCATCTTCTCCTCGGGCAGCCCCCCCAGGAAGTCGGCGATGTCCTGGTTGGTAATCTGGGCGGCCTCTTCCACCGTCTTGCCCTTGATCATTTCCGTGAGGGCCGAGGCCGAAGCGATGGCGCTGGCGCAGCCGAAGGTCTTGAAGCGGGCGTCTTGAATGCGTCCGCTGGCATCCAGCTTGAAAGTCAGCTTCAGCGCGTCGCCGCAGGCCAGGGACCCCACCGTGGCCGCGCCATCCGGGTTTTCCACTTCGCCCACGTTTTTAGGATTCAAGAAATATTCCTTTAATTTGTCCGTATATTCCCACATGAATGAACTCCCTCTTTTAATTAATTACTCATCTTTCGCACCAAGTAACGGTGAAAAGATGCATAACATTATTTAATTAATTGAGAATAGCAATGGAAAAGGCTCCAAGTCTGTGGTAAGTTAACATTGTAAGATGTTTAACGAAAACCACAA
>JBMORF010000027.1:0-20972 GCA_049322315.1 Thermodesulfobacteriota bacterium | reverse complement strand
GAGCCACGGGCGAACACAAGGTTCGCCCCTACAGTTCAACGTCCTTTGAATGCGAATTGGTATCAGAATAGGTTTGGGAATAGGTTCTAGTTTTTTACCGGTTGTCTTGTTTGTGGGTGTTCATGGCGGTGGTTGCAAGGCGTCGCTCACCGCCTGGGGATTGCGGGCAATGACGGTGAGATAGGCCCGGGCCGCGGCATCGGGTTCCTTGCGGCTCTGTTCCCAATCACGCAAGGCGCCCAGGGGAATGTGAAAACGGGCCGCAAACTCTTCCTGGCTGAGGCCCAGAGCCCGGCGAATGATCTTCACCTGTGGGGTCCGCTGCAGCCGTCCTTCATTCCCGGAAGTTATGGGTTGCGCCTCGGGGTCTCTCAAGGCCGCGGCCTGACACTCTTCTTCAGTCATGGCGTCAAAGCGGGACCAGTCATACTTGTCTCGAGTTTTCTTCGTGGTCTCTGCGTCTTTCATGCGGTTCGGCTCTCATGGCTGAAATCTGACCTTGCTTCAAACCCCTGCTCATGTTATCAATTATTGATAAATATCGATAAGAAGGCAAGGAGAATTAGCCATGCCCTCCAGCTACGCCATCGGCTCACATTTTGAGCGCTTCATAAAAAAGCAGATTAACCGCGGGCGCTATATCAGCGCCAGCGAAGTCGTCAGAGACGCCTTGCGGCTCCTGGAGGAGCAGGAAGAATTGCGGGAAGCGCAAATAAAAAATCTCCGCGGGCAGATTCAGGAGGGCGTCAACAGCGGCCCCGGCGTCCCGGCGGAGGAGGTGTTCGCTCGGCTTGAAGCAAAATATACCAAGCTCAGGCCCAAGCCCTGATCCCCCTCATGAACTGCATCTTTTCCGCGGTTGCCGCACGCGACCTTGAGGAAATCGGCGACTATATCGCCCGTGACAATCCCCAACGGGCGGTTTCCTTCATTCAGGAAATTCGGGGGCATTGCCGCAAAATCACCGCCCACCCGGAAGCTGCGCCGCTGCGCCCGGTACTGGGAGAAGGGATTCGCATGGCACCCTTTGGGCGTTACCTAATTTTCTACACCGTCCATGCCAATAACGTCCGAGTGGAGCGCATTATCCACGGCGCCCGCAACCTCCCCGATTTGTTTGATGTCTGAAGGCTGCTTATCCATCCGCCACAACCTTTTCGAACCTCAGGGGCTTGTAGCTTCTGTGCCCTCCCCATAAGTTGTATATGATTTCAAGGCAATGCGGCGCTAAAGCTCTGACTTAAATGGCCTTAAGTTTTCTTGCACACAATTGCTCTAATTCATCATATAATGAAAAAACAAACTCTTGAATTTTATCAATGGAAAATATAGGGAATTCGGAATGAATTTTGAGATATTTTTGAGATTCAGAAAGCCCAGGTTGTTTATCTACAAAATTACAGAGCTTATCCCGCTGTTTTTTTGATCGATTGCCTTCTATGTTATTATCATTATGCACTATACAGCATCTAACTAAGTAAATTAAATTAAATCCCAAAGTTTATCATTCGGATTCTTAAAATCGCCAAATTTTCTTAAATACTTTTTACCGCGAATTAAGTTATTACCCCTTACTTTAAAATTCTCTTTATCGTTGTATTCGAATGGTATCGACAAACTATAGAAAACTTGTTTACATATCATGCCAAGATGTACTTCTGCAACTGAGATGATTGATACAATAAACGATGATCGTAGCTGAGTGAAAAATATCTCTTCCTAATGAACAGGATAATGCCAAGACCAATCTATTTTTGTTCCCCCAGGAAACCTTGCTTTTATCTCTTCGATTTCCTCCTTCTCTGCTTCATTGATGAAATCCTCCAAGGTCTGCAAATATAAGCGAAGACCGCTTAATGAGTCCTCGGCATATTGCCTCCACAATGGCAGGACTTCACTATGAACGTATTCAACATCCAAAACATTTCCTCTTATGTCTCGATTAGTGAATCTTGATTTTTGTTAATTTTGCTATCATTTATGTTATTTACCCTTCTGCTGCATCTTCGCCCAGGGGTCTCGCAAGGTCACGGTGCGGTTGAAGACCGGCGCGTCCGGGGTGGAATCTTTGGCGTCCACGCAGAAGTAGCCCAGGCGCTCGAACTGGAAGAAGTCGCCGGGGCGGGCCTGGGCCAGGGACGGTTCCAGGCGGCAATTTTGCAGGACTTCCAGGGAGTTGGGGTTCAGGTCCGCCTTGAAGTCGCCGCCGTGCTCCTCCCCGGGCGCGCTCTTGGTGAAGAGACGGTCGTAGAGGCGCACTTCCGCGGTTACGGCCTGGGCCGCGGCCACCCAGTGGAGGGTGGCCTTCACCTTGCGGCCGTCCGGAGCTTGGCCCCCCTTGGTCTCCGGGTCGTAGGTGCAGCGCAGTTCCACCACCATGCCGGTTTCGTCCTTCACCACCCTCTCGCACCTGAGGAAATAGGCGTAGCGCAGCCGCACCTCCCGGCCCGGGGCCAGGCGGAAGAACTTTTTCGGGGGTTCTTCCAGAAAATCTTCCGCCTCGATATAGAGCTCCCGGGCAAAAGGCACCTTCCGGGTCCCCAGGGACGGGTCTTCGGGGTTATTCACCGCCTCCAACTCTTCCACCTGGCCTTCCGGGTAGTTCTCGATGACCACTTTAAGGGGCTTAAGCACCCCCATCACCCGGGGGGCGCGGCGGTTCAAATCCTCCCGGACGCAGTATTCTAAAAGGGCCAGGTCCACGATGTTTTCCCGGCGGCCCACCCCGATCTTTTCGCAAAAGAGGCGCACGGACTCCGGGGTGTAACCCCGGCGGCGCATGCCCGAGAGGGTGGGCAGGCGGGGGTCGTCCCAGCCCTTAACAAAACCTTCGTTCACCAGTTGCAGGAGTTTGCGTTTGCTCATCACCGTGTAGCTTAAATTCAGCCGGGCAAACTCGTACTGATAGGGCCGGTAGGGCACCGGCAGGTTGTCCAGGGTCCAATCGTACAGGGGCCGGTGGTCTTCAAACTCCAGGGTACAGATGGAATGGGTGATCCCCTCCTGGGCGTCGGAGATGGGGTGGGCATAGTCATACATGGGATAGATGCACCACTTGTCCCCGGTGCGGTGATGCTCCGCGTGCAGGATGCGGTAGAGCACCGGGTCCCGCATATTCAGGTTGGGGGAGGCCATGTCGATCTTGGCCCTTAAGACCCGGGCCCCGTCCGGGAATTCCCCGGCCCGCATACGCTCAAATAAGTCCAGGTTTTCCGCCACCGACCTGGTGCGAAAGGGGCTGTCTTTGCCAGGCTCGGTCAAGGTGCCCCGGTACTCCCGGATCTCCTCGGCGCTCAGGTCGTCCACATAGGCCTTGCCATTCTTGATCAAATGCACCGCGTATTGATAGAGTTCCTCGAAGTAATCGGAGGCGAAATAGAGGCGCTCCCCCCAATCGAACCCCAGCCAGCGCACGTCCGCCTGGATGGATTGGACGTATTCCTCTTCTTCCTTGGTGGGGTTGGTGTCGTCGAAGCGGAGGTTGCACAGGCCCCCAAACTCCTGGGCCACCCCGAAATTGAGGCAGATGGACTTGGCGTGGCCGATGTGCAGGTAGCCGTTGGGCTCCGGAGGAAAACGGGTCATCACCCGGCCCTCGTTCTTCCCGGCCTTCAGGTCGTCGCTGATGATCTGGCGGATAAAATCCAGGGGTGGAGCGCTCTCTTGGGCACACATATATTCATCTCCGGTAGACAAAGACAAAAGCCTCGTGGTTAATATCGATAATCAGATCCCCGCCCCGGCTTAAGCCGTACGCCAGCCAATTGGGCAGGTCTTCCAGGCAGCAGACGAGGTTGGGGGAATGCCGGCCCGCGGCCCGGTCGAACCAGGCCAGGAGCATGGGATCTTCACAAAGCTCCCGGGCCCGTTGGTCCGCGGCCTGTTTGGCCCTAAGGAAATCCAGGGCCTCGTCCTCGATGGTCAGGTCCACCGGGTCAGGGAGCATCTCCCGGGTCAGCGGGACGCACTCTGTCATCGCGCCTCCTCTTTGGGGGTGCAGCCGCGACGGTCACCCCGGCTGGCTAAACCCCTTCAGCAGCCTCGCCGGCCTAAGTAAAAGTGACTTCCTCTTCCGGTAATTCCATCTCCCCGGGAATCTCCGTGAAGGGAAAGGGCCGCAGGTTTTCGTTCAGGCTGATAAAGCGCCAAACCCGGTAGCCGTAACTGATTACTTTATTGGCGAAGACCCGGACCGGCTCGCTGTGCTGCAAAGTAATCAAGAGGTAAACATACTGGAACAGGGTGGTCAAGACGATGGTGGCGTTGACGATGCCGTTGATGGGCAAAAAAAGCACGGTAATCAGCAAACGCAGGGCAATCTGGCCCCGGGTGACGGCGGGTTTGGGCTGGTCGTTCATAGTTCCTCCGGGTTCGATGGTGAAAACAGTCTCCCACCTGCATAATACCCAAATATATGGTGCTCCGGGAGAATTTGCAAGGCAAGGAAATAAGCCCTGGAGTTCCCTCTTTGCCCCGGCTTTTCCCGGCGGTGCGGCTCCTTCGCCCCCTCCCTTTAAAAATCTCTTTCCCCGGGGCGTTAGCGCCGGTTTTCCGGTTTCTGGCTTTCCTCTTAAATTCCTTTAAAAAAAGGGCCAGGCTTAGGCCCTTATCTGCACTTAACCCCGCACTCCCGAGGGCGGCTTCTTTGGCCCCCCCTTCCTTTTATGGACATTTTGTCTTAAATTATAATATTATGGCTTCTTGAGGGGTGGGGGTAGTTCCAGCCCGACCCTGAAGCCGACTCACTGTCAAAATGCCAAATTTTCTAAAGGGTGCGCCTGCAGGGGCACCCTGATTTGGGCGGATGCCTGGGGCCGCCTTCAGAGAAAAATTTCCTTTTCCAGGCCACGAGGAGAAGTATTGATGCAAGCTAAGACCAAGGGCGCGGGGCAACTTCTGGAACCGGAGACTATCATCGCCGGGTTGTTGCAGGGGGAAAGCCCCATTTCCAGCGAAAGGCGGGCCTACCAGCCCCCTTTATGTCCGGCGCTTCAAGGCGTGGGCGCCACTCGGACCTTGGACCACGAGGATCTGGAGGTCCTGAAGGTGGCCCGGGAGCAACTGCCTTTCGTCAGCCAGAATAAGCTCCTGGAAGTCGTCCCCTCGAATGAAAAGCCCCTCTGGGACGGGCCCCGGAACCTCGGCATCGTCCTCTCCGGCGGCCCGGCCCCCGGGGGCCACAACGTCATTGCCGGGCTCTTCGAGGCCGCCAAGAGCGCCCATCCAGAGAGCCGGGTTCTGGGATTTTTAGCCGGTCCCAAGGGGATCATGATCAACAAGCACGTGGAAATCACCCAGGAAATGGTGGACCGCTATAAAAATTCCGGGGGCTTCCATATGCTGGGGACCGGTCGGGACAAGATCGATAATCCCCAGAAAATGGAGCAGTGCCGCCAGACCTGCGCCGACCTCAAACTCTCCGGCCTGGTGGTGGTGGGGGGCGATGATTCCAACACCAACTCCGCCTTCCTGGCGGAGAACCTGCGGGATTTGGGGGTGCAGGTCATCGGCATCCCCAAGACCATCGACGGCGACCTCCAGGTGCCGGGACTCTGCCAGATTCCCTTCGGTTATCATTCCGCCTGCCTGGCCTTCGCCACGGAGATCGGCAACCTCAATTCCGATTGCAAATCGGACCTCAAATACTGGCACTTCAACCGCCTCATGGGCCGCAGCGCCTCCCACATCGCCCTGGAGGTGGCCTTCCAGACCCACCCCAACGTTATTCTCATCGGCGAAGAGATCGAAGAACGGGAGCTGACCATCCATAACGTGGTGCGCCTCATCGCCGACGTGGTGGTGGCCCGGGCCAACCTGGGGAAGAACTACGGCACCATCCTGATCCCCGAGGGTATCCTGGAATTCATTCATGAAATCAATGCCTTAATCATCAAGGTCAGCCATATTATTGCGGTTTACAACCGGGAGGCCCACGAAGGCGAGTCCTTCCATAACCTGCCTTTCGAAGACCAGGTGCAGCTCATCGACAATAACGACATCTGGCGGGACTATGACAGCCGGGTCTTTTTGGGCCTGCCCCCGGAGCTGCAACGGGGCTTGCTGCTGCCCCGGGACAGCCACGGCAATTTTCAATACGCCCAGGTGAACACGGAAAAAATCCTGTTGGGCATGGTGGCCACTTATTTGCGGAAACAGCGCTCCAAGGGGATTTATAAAGGCACCTTCCGCACCCAGAATCATTATTACGGCTACGACGGCCGGGGCACCTTCCCCACCAGGTTCGATTGCGATTACACCTATAATCTGGGGCAGGCCGCCTTCAGCCTTCTGGCCAACGGGGCCACGGGCTACATGGCCTCCATCAAAGACCTGCACCTGCCGGTGGAGCAGTGGCAGCCCCTGGGGATTCCCCTGGCGCCGCTGATGCATCTGGAGGAGCGCACCGCCCGCCTGGAACTGGTCATCCAGAAGCAGAAGGTGGACCTGGAGAGCCCGGCCTTCAAGATTCTGGAACAAGAACGGGAGAAATGGGCCCTGGAGGATGATTACCGTTTTCCCGGTCCCATCCAGTTTCACGGCCCCTGCGCCGAGGCGAAACCCATCACCCTGATGCTCAATGCCTTGGGGGGATAGAGGGCAGGGGTCAGGGATCGGAAAAAGAATTACCCGCCCTGATTACTGATCACTGATTATTGATTGCTTAATATGCAGGTCGGGGCAGGCCGTCGGGCCCGCCGTCAGTTTGGCGGGGTTTGAAGTCTCAAAATACTTGCAATCCCGGAGGCTGATGGTCATAATTTCGGGGGGGAACCTTAGCCCCTCCCGGCAACAAAACTGGGGGATCGTCCAATGGCAGGACAGCGGCCTTTGGAGTCGCCGATCTAGGTTCGAATCCTAGTCCCCCAGCCAACTTATTTCCAGCAGAAACCACCGCAAAAATTCCTGTCAAAGCCACTTTTTTACTGCGCCAAAAGTGGATTGAAAAAGGGTACTATTCTACCCGGATCAGTTCAGCCTGGCCTTTGTCCAAACAGAGCCTCAGTCCCTTGGCGGTTTCTATCATTATGGCGCATTCTTTCCCCAAGCTGATGGAGGGTAAGGGTTCTATCCGTTTTAAGCGTAGGGAACTGCGAGAGGTAATACCCATGGCCTCCAGGTTGGCATGGGCCCTTCGGCCTCCTAAAATCTTCTCCACCTGGAACGGCTCTTCCAAGGGGGCAAAAGGCAGTTGACAGGATTCCGGCTGGCTGGCCGGACGCCCCCAGACTTTCGTGGCCATCCCGCTCAGTAGGGCCAAGTGCCTTTTATCATTAACCAAACAGATATAGCGCATGACCGGCAAAATGGTTTTAATCTGGATTTTTTCGCCAATGGCAAGGCCCAAGAGGTCGAGGCTATCCCGGAGATGCTTTCCCCCGGTGAAGTTGACAATCCTGGCCCGGTCCCCCGGTGACAAGTCGGTGAGGGCCATCTCTTTCCTGCCCTTGGCAACGACAACTTTTCTGCTCATTCCTCCGGTCAAAAGCACAGGCCTGCGGGGAGTCAGGAGGAGGAAAATGGGATAGAGAATTTCTTCTCTCAGCTTGGTAATTACCTGGCCTTTTCCCACCCCCAGGTCCCTTAAGTCTTCCAGACCCTTTCCCAGTCCCACCACCCGCAAGGGCATATCGAAAGCGGCCTCCCAGAGCGTATTCATTTTTTCTCCTCTCCGCTGAGGCTCAAGGACCGTAAGAGAATCCCCACAGTAATGGAATTGTGCAAAATAGAAGTAAGCAAAGGGTTAATCTTACCCAGAAGCGTCAGAGCCAGTATGCCCGAATTCAATCCAGTGGCCAGATAGAAATTCTCTCGGGTAAATTTTATGGTCTGTTTGGAAAAGGCATAGGCCCACGGCAGGGGTCCCAAGTCATCTTTTTGCAGCAAGATGGCGGCGGTTTCCCGGGCCAGGGAAGACCCCTCGCGCAGGCAGATGCCGACATCCGCGCTAATCAGGGCGGGGGCGTCGTTGGCCCCGTCACCGATAAATCCTACGGTTTCGCCTTCCTTCTTCAAAGAACTAATAAACCCGGCCTTTTCTTCCGGCAGAAATTCCCATTTGACCTCATCGATCCCCAATTTCCGGCCTATGGCCTGGGCGGCCTGCCGGTTATCGCCGGTGAGCATGACAATGCGCTTGGCGCCCAGGTCTTTCAGGCCTTTAATGGTTTCTTTGGCTTCCGGCCTTAAGGTCTCGTTCAAGGCCAAAAGCCCGATAAGCTGTCCGTCCTGGGCGACATAAAGGATACTCTTCCCTTCTCGATACATCTCTTTTTCTTGAGCATCAGCCGGGTGACAGTCTATGCCGGAGTCATCCTCCAGAAAATGCCGGCTGCCCACCAGGATTTTCTTTCCTTCGATGATAGAGCTGACCCCATGGGCGACAATATACTCGGCCAGACTCCGGGGGAGAAGCGCCACCCCTCTGTTGGCGGCTTCCTGGCTTAAGGCCAGGGAGAGAGGATGGCCGTAGGGCGCTTCCGCAGTGGCAGCCAGGCTTAATAGCCTTTCCTCAGAAACCATTCCTTTGAGGGGGATGATCTTGCTTAATTGCAGGGACCGCTGGGTCAGGGTGCCGGTTTTATCAAAGACAAAGGTCGTTACTTTAGACAGCCTTTCCCAGGCCCGGCCATCCCTGATCAACACCCCTGAAGTCGCGGCCCGATACATGCTGGCCCGCAGAGCAACGGGGGCGGAAAGTTTCAGGGCGCAGGAATAATCCACGCATAAAACCCCGGCCGTTTGCCGCAGATTTCGGGTCAGAGCAAAGACCCCCGCGCCCAGGCCAAAGGTGAGGGGCACTAATTTATCGGCCAGCCGCTCGCTTTCCCTTTGATAGGGGGCGGGTCTGCGGATGGCGGTGCTGATAAATTTGCCTACCCGAGCCAGGGTGGTCTCTGCTCCCACCTTTTCCGCCCGATACTTGATATGGCCCTCTTCGATCACACTGCCGGCCAAGACCTGGCTACCTGTCCGGAGGTGTACCGGCACGTATTCCCCGGTAATGGCGGACTGGTTGGCCGAGGCCTCTCCCGCCACCACCGTCCCGTCCACCGGCATGAGTTCCCCGGTATGGCCGAGGATCAGGTCCCCCACCCGCAGGGACTTGACCTCGACCTCTATTTCCTGGCCATCTTTTTCTATCCAGGTCTTTTCCAGCGGCGGCTTTAAAAGTTGACGCAGCAACTGGTGGGATTTTCTCTCGGTGCTTTCCTGGAGATATTCCCCAAAGGTGAGTAATAAATTGATGGCGTTGGCGGTAAGATAATCCCGTCGCTGCAAACAGAGGGTAATGGCCGTGGCGTCAAGAACTTCGACCTTTAGCCCTTCTTTGACCAGGGTGGCCAGTCCCTGCCAGATTACCGGGAAACAGGAAATCCAGCTCACCACCGGCACCAGCCGCCGGGGGAGCAGCAAGGTTAACAGCATTACGGCGCCGCGGCGGTAAACATCTCCCACATCAACCCGGGAAGAGGAGTCGTTTTCATCTCCCAGGACTTCCGTCGGTAATGACTGCAAAGCCCGGAGAATCTTTTCTTTGGCGGCCTCCCCACCGGTATATTTAATGGCCACCGAACCCGCCAGGGTATTTACCCGGACCGAGGTCACCTCCTCCAGGGCCTCCAGGTAGTCCTGCAGATAGGCCTCATCAAAGGCGGGATCAGACAGTAAGGGAGCTTTTAAGCGTAGACGCCGGCGAGTATCATGGACTAAATGAAATGCCATTACCCTTTCCTAGCGATAGAGATGATGGTGCCAGCACGAGAAGCCGATCAGAGCGAGGGCCGACCACAGATGGAGGGTTTTGGCCCCCCGCCCTCTCATAAATCCAGTTATCGCCAGGGCTCCCATGGAGCAAAGCATCCCGGTTTTGGCGGCGCTGCGTTTCTCCTGTAAAGATACCTCTACCTTACTCACCTGCGAGACCATCACCTTCCCCTCCGAGAGCTTATTGAAAAGTTTTCAACCGCCGGCTTGCCGCTTTTCGGTAGCAACCGGCAATTTTGTTAAACGGCCTGATCCCACGGCAAAGCGCCTCTTAGGCGTTGTTCCCGGCGGCTACGGCTCGCCCTGAAAGACCTGGATGCACAGGCTTCCGGCCTGTGCATCCAAAGGCGCCACTAAGAACCTTTCAGGCCTGGTATTTTAGACGTCATGGTTTTGGTTGGTTTGACCGTCAACTGAACCATGAAGGCTGACGCTTATTCTGTGGCGGCTTCCATTTCGGCCCTGACATCCCGGGCCTGCTCTTTTAACTCTTCCATTCCTCCCATAACGGAGTACCAGATGGTGGCCGCGCCTCGCACGACAGCCTTCTGCACCGTCGGATTGGCGACCAGAAAACCCAGCACCGCGCCGATGACAAAACCCTTGACATAGTTGCCCTCGCCAAAATTGACCCAGCCGTCAAAATAACCTGGCGGGGCCGCCGGCGCAGACGCCTGATACTGGGGATAATAAGCCTGTTGTCCTGGCAGATGGTGATGTGCTGAAAATGACATGCTTGCCTCCGTAATTATTGGTGATTATTTAGTTTTTGCCGGAGAAACCGCGGTATCCCAGAGATATTTGGCGCCGGTGGCGGTGGCCACAAAGGCCAATATTCCCAAGATTCCGGAGGCTCCCACGGCCCCGGTCACCGCCGCGGCCACGGCGCTGGCAATCCCGCCCCCGGCCGCCTCTTGAATGGTATGTCTGACGGCTTCTTCCCGGGTCATGGCGCCTTCTTTGACCAGACGGATACCTTTGGCCGCGGCGCCCGCTCCCACCGCCGCGGCCCCCAGGACGCCGGAGATTAACGACATCCGCGGCACCAGGGGTGAAACCGTCCGGGCGGAGTAAGGATAAGCGGCGGCTTGGGGTGGATAGTAAGCCTGGGGGTGGGCCATATGCGTATGCTTCATGGTATTTTCTCCTATGATTTTTGCTCTGCTTTTTCCTTTTCGCCGAAGGCCATAGACCACATATTGCCAAGTACCCCTTTGGCGGTGTCGCTGGTCAAGACCAAGGCCACCACGGCGCCGATTAACGCCCCTTTCCAGAAGTCCCCGGCGCCGCTGTCGATCCACTGCGCCATGCCGTCCCAGTTGGGATTCCCCTTGGCCAGATCGGTGAGCATGCCGGCGAGGCCATAGCGGTGCTCCTGGAATTTAGGGTGCCCCATCATCCCTCCGCCATGGCTTGAACCTTGCCCGCAGCAATCAGGATGGGCTCCCGGTTGGAACCCGTAAGGGGGGGCGTCTCCATAGCCGTAGGACGCTGCTCCTCCGGGTCCATAAGGGGGCGTGTCCCCATGTCCGTAAGGCGGCGCAGCGCCATGTCCGTAAGGCGGTGTAGAGCCGTGACCGTAAGGTGGTGTAGCGCCGTGACCATAAGGCGGGGTGGAGCCGTGCCCGTAAGGGGGAGTAGCGCCGTGCCCATACGGTGGGGTGGCGCCATGTCCGTAAGGCGGTGATACTCCATGGCCGTAAGGGGGGGCGCCGCCGTGATAGGCGCCGGCCTGACCAGGGGCCGGACCCATCATCGGCGGGCCTCCCATACCAGGTCCGGGCATCATGCCGCCGGACTGGGGAGGGGGAGCGGCCACCGCCGAGGACTCCTCACAGGCGCATCCGCCCTGACCATGACTCGGAGCCGGTCCGCCAAGGCCGCCCATACCGTTTCCTCCCCCCATGTCGCCCGCCATCGGCGCCGGTCCTGGATTCATACCCGGGGCCTGTCCCTGCGGGGGCTTCTCGGGGCCCCCTTCTGCTTGTAGATGCTCCTCAGGCCATCTTTCATCCATCCTCTGTTACCTCCGTTATTCTCTTGTCAGAAAGTATTTGGTTGATAACTTGCGCGGCTGAGTCTTCGCTTTGGACAAATTCCTCCCACCATCGGGGAGGCAGCTTTTTAGGGTCATAGGTAATAATCGCGGAAAGGGCCAGGGGGTTGATTTCCACCCCTTTAATCCCGTTGCCGTTAATCCCGTTCAGCTTCTGAACGCTGGATAAATCGAAATTGCCCGCCTTCTCCAGGACCTGGGGGGATAACCGCAAGCGTATGCGGCCGGGGATATGGTGGGCGATGGTAATCATGGAACGGAGCTCATAGATAATGTTTAAATCCAACCTGTAATCCTTTCGCTTGCCGTAGTAGGTGAATAATTAAACCTGCTCCTGAAAAGTGACCGGGGGCAGCAGGGGGCGGGAATCGAGCCGGTTCCCTTCTCCCTTTGCTTCACGTTTAGTCCGGTCCCACTGCCCGGCAAAGGTTAGCAGCCTGCCGGAATTAGCCATAATCCCGAGGCTATGGACAATGTGAAACATGCCGGCCAACACCGGGGGCAAAAACCCCAGGAGGCCTAACCCGGCCCCGAGGAGATCGGTGCTCAGCGCCAGCCAGAAGTTCTGGTGGACAATTTTCAGGGTTTGCTGGCTCAATTCCCGGAGATAAACCAACTTGCCCAAATCTCCGTTAGTTAAGACGATATCGGCGGTGGCCAGGGCTATTTCCGAGCCTCCGGCGCCCATGGCAATGCCGATATCCGCCTGGGCCAGGGCCAGGGCGTCGTTCACCCCGTCCCCCACCACCACCACCTTATGCCCGTTCTCCTTGAGCTCATTCACTACCCGGGCCTTGTCCTCAGGCAGCAGCGAGCTAAAATGGGCATCAAAGGGCAGATGGTTTAACACCTTGTGCGCCACCTCCGCCTTATCCCCGGTGATCAAAACCGTCTTTCTCACCCCGTCCGCCTGCAGGGCTGCGATCATCCCCACGGCGCCCCGTTGCAGATGGTTGTTAATCCCGATCAGGCCGATGACGGTATCCTCTAAGGCCACGTATACTACGGTCTGCCCCTGGGCCTCGGCCTTTCCGGCTGCCAACTCCAGGGCAGGGGCCAGTTGAACTCGCTCCTTCCTTAAAAACCGTTCATTTCCCACCAACACTTGTTGGCCCTGAACCTCCGCCCTGACCCCTTCTCCCAAGGTATAATCGCAGACCGCATGGGGTAGAGGTTGGATGCCTTGCCTGTGGGCCTCCTGTTTAATGGCGGCGGCAATGGGGTGTTTATTATGTTGCTCGGCTGACACCGCCCACTGCAATAAGGTCTCTCCCTGTACCCCATTTTCACCGATAACCAAACTCACTTCGGGGCGACGGGGGGTAATGGTGCCGGTTTTATCAAAGCAAAAAGTGTCGGCGGTCCCCACTTCTTCCAAATAACGGCCACCTTTAATCAAAATTCCCTTGTCCATGGCGGTGTAGAGTCCGGCGCTGATGGCGCTGCCGGCGGCCAGGGCCGTGGCGCAGGGACAGGCCATGGTCAACATGACGGCAAAGGTCTTGGCAAAGCTGGCCGTGAGCAGATAAGTGGCCGCAGTTGCCAATAACCCGGTGCGCAACATGCGCTCGCCCAGTTTATCCGCCACCTTTTGCACCGCGGCCCGGTTGCCCAGGGCCTCTTCCGCCAGTTTTAAGACCTGACGCAGGTAGAGAGCCTCTCCCACCCTCTCGGCCCGGATGGCAATGACCCCCTTGCGGATATAAGTACCGGCAAAGACCGGATCTCCGGCGCTCTTCCTTTCGGGCTGAGCTTGACCGGTGATATGGGAGGTATCCACCAAGGCCTCGCCGTGGATTACCTCCCCATCCACCGGTATTCTTTCGCCGGTGTGGACAATCACTTCGTCTCCCACCTGCAGGGTGTCGCAGGGGACCTCCACTTCCACCCCTTCATGATGGATATAGGCCTTTTCCCCCGCCGTGGAGAACATTTCCCTGATCTGCCGTTGCGACCTGTCCGCCAGATAGTCCGTCAGTAAATGGGAGCCTTTTTCGATCCACAACACTTCCAAGGCCGCCAGGGCCTCGCCGGCCCCCACCGCCACCAGAGCCGCGCCCCCGATAAAGGTTTCCAACGAAATTCCCGGCTTTTGTTTCCCTGCCGTCAGGCCGGACTTCAAAGTAGCCAGGGAAGAAAGGCCCGCCACCAGGCCCAATAAACTCAAGGGCCCTTGGGCAATAGCCTGTTTTAACAAAATCTTCTTGATAAACACGTAACCCATGCAGACCGTGAGCCCGAGAAAATGGGCCATACCGCCTCCCAAACTCTCGCGGCCGTCCTGCCGGGAAGGCAGGGTGATCCCTTTTTCTGCAAAAAACTCACTTGCTTGGACCAGCAGCTCCTTCTGGTCGATTTTGCCTGGGTAATAACGGATAACCAAACTCCGGCTTTGGGGACGCCATTCCGCCCCAAAAATGGCCTTCTGCGCCAACAAACGCCCTTGTAAAGCCTGGACCAGCTCCGCTTCTCCCCGTCGTGGGGATATTTTCAAGCGTAAGCGTCCCGGAATGGCATGGCAGACTTCGAAAATCATGGTTCTCCTGTACTGGGGACAGCTCCACCGTCGGGGTGGAGCTGGTCCCGTCTAAGTTGATATTTTTCGGAAGGTCTGATCTTATCCCCTGGACCTTGGCCGACGTGGCTCATGAGGGTCGGGGGGGAAGGGGCTTAGGACTCCTTCCTCGACCCTTAAAGCCTGGACCCTACCTGAAAAATGAGCACCGCAATGGCATAGGCCAGCACCGTGTTGAAAGTCAGAGCAAACAGGGCCCATTTCCAGTTGGCTTCCCGGGCCATGGCCACCTCGGTAACGAAACAAGGGGCGTAAAGCAGGACAAAGACGATGAGGGCCAATACCGCCGGCAAGGTCCAGTGGGGGTCGGCGGCAATCCGCTTAGTAAGATTGTCGGCGGCTTCCGGATCCACCTGGCCCAGGGAATAGGCGGTGCCCAGGGTGGCGACAATTACCTCTTTGGCGGCAAATCCGCCTATGAGAGCGATGTTGGTTTGCCAGTTGAAGCCGGCCAGGCCCATCACCGGCTCAATGGCATGACCCAGGCGGCCGGCCACAGAATGCTCCAATTCGGCTTCGCCTTGCCGGGCCTTGATTCTGTCCAGTTGTTCCTGGAGCATCTTTGCCTTTTTACCGTCTTTAGCCTCCGGCAAACCCTGCTGGTTGGCCACTGCTGTCAGCTCTTGCTGAACGGCCTGCTTCTGACGCTCAAACTGCTCAACCCGGCTGTCAGGGAGTTGCGGAAAGGTCATAGCGGCCCAAAGCAGAATGGCAATGCCCAGGATGATGGTGCCGGCCTTCTTGAGATATTGCCATGATCGTTCCCAGGTATGGATCAGCACGCCCCGCAGGGTCGGGAGCCGGTAAGGGGGCAGCTCCATGATAAAAGGGGTGGAAGCCCCTTTGATCACCGTCCAGCGCAACAACCTGGCCACCAACAGGGACGCGGCCCAGGCGCCCAGGGTAATGAAAAACATGACCTTGGACTGGCTTTGCTGGAAAAAGGCCCCCACCAGCAAGACGAACACCGGAATTTTGGCGCCGCACACCTGGAAGGGCGCGGTGATGATGGTGGCCAGCCGTTCTTTGGGGCTCCTCAGGGTCCTGGCAGCCATGACCCCGGGGACTGCACAGCCCCCGGGAAGACCCCCGGAGATAATCAGGGGCATGACCGAACCTCCGTGCAGGCCGAAGACACGAACCACCCGGTCCAACATGTAGGCCACCCGGGCCATGTATCCCAGGTCTTCCATGAAGGTGACCAGCATGAACATGACAAAGATCAGCGGCACAAAGCTCAAGACGCTGCCCACTCCGCCAATAATGCCGGACACGATCAGCGATTGCAGCAGACCCTCAGGGAGAATCGCGGTAAAAGTCTCCCCCATCCAGCCGAAGAGGGCCTCCAGCCATCCCTTGGGGTATTCCCCCAGGCTGAAGGTAATGTGAAAAACTCCATAGAGGACTGCAACCATGATAACCGGCCCCAGCAGCTTGTGGGTCAGCAGCTTGTCGATTTTGTCCGATTGATCAAAGCGCTGCCGGGACTCCGTAACCAAGACGTTCGGATGCTTGAGCACGGAGCTGATAAAGCCGTAGCGGTAGTCGGCGATTATGGCCTCAGGATCGGAGTTGAAGTTTCTTTTGCAAACCTCCGCCACCCTGGTGGCCATCTGTTCAAGTTGGTGTGAGAGGGGACCGGTTTGCTGGCCGGCTTCGATAATTTTTTCATCGCCTTCCAGGTATTTCAGGGCGATCCACCTGGCCGGATAGCGATCGGTCATGAAGCTGGCCGCATCAATCCTGACGGTCATTTCCGTCAAGACCGGATCAATATCCGGGCCGTAGGAAATTTCCAGGGGCTTCCAGTCGTGACCTGATTTTTGGGCGAAGTTAACCGCTTCCCGGATGATGTCATCTTTGCCTTTACCCTGGCGGGCTACGGTTTCCACCACCGGGACCTGCAACAATTCCGACAACCTCTTACTGTTGATCCGGATGCCTTTCTTTTTCACTTCGTCCATCATGTTCAAGGCCAGGACCAGGGGAATCCCCAGTTCCATGAACTGCACCGCAAGATACAGGCTGCGTTCCAGGGCGGTGGCGTCCACGATGTCCACCACCACGTCCGGCCGCTCGTCCACCAGGACGTTCCGGGCCACCAGTTCCTCCAGGGAATAGGCGGTTAAAGAATAGGTCCCCGGAATATCAATAAGCTGCACTTCCAGGCCATCGTAACGGTAAGAACCTTCCTTGCGCTCCACCGTTATGCCGGGATAATTGCCCACCCGCTGGTGAGCCCCGGTAATGGCATTGAACATGGTGGTTTTGCCGCAATTGGGGTTGCCGGCCAGGGCCATCGTAATAGTTTCCGCCACGATTAACCCTCCGTCTCCACCGTGATGTAATCCGCCTCGCTATTGCGCAGGGCCATGGTAAAACCTTTCAGGCGTAAGGCCACCGGGTCTTGGAGCGGCGCCCGACCAACAACGAGAACCTCCGTGCCGGGCACCAGTCCCATGTCTCTGATTCTCCGGCCCAAATCTTTGGTTGCCGCAACCGTCTTGATAACCGCTAATTCGTTTATTTTCATTTCCCGCATCGATTTCGTCATGGGTTTTCCCTCTCTGGTATGGGTGGTGTCGGCAACCCTGAGGCGCCAGGTTGTCCTCTCGAGCAACAGTGCCATTTGTTTTGCAAAAGATACAGAGTTGAACTAACCATTATTTGTTTTGTTAACAAAACCTTTTCCCCAAAAAAAATTCCCCCATCATCTCCATCAGGGCAGTTCCACCGTAACCGCAGCCGCTTCTTCCCGGCGCAGGGAAAAATGAAACCCCCTGACTTTTACCTCCACCGGATCGCCATAGGGCCCCAGCCCCTCCATTTGCGCCACCGCCCCCGGCCTGATGCCCAATTCCTGGACCCGTTGGCCCGGACTGCCGGCGGTGTCCACCGCGAGAACGATGCCTTTTTGCCCCGGCTTGAGTTCCTGAAGCAGCAAAATCTGCGGCTGGCGGTAGTGTTGTTTTTCCTCAAAATTTTCCAGGCATTCGGACAGGCACTGCTCACATCGCCTGGTTTGCGTGGCGTTTTGGCAGAAATGCTGGAAATCCTGGAGCCAGGCGCTACCGCTGCGGGGACAGATCTCCAAAAATTCCCCAAACTGGATAAGCCGGTCCACGATAATCCCCGGGATGGCATGCTCCATGAGGCAGGCGGCTTCTTCCGCGGTTTCACTGTCAATGTTCAGCACGTTGACGAAAAAATCCCGCAGGGCCTCATGGCGGCGCACCACATCTTTGGCCAGGGTGGCGCCTTCCGGGGTCAGGGTTATCAGGCCGTAGGGAGTGTAGTTGATGAGCCGGCGCTCTGCCAGGTTCTTGAGGGCGCCGCTCACCGTGGACTTATGGAGTTTCAGGCGGCGGGTGATATCCTTGACCCGGGCCACCTGATTTTCCTGCTCCAGGTGATAAATCGCCTCCAGGTAGTCTTCCATGCTGGCGGTTAAAACAGGGGATTTCATGGTAAACCAAAAATTGTTTGATCCACAGAACATTATTAAAGGGGCCAATATCTGTCAAGCTTTTTTATAAAAAGAGCTGAGATTTTTTCAAATGCCCGGCCCTCTACCACTGTCCCGCTGGTCGGGTTAATCCACCCGGTGGTAAGCCAACATGAATAGATCAACGGTAACCGGATAAACCAGATTCTTACCAACCGCATGGCATCTTCTCTCTTCTTTATTAATCCATCGCTGCCTGAGCGCTTATTCTCTTGACCCCTGCCCCAGGGACCGAAGGGCTGGCGGCGTTGCCAGGCTTGCCGAGGTCTCGAAGTAGGGCGAAAAGAGGTCATAATCAAGACGCAACATCAGGTTCCCGCAGTGTGTACAAACTGCCAGGTGATCATCCACCCCGCCGATCCGCCATTCGGTCCTTTGGCAATGGGTACACTGATAATAATAAGCCGGCACAATCTTATCCTCCTCAGGTTGCGTTAGAATTTCCAGTTAACCGCGCTTGCTCCCAGAGGATTTAGGACCTTTTTCAGGGGACAGGGAAGAGTCCGCAGACCGATGCGGGCAATCCGGGCACAAGCACCCACACTTGCAAGCGCTGGAAGAATTAGACGGTTGCTGCATCACCCAGCGTAATTGTGGCATCTCACAAGTCAAGGCCAATTTTTTCTCGGAGATCAGCTGCTGCAAACCTTCCTCCAAAAGAGCCAGGGATGCGTCTTTCACCTCCCAGGCCTCTCTCAAGTCCACGGTCAACATCGAAAAAAAAGTCAGAGCTGACCGGGTCACCCCCAGAAGTTGTTCAACCGCCGCGTTGGTCAAGGGGCCTTGGGGAATCATTTTCAAGTTTCCATTTCTTACCTGTAAATGAAGTTTATAATCTTTGGTCATGGTCTTGCCTCCGAGGCATGATTTTGCCTGCCGCATCACCTATAAACAGTTATTCATGGGCAATGGCGGCTGCACTTTTCTCCCCTCCATCACTGGAACCTGCCAGTTCCAGCAGGGCTCTTCTGAGCGAGCTCAAGCCAGAATTGCCCAATAATACACAGGGTTTGTTTAAATCCTGGTAAAGCTTCTTGTTGCGGCCATTGCTTGATGGCCTCCTGTGGCGGACTGTGAGAATTTTCAGATGATTCCTGCGAAGGACAAAAGCCTTGAAGTTTTTTCTTCTCGCCCTGCATTAATCTTATCGGTTAAATAGCATCCCCAAAGATGCTCCCGTCCCTCGGTTTGGACCAGCAGGGGCGCCAGGTCTCTCTCCAGCCCCTGCCAGACCTTGAGTTCGCTATCCGGCTTGAGCCAATGGCGGTCTAATTCCTCCAAATGGGTGATGGTGACCTTGATGGGATCGCCCGGGGGCGCGACCTTTTCCCTCCGGACCCGCTCCCCCCACAATCATCCCCATATCCATCAACCTTCTCTTCTTGGGGTTTAGGGCCCCGATGCCGGTAATCCTGCCTTTTTCTCCAGGCTGCAACTGGGCCAAATTCGTCTGAACCCCATTCATGGCGAGACTCTCCTTATCAGGATTTTCATGGCCACGCCCCGCCCGAGGGCGAGTCTTGTGCCATCGATTTTTATAAGGACGGGGCCCGAGCCCCTATTGCTCAGCATTTCCAACCTCTTGCCAATCCGCAATCCCATGTCCATCAGCCGGTGAAACGATCCTTTGCCGGAGATGAGTCGCACTACTTCTCCCTGCTCTCCGGGGTCAAGTAGGCCTAAGGGGATCAACCGTTCCTCCATCTGTTTGAGGTAGTCTTCCAGGCTCGCACTCAGGGATAGGTCATCCATGCGCTCCGCCCCTTAATGTTTTGACTGCCATACATTGTAGAAGGCACAAAACATTTGTCAAGCCTTTTTTATGGGGCCTCGAGACAGTATTTTGGGCCCTGGAGAAAACCCTCCACCAAACCAGGAATCTGGGGCGATCGCATCATCCCGACACACTCTCAGGTAGGACTTCGGACCCGTGGCCAATAAGGAACGCCGGTGGCTTATCTAAGCCGTCCGCCATTATGCCCGCACACATCCGGACGTGAGCCTCTCGGCTCATCCGGCTCCACATGGAGGTTATCCCTGGGTTATCCCTGGCAAAAAAGAGGGGTTGGCCCAAATGGTCAACCCCTTGAATTTCCTGGCTCCCCTTCCTGGACTCATTTCGCAACGAATTGATGATGTCTGGCAAGGAGATATTCCTTCTTTCGAGGATATTCCAACAAGAAAGTTTGATTGATATAGCATAGGCAGCACGTCCGGAGAGGTTGAAGAAGGCGCCTGTCTATTCTTGCAAAGATGCATTCAAAATGCATAATTGCAAGATTATTTCAATCTTGAATTTTTTTTGCGAACTGCTCCTGGCTCAACTCCAGCCACTATCGCAGGCCTTTAACTAAAGCGGGGATATTAATGGCTGACATGGTTCAATCGTTCTTCGCAAAAGAAAATTTTTCAAGAAATTGTGTTATCATAACCGCACAAGAAGGCTCGAATGAGGAGCTCCTGATGGACACTACCATCAAAACGAAACAGGACGTACTGAAGATTCTTCACCAAAACCGGGATCGCCTTAAGGCCCTTGGGGTAAGCAGAATTGGGTTGTTCGGATCTTTGGTGCGCGGAGAACAACATCCTGACAGCGATATCGATCTGCTGGTGGAATTCGAGCCGGGACAGAAAACCTTTGATGCCTTTATGGAACTGTCCTTTTTTCTAGAGGAGATTTTGCAGCGTAGAATTGAACTGGTAACGGTGGAATCCCTCAGTCCTTATATCGGGCCGCATATTTTAAAAGAGGTGGAATATGCCGCTCTCGCCGCTTGAGTATCTGCGCCATATCCTCGATGAAACTGGGTACCTGATCTCTGACAGCCGGGGGTTGAGTAAAGACCGGTTCATAGGCAGCGAGACCTTGAAGCGGGCCTTTGTGCGAAGCATTGAGATCATTGGCGAGGCCTCAAAGAAAATACCCAATGAATTAAAACAAAGGTAACCGTTCAGTCCCCCTTATCGGGAAAGGCGAAAAATTTTTTGAAAAAATGAAAAAAAATGGCCTTGGGGGCGCGACTTTTTTTGAATAATAGTGTATTCAAGGTCTTGTGGAAACAAGGCCG
>JBMORF010000026.1:0-21424 GCA_049322315.1 Thermodesulfobacteriota bacterium | reverse complement strand
CGCCTTTTTGCATATATGGATGACCTGATGGATACCCTCTCAGAAACTTTGACAAACCTGACTACCACCCGTTATAGGGAGCTCTGTCAGTGCTCCTATTTGTTGCACTAGAAAGCGAACTTGGTATGAACGGTTACTGAAAATAAATCCGGCGGCGTCCTACTTTCCCACGCAGTCACCCGCGTAGTATCATCGGCGTTGGAGGGCTTAACTTCCGAGTTCGGGATGGGGTCGGGTGAGCAGCCGTCAGTTCCTCCCTTTTCTATGAGTTTCGCCAGTGCCTCTTCTACGATCGCTATTTTATCAACCTTTGTCGCCATTTCAGCTTCGTCCAGGCCCCCTTCGAACACTTCCAGGGCCGCCTTTTTTAAGGCTAAATCGAAGGCTTCTTCCAGAACCTCTTTTAATTCCGCGGGACTGGCGTAAGCCCCGCCTGCCTTACGGCGGCGGTTGGTTCGCTTGATTTGCAGGACGGCATGATCGATGGAAAAATCCCAGGAGCGGGTGGTGCGCTGCTCCGCATGTTTCTTTATCAGGTGGATGAGAAGAACTAGGGCATAACTGAAGATTTTGTTGAGCTTATCCTCTTTGGACATCTCTTCCAACTCGTCGATGAAGAGCAGAGCATCACCGTAGCGACCCTGTTCAATGTATTGGCGTAAGACCGACAATTCTTCCATGGCGCTTTTCCTTTTTCCAAGTTCACAATATCACACCTTAAATTTCCCTTCAACGATAAAAAAACCCCGCCTCGTCAAGAGGCGGGGTTGCTATGGAAAATAAATCCGGCGGCGTCCTACTTTCCCACGCAGTCGCCCGCGTAGTATCATCGGCGTTGCAGGGCTTAACTTCCGAGTTCGGGATGGGATCGGGTGTGACCCCTGCGCTATGGCCACCGGAAACTTTGAAAACCGTTTTTCGTTTTCCGTTTTTCGTTTTCCGTAAAAACAAAAAAGGTCGTTTTTTGTCTTTAGCTGAATGCTGACAGCTGATGGCTGACAGCTTCGTTATAAGTGAATCGTGAAGAGAGTGAATCCTTAACAGTTTCCGAAGGCAAAGGAAAAATGGTCAAGCCGCACGGCCGATTAGTACCAGTCAGCTCCATGTGTTACCACACTTCGACCTCTGGCCTATCAACCTGGTGGTCTACCAGGGGCCTTTAGGGGATTGCTCCCGGGAGATCTATTCTTGAGGTCGGCTTCCCGCTTAGATGCTTTCAGCGGTTATCCGGTCCGCACATAGCTACCCGGCGCTGCGCCTGGCGGCACAACCGGAACACAAGGGGTGCGTCCATCCCGGTCCTCTCGTACTAGGGACAGCTCCTCTCAAATCTCCTACGCCCACAACAGATAGGGACCAAACTGTCTCACGACGTTTTAAACCCAGCTCACGTACCGCTTTAATTGGCGAACAGCCAAACCCTTGGGACCTTCTTCAGCCCCAGGATGCGATGAGCCGACATCGAGGTGCCAAACCTTCCCGTCGATGTGAACTCTTGGGGAAGATCAGCCTGTTATCCCCGGCGTACCTTTTATCCGATGAGCGACGGCCCTTCCATACGGGACCGCCGGATCACTAAGGCCTACTTTCGTACCTGCTCGACTTGTAGGTCTCGCAGTCAAGCTCCCTTATGCCTTTACACTCAACGGCTGGTTTCCAATCAGCCTGAGGGAACCTTCGCGCGCCTCCGTTACTCTTTGGGAGGCGACCGCCCCAGTCAAACTACCCGCCAGGCAATGTCCCCGGCCCGGATAACGGGTCAAGGTTAGAGTCCTAGAACAACCAGGGTGGTATTTCAAGGTTGGCTCCCCTCCGGCTAGCGCCGGAGGTTCACAGCCTCCCACCTATCCTACACAAGTTGTCCCAAAATCCAATGCCAAGCTGTAGTAAAGGTGCACGGGGTCTTTCCGTCTTGTTGCGGGTACACGGCATCTTCACCGCGAATACAATTTCACCGAGTCCCTGGTCGAGACAGCGGGGCAATCATTACGCCATTCGTGCAGGTCGGAACTTACCCGACAAGGAATTTCGCTACCTTAGGACCGTTATAGTTACGGCCGCCGTTTACCGGCGCTTCGGTTCAGAGCTTCTCCGGGCGAACCCGAATGACCCCTCCCCTTAACGTTCCGGCACCGGGCAGGCGTCAGACCCTATACGTCGTCTTGCGACTTAGCAGAGTCCTGTGTTTTTAGTAAACAGTTGCCACCCCCATTTCTCTGCAACCCCCGCCAGCTCAGGGAGCAAGTCCCATCACCAGCAGAGGCGCACCTTCTCCCGAAGTTACGGTGCTATTTTGCCGAGTTCCTTAACCAGGGTTCTCTCGAGCGCCTTAGGATATTCTCCCTGCCTACCTGTGTCGGTTTGCAGTACGATCACCTGATGAACTACCTAGAAGCTTTTCTTGGCAGCGTGGGATTAGCCAGTTTGCGGGGCAAAGCCCCTCCTCATCACTTCTCGGGGTTAAGGAGCGGTGGATTTGCCTGCCACTCCCCCCTACCGGCTTGAACCGGGACGTCCAACACCCGGATGGCCTACCCTTCTGCGTCCCTCCTTCGGTCACTGCGCATCAGGTGGTGCAGGAATGTCAACCTGCTTTCCATCACCTACGCCTGTCGGCCTCGGCTTAGGGATCGACTAACCCTGGGAAGATTAACTTTACCCAGGAAACCTTAGGCTTACGGCGAAGGGGTTTCTCACCCCTTTTATCGTTACTCATGTCAGCATAAGCACTTGTCGGACCTCCAGCGCTCCTCACGGTACGCCTTCGCAGGCTACGACAACGCTCCCCTACCGCTCAAGGTTTCCCTTGAACCCGCAGCTTCGGTACCAGGCTTGAGCCCCGGTACATTTTCGGCGCAGACCCACTCGACCAGTGAGCTATTACGCATTCTTTAAAGGGTGGCTGCTTCTAAGCCAACCTCCTGGCTGTCTGAGCGGATCCACATCCTTTCCCACTTAGCCTGAATTTGGGGACCTTAGCTGGCGGTCTGGGATGTTTCCCTCTCGCCTACGGATCTTATCACCCGCAGACTGACTCCCGCACTAAAGACACCGGCATTCGGAGTTTGGTTGGGTTTGGTAATCTTGTGAGACCCCTAGTCCATCCAGTGCTCTACCTCCGGCGCTCATCATGCGAGGCTATACCTCAATATATTTCGGGGAGAACCAGCTATCACCGAGTTTGATTAGCCTTTCACTCCTATCCACAGCTCATCCAATAACTTTTCAACGTTAACTGGTTCGGGCCTCCAGTCGGTGTTAACCGACCTTCACCCTGGCCATGGATAGATCACCCGGCTTCGGGTCTACTCCCGGCGACTAATACGCCCTATTCAGACTCGCTTTCGCTCCGCCTCCGCCTCACGGCTTAAGCTCGCCGCCAAGAGTAAGTCGCTGACTCATTATGCAAAAGGCACGCAGTCAGACCAGCAGCCTCGCGACTGCTATGGTCCTTCCACAGCTTGTAAGCGATCGGTTTCAGGTTCTATTTCACTCCCCTCCCGGGGTTCTTTTCGCCTTTCCCTCACGGTACTAGTTCACTATCGGTCGTTGAGTAGTATTTAGCCTTGGATGATGGTCCACCCGGATTCCCACAGGATTCCACGTGCCCCGTGGTACTCGGGAACCGGTTCCAGAAAGCCATCCTCTTTTCGCTTACAGGGCTGTCACCTTCTACGGCGGGTCTTTCCAGACCCTTCAACTAAAAGGATGGTTGGTAACTTTCCGAGGCGGCGGCAACCGCCTCCAAACCGGCCCCACAACTCCCAGACGGCAACGCTTGCCGGCTTACACCGCCTGAGTTTGGGCTCTTCCCCGTTCGCTCGCCGCTACTGAGGGAATCTCTGACTTGATTTCTCTTCCTGGGGGTACTGAGATGTTTCACTTCCCCCCGTTCGCCTCGCACACCTATGGATTCAGTGTGCGATAGCCCGGCATTACCCGGACTGGGTTGCCCCATTCGGAAATCTCCGGATCACAACCTGTTTAGCGGTTCCCCGAAGCTTATCGCAGCTAGCCGCGTCCTTCATCGCCTCTCAACGCCTAGGCATCCACCGATCGCCCTTAGTAGCTTGACCATAAAGCCTTTGCCTTGGGAAACTCCTAAGGACTACTCTCTTCTTACTTACTTCGATTCACTTGTCAAAGAGCAACGAGGATTAACCCTAATCCCCGCAAAATTCTGGAGCTGTCGCTTCCTGAACCAGGTCTCTTACTGACCCCGGCCCCTGAAACTGGTGGAGGTGAACGGACTCGAACCGATGACCCCCTGCGTGCAAAGCAGGCGCTCTTCCAACTGAGCTACACCCCCTTAATTGATGGTGGGCCTAGTTGGAATTGAACCAACGACCTCACGCTTATCAGGCGTGCGCTCTGACCGAAACTGAGCTATAGGCCCTCCGTAGAGAAAGAAAATCAGTCATCAGGCGCACGCCTTTAGACTGAGGCATAAAGCTCGCTAACTGGCCTGCTTCTCTCTTTGCTCCCTCAAAACTAAATAGTGAGTGAGTGCGGGTGGATATTACGTGTTTAAGGTTTGCACCTTAGAAAGGAGGTGATCCAGCCGCAGGTTCCCCTACGGCTACCTTGTTACGACTTCACCCCAATCACCGACCACACCTTAGGCGCCTCCCTCCCGAAGGTTGGGCCAGCGACTTCTGGTACCATCGGCTTTCGTGGTGTGACGGGCGGTGTGTACAAGGCCCGGGAACGTATTCACCGTGGCATGCTGATCCACGATTACTAGCGATTCCAACTTCATGGAGTCGAGTTGCAGACTCCAATCCGAACTGAGGACCGGTTTCTGGGATTGGCTCCCCCTCGCGGGTTGGCTACCCTTTGTACGATCCATTGTAGCACGTGTGTAGCCCTGGGCATAAAGGCCATGAGGACTTGACGTCGTCCCCACCTTCCTCCGGTTTATCACCGGCAGTCTCTCTAGAGTAGCCCAACTGAATGATGGCAACTAGAGACAAGGGTTGCGCTCGTTGCGGGACTTAACCCAACATCTCACGACACGAGCTGACGACAGCCATGCAGCACCTGTCTTGAGGCTCCCATTGCTGGGCACCCCCAGGTTTCCCTGAGGTTCCTCAGATGTCAAGCCCAGGTAAGGTTCTTCGCGTTGCGTCGAATTAAACCACATGCTCCACCGCTTGTGCGGGCCCCCGTCAATTCCTTTGAGTTTTAACCTTGCGGCCGTAGTCCCCAGGCGGGGCGCTTAATGCGTTAGCTGCGGCACGGAGGGATTAAAAACCCCCCACACCTAGCGCCCATCGTTTACAGCGTGGACTACCAGGGTATCTAATCCTGTTTGCTCCCCACGCTTTCGTGTCTCAGCGTCAGTTTCGGTCCAGGAAGCCGCCTTCGCCACCGGTGTTCCTCCGGATATCTACGAATTTCACCTCTACACCCGGAATTCCGCTTCCCTCTCCCGAACTCAAGTCGACCAGTTTCAAATGCACTTCCGAGGTTGAGCCCCGGGCTTTCACATCTGACTTGACCGACCGCCTGCACACCCTTTACGCCCAATAATTCCGAATAACGCTAGCACCCTCCGTCTTACCGCGGCTGCTGGCACGGAGTTAGCCGGTGCTTCCTTCGATGGTACCGTCATACCCTAAGGATATTAACCCTAGGGCTATTCTTCCCATCTGACAGGGCTTTACGACCCGAAGGCCTTCTTCACCCACGCGGCATCGCTGCGTCAGGGTTTCCCCCATTGCGCAATATTCCTCACTGCTGCCTCCCGTAGGAGTCTGGACCGTGTTCCAGTTCCAGTGTGGCTGATCGTCCTCTCAGACCAGCTACCCATCGTCGCCTTGGTAGGCCTTTACCCTACCAACTAGCTAATGGGACGCGGGCTCATCTCTATCCGGTAGCTTCCATGGAGAGGCCACCTTTGCCGGCAAGTCCAGGGACTTGCCGGGTTATGCGGTATTAGCGCGCCTTTCGGCGCGTTATCCCCCAGACCGAGGTAGATTACCCACGCGTTACTCACCCGTGCGCCACTGTACTCGCCCCCCGAAAGGGGCTTTCTCGTACGACTTGCATGTGTTAGGCATGCCGCCAGCGTTAATTCTGAGCCAGGATCAAACTCTCCAATTGAATGGAGTATTCCCGCACTCTTTAATCTCACTATTTAGTTTTCAAAGAGCAAATTCGTCTAGATTAAATTATAGACAATTTTGTGCCGCTGTCAAGGAGTATTTTTTTCGTTAACTTTTACCCCTGCCCAGCGGCAACTGTTTTTGTAACCGATCCCCGGCTCCCTGTCAAGCACCTTTTTGCATTTTTTTTGCCCGGCAGGATTTTTTCTTCAGGGCTAAATTCACAAGTATTACAAGCACATAACCACAAAGAAAAGCCAAGCCCTTGAGGCTTGACTCTCCCAGGGTCCCCTTCCCTCCCGGCCCCATCGATTAACCTATATATGTTATCAAATTAAAAATCCCACGCAACCCCTTTTTCAAGAAAAGTAATCAGGGGCCTGTTTGGGTTTTGGGGTTATTATCCCCATTCCCAAGCTTAGCTGGGGAACGAAATTTTTCGCCTACGCTCGGGAATTAAAGGGACACCACCCTTGATTTCTCAAGTCCTAGTCTGCGATTATTCATTTAATTAAATATGGGGTCCCCTTAATTTCAAGCCTGACCCCGGAATCTTAACACCCGGATTATTGATGGAAATCCGATAGTAATCCGATTATTTACAGAGAAACATCATTAAATTGAGGATTGAAACTTGCCTCCAAAAGGGTCAAACAGGGTCTCGGTTTTGAAAATGAAGATCGTTGTTTTCCTCATTGCCTTTGGGTTTTTAGTATTCGCCGTCTTTGGGAACGCTTCCTCGGCGGCCACCTATTATGTTGACGCCGCCCAGGGGAGCGACACTGCCCCGGGAACTTCCCCGACCACCGCATGGCGCACGCTGGAGCAGGTGAATAATGCTCCATTGAATCCCGGCGATATCATTCTCTTTAAACGCGGGGGAGCCTGGAGAGAGTTTCTGAGACCACAGAGTGGGAGTGAGGCGGGCCGTATCGTCTATGGCGCCTATGGGACAGGACACAAACCACTGTTTCTCGGCTCGCTGGCAAAAAACGAAGTCAGCCACTGGACCCACGAGGGGGGTAACATATGGGCAACCACCAGACCCGCTCTGCTCGCTACCGAGCTTTTCCCCAATCCGAGCTTCGAGACCAATGCCGATGGCTGGGCCATTTATTTCGATACCACCAAAGCCCAGGGAACTGGCGCCAGGGATGCCAGCGTCTTTGACACCGCGCCTGCCGGCTACAGGATAGATTGTGCCAATGCCGGTGGTGACATCATTGACGTGCAGTTTTTCACCACTTCCAGCTTTGCCATCACTTCGGGAAATTTTTACAGACTGGCCTTCAAGGCCAAAAGCACGAGCAACTTCAGCATCCCCAGCATTCTCTTGATGACGGACAGCGGATCATGGAGTGCCCGCTACCACACCAATTATTCCCCGATGATCACAAGAGAATGGCAGACTTACGAAATCCTGTTCCGGTCGGATATTACCGCTGCTGATGGCCGGATTAATTTCTACCTGGGTGGAGCCTTGCCTGCCGGTTCGACTCTCTACCTCGATTCTCTCAGTTTGAAGGAATTCTCGGCAAAAGATCTTCCCTACGTTGACATCGGCAATTTGATTTTCGACGCTGAGGCGTCTTGTGGCGTTAAGGTCTGGAATCAAGAGAACTTAAGCCACCAGGGAGAATTCTGGTATGATGAAGATAAATGGATACTAAAGGTTTATTCCACCGAGAATCCGGCGAGCTATTATTCAGGCATCGAGTGCGCTTTAGCGCGATTTATGATCGATCAAACAGACAGGCGCCATATTACCTACGAAAACCTGAGCCTGCGCTACGGCGGAGCACATGGGATCGCGGGCGGGGAAACGCATCATATCACGGTGAGGAATTGCGATTTTTCCTATATCGGCGGCGGAGATCAGATCGGAGGAAGCGGGGAGCTCCGATATGGCAATGGCATCGAATTCTGGAACAATGCTCATGACACCCTGGTTGAAGGATGCAGACTATGGGAAATCTACGACGCGGCTTTAACCACGCAGGGAGAAGGGGAGAACATCAAAAGGAATCAGTATTTCCGCAATAATGTAATCTGGAATTGCGAATATAGTTTTGAGCTGTGGAATTTTCCTGAATCATCCGTTACTGACAATATCTCCTTTGAAAACAATACTTGCGCCTGTTCCGGATATGGATGGGGACACGCTCAACGATTCGACCCTTCCGGAAGGCACTTGTGCTTCTTCAGCAATGAGGCGGCAACGACTAATATCACCATTCAGAACAATATTTTTTTCAGCGCCAGAGAAGCAGCCATTTCCATTACAGGAGAGTGGAACGGAATCGAAGACATGGCTTTGGACTATAATGCCTACTATCAGGTGAGCCCCGATACCATGCTTGTTTACTGGAAGGGAAGGTCCTATCAGAACAATGAGTTCTCATCATACCAGGCTGAGACAGGCAAGGACCATAATTCGATTAACTCCGATCCTCTTTTTGTCAACCGCGGACAACATAATTATAAGATAAGAGCAGGTTCTTTGTGCATCGATCATGGCAACAACAATACACCCGCGCTTGCCGATAAGGATATTGAAGGTAATCCCCGGGTGGTCCACGGCATTGTAGACCTTGGGGCCTACGAGTTTATCATCAATGGATCAGTGGCGCCCGTGTTGATTCTTTTGTGGTAACGTTCAAATCAGGTCTTGCTATTTGTATTTATTTCTTACGACTTGCTTGGCGTCCTGGAGCGAAATAAATCTTTGCAGATGGCCTCATGGCCGGAAGGCTGCAACCTCAAAAGGTGATTTCCAGGCGGTAATCTCCCAAATATTTCGCCGCCGTCACCTCGTAATACATGGCTTCACCTCTAATCCAAAGGCCGGGATGGTTCGGAGCGCTACGGCTCGATAAGGGCGATGTCTATCAAATCTTCTATAAATTCACGGTCATACAGCAATTTTTGGACGACCAACTGCTGCTCTTTTTTAGGCAACCCTTTAAAGGCCAGCCAAAAAACCTCGGTCTTAGCTTCTTCAGTAAACATACGAGCTTCCTCCACTTCAAATCATATCAGGCCGCTTCCTCCTGCTTCCGAAAGGGTCTTTCTTAGGTTTTCGAGAACCTCTTTATTGTTTCTCGCCAAGGCGCCAAGGACGCCAAGAGAGGAGTCAAAACTTGGCGATCTTTGCGCCTTTGCGAGAAATTATTATCTCTCGCCGCAACCTTATCCGCGTGTATCTGCGTTCATCGGCGGTTTCATGAATAAGGCCGAAGGCGGGATGCGCTGCGCTTTCCCGCCCTACTTTCCTTCCCTGCCATACTTCGCCTTGGCCCTCCTGATGACGTTCACCTCTTTCTTCATGGCCTCTTCCAGATTGGCGAATTGTTCGATTTGCACCTTCACTCCGGGAATCTTATCCAGGTGTCCGGAAATTCTATCCCGGACCCATCCCCTTTGC
The DNA here is from genome assembly GCA_049322315.1 of Thermodesulfobacteriota bacterium. Classification (GTDB taxonomy): domain Bacteria; phylum Desulfobacterota; class Desulfobaccia; order Desulfobaccales; family 0-14-0-80-60-11; genus SURF-52. The sequence goes on along the minus strand of JBMORF010000026.1, from coordinate 11,893 downwards.
GCCACCCCCACGTAATTCATCCTCCCGGCCTCATTGATTATCCGGTAAAGGACCGGCCGGTCCTCGGGCAGCTTGGCAATGCCTTGCCGGTTGTATTTGACCGTCTTGGTGGCCGTGACCTTTTTCCCTTCTTTCCTCCCGCCAGGCCGCTTGTTTCCCGGCGATTCATAGTCCCGGATATTTTCTTTCAAATCATAACCCCGGCCTTTAAGCTCCGACCCTTTCGCTTCGCCTTCCATTTGGTAGATGACATCGGGCTCCTCGCGGGACCCCCGGGGATAGCGCCTGATCTTCTTCTTCTCGCTCTTGATGTAGTTCTTCAAGACCTCATTGATCATAGTCTGATAATTGCCGCCCCCGGCCTCATCTATCCGCTGCCAAAACCATTTTAATATTTCAGTATCCAAGCGGATGGTAATCCGGGTCTTTTTGGGGTCTTCGGGCGGAATCACGAGTTTTGCTTTACTGAAATCGTACTCTTCGCGCATATTCTTTCTCTTCTTTCTTGTTGGCTTTCCGGGCCGATATTAATCTTAATTTTTTCTGACCGATAAGTGTAGACCACTACCAAAACCCTTCCCAGGCCATCCACGCCCAAGGCCACAAATCGATTTTCCCCCTTCGCGTCGGTGTCCTCCCTGGGCAAATAAGGGTTATTGAAGACTCCCGCCGCCGCGGCAAAGTTGATCCCGTGAACCCTGATGTTTTCTCGTGCTTTGGCGGGGTCCCATTCAAATTCCACAACATAAATTGTATGTACATTTAAAGTCTTGTCAAGAGAATTAGTGTATGTACATTAACGCCCCTAAGGCGGGGTTCTTTGCCCGTTGACATACGCCTATGGAGGATTATGATTTGTTAAAATTCATATCAGGGAGAATCCCATGCCCAAGCTCAATACCGGAGAACCGGCTCCCCCGTTTGCCTTAAAGGACCAGGAGGGGAAGCTGGTCAGCCTGGCCGATTTTCACGGAAAGAAGCTCCTCCTTTATTTCTATCCCAAGGCCGATACCCCGGGCTGCGCCAAACAGGCTTGCAGCATCAGGGACGAACGAGATGATTTAGCCGCTCTGGGAGTGGCGGTGGTGGGCGTCAGCCCGGATGATCCCGGCCGCCAGAAAAAGTTCGACGGCAAATATGGCTTGGGGTTCCCGCTGCTCGCCGATGGGGATCATGCCGTGGCCGCGGCTTACGGGGTTTGGGGGGAAAAATCCAGGTACGGCAAAAAGGTGCAGGGGATCATCCGCTCCTCATTTCTGATTGACGAGAGGGGCAAGATCATCCAAGCCTGGTACAAGGTCAAACCGGAGGAAACCGTGCCCCAGGCCAGGCAGGCGCTCAATATTACAGATTGATTGCCGTTGCCGCCGCGCTCTTTTATTCTTTTTCCCCGGTCGCTCCTTATGATATTATAATATAGATGAAGCCTCGGAAATTGCTGAATAAACTGGTCCAAGGCGATTTGCGCAATGTTGCCTTTAAGGATATGGTAACTTTAATAAAAAGCTTTGGTTTTGCCCTTCAGCGCTCTAGAGGGAGCCACCATGTTTTTGCTCATCCGGGTATCCCGGAACTGATAAACCTCCAGGAAGTTGCCGGAGAAGCCAAGCCCTACCAAGTTCGGCAATTTCTGCGCCTCGTGGAGAAGTACAATATTTCTTTGCAGGAGGCAAAATGAGCGACTATCACATCAACATCTTTTATAGTGAAGAAGACGGTGGGTATATTGCGGATATTCCCGACCTGGATTCTTGCTCAGCCTTCGGGGAGACTCCGGAAAAGGCCCTGGCGGAAGTGGAGCAAGCCAAGCAAGTCTGGCTCGAAGCCGCCCGCCAGGCCGGTAAACCGGTGCCGCCGCCGCGCTATCGCCCCGTAATTTATCAGGTGGCCCGTTAGCCCTAGCCGTAACTTCTTCCTTTTCTTCGGGATTGTTCCAGGCGGCAACAACCTCCTGCTGGCAACTTCACAATTTCGATTGCGCCTTTTCCCCTTTTCCCCGTCTCCCCCCATGTGCTATCATCAGGAACCCGCTGGGAAATCATCTCCCGAGGAGGCATCATGGATTCTATCATTAGCCTGGAACCCATCTTTAAGGCCAAGAGTGTGGCGGTCATCGGCGCGTCCACCGCGCCGGGGAAGCTGGGCCATGACATTTTGGCCAATCTGAAGAATGGCGGCTTCGCCGGGCCCCTTTACCCCGTCAACCCTAAAGCCGACGAGATCCTGGGCCTGAAGGTTTATAAATCCATCACCGAGACCCCTAAGCCTCCGGACCTGGCGGTGGTGGTCATCCCCGCCCGCCTGGTGGCCGGCACCCTGGAGCAGGCTGCGGGCTACGGGGTTAAGGCCGCGGTGGTCATCACCGGCGGTTTTGCCGAAGCCGGCGAAGAAGGAGAGCGCCTCCAGGACGAGCTGGCCCGGGTGGCGCGCCAGACCGGCATCCGGGTCATCGGTCCCAACTGCCAGGGGGTGAATCTCCCCCACCACCGGATGTGCGCCTCCTGGCCCCTGATTACCACCAAGGGGAAAATCGCCTTCGCGTCCCAGTCCGGCACCGTGGGCGCGGCCTTTCTGGACCTGGCCGCGGCGGAGAAACTGGGGGTGAGCGCCTTCATCAGCCTGGGGAACCGCGTGGACGTGGACGAAGCCGAGATCATCAGCTATTTCAATCATGATCCCCACACCCAGGTCATCGCTCTATATCTGGAAGGGGTGAAACGGCCCACCTACTTTCTGGACGCCCTGCACGAGGCGGAAAAACCGGTGGTCATCCTTAAAGCCGGGCGCACCCGCCGGGGCAGCCAGGCCGCGGAGTCCCACACCAAGTCCCTGGCGGGCACGGATGCGGTCTACGACGCCTTATTTGAGAAATATAAAGTTTACCGGGCCGATACCCTGGAGGAACTCTTCGATTTCGCCAAGGCGTTGGCCTACCTCCCTCAACCTAAGGGGCCCCGGTTGATGATCACCACCTCTTCCGGGGGCGCGGCCATCCTGGCCATTGACGAGGCGGAAAAGTGCGGCCTTCAAACCCCGGACCCCAGCCCCGGCCTTAAAGAAAACCTGCGGCAGATGGTCCCGGCCCACTGCCCGGTGGGCAACCCCGTGGACTTAACCGGGGACGTCATGGCCGACGCCGGCCTGTACAAAAAGGTGATTGACGCCACCCGGAGTGAGTTCGACACCCAGGTGGTGATCTTCGGGGACCCCATCCCCGAGGCCTGCCAGCAGGTGACCCCCGGAGCCTCGGAACTGGTCATTTTTTTGGGGGGCGCGGAAGTGGAGCGGGAGGAACGGGAGAAGTTTTATGATGCCGGTATCCCCGTCTTCCCTACCCCGGAGCGGGGCGTCAAGGCGCTGTCTCAGTTTTTCCGGTTTAAAGCTTCCGAGGCCGCAGCCGCACAGGCTCCGGGGACGATCCCCGGGGCTCCTCCCCTTACCCCCGGCCTGGAACTCATCCCTGCCTTTGAAGCCGCGGTGATGATGTCCAAGGCCGGTATCCCCACGGCCTCCGCGCCTTTGGCCATTACCGCCGACGAAGCCGTGACCCTGGCCGAGAGCTTCGGCTACCCGGTGGCCCTGAAAATTGCCTCCCCGGATTTCCCCCACAAGACCGACGTGGGCGGAGTGTATCTTAACCTCCAGAATGAGGACATGGTGCGCGCCGCCTATCAGGCCATCAAGGACTCGGCCCGTTTCTTCGACCGGGAGGCGAAAATCGACGGGGTCACCGTCTCCCCCATGGCCAAACCCGGAGCCCTGGAAGTCATCCTGGGCATCCTCACCGACCCGCAATACGGACCCGTTCTCATGTTCGGGCTGGGAGGCGTCCAAACGGAGATTTACCGGGACGTGGCCTTTTGCCTGCTCCCCGCGGAGGATGAGGAATTGGTAGCCTTGATGAAGAAGATCAAGGGCTATCCCCTCTTGACCGGATTCCGGGGCCGCCCCAAACTGGACACGGACGCCCTGCTGGAGGCCATGAAGATCCTGGCCCGCTACGCCTTCAAACACCCGGAACTGGACCAGATCGAACTCAACCCCCTGCTCCTCTACCCCCAGGGCCTCTTCGCCGTGGACGTGCGGATCTTTTCCAGGGTGTAGGGTCGCCCTGCGCACCAAAAAAACGAGGGAATAACACGTAGGGAACCTGGTGTTCGCCCAGCACGCATCGGGGCGAACACCAGGTTCGCCCCTACGGCGAATTCAATTTTGATAACGGATTATTTTTTAGCACTAGAAGAAATTTAAGGACGCTTTTTATGAAACAGTTCAAAATTATTGTAGAAAAGCATGCGGATGGATACGTGGCCTATCCCCTGGGATTAAAAGGGGTGGTGGTGGGACAGGGCGATACTTACGAAGCAGCCCTGGCCGACGTGAAGTCCGCCATCGGCTTTCATATCGAGACCTTCGGGCCGGAAGTCCTGGAGCTCGAACCGCCTATCCTGGAGGCTTTTATCGCCGAAGCAGGAATCGAAGTCTAAGTGATTAAGTTTCCTATTGATGCTCCGAAGGCTAGGGTTATTAGAACCCTGGAAAACCTTGGCTTACGGGTTCTGCGGGAAAGGCAGCACATTGCCATGTTGCGGCAAAATTCTGATGGCAGCCAAACCCCTTTGACTATGCCTAATCATCCATATCTGAAGGCTTCTACTTTAAGAACAATTTGCACCCAGGCGGGAATTTCCCGAGAAGAATTCTTGACCGCCTACCAAAAAAATTGACTTTCACGAATCCCCTATGACTGCCCTCGAATTCTTCCGCCTCCAGACCCGGGAAGAGGTCCTGGCCCTTTATCCCCGCTTCGCGCCCGTGGGCGTGGAAGAGGTGGACCTGGCCGGGGGCCTGGGCCGCGTCCTGGCCGCCGGGGTGCCCGCGCCCGAGGACGTGCCTCCCTTTCCCCGGGCCTCCATGGACGGCTACGGGGTCCGGGCTCAGGACACCTTCGGGGCCAGTGTGGCTGCGCCCCAGTATCTGGAGATCAAAGGGGACGTGCCCATGGGCGTGGCGCCGCCCCGGGCCGTGGGTCCGGGCGAAACCCTGCGGGTCCCCACCGGGGCCATGCTGCCTCCGAATGCTGACGCGGTGGTCATGCTGGAATACACCGCGGAACACCCCGACGGCGCCCTGGAGGTTAGGCGGCCCGTGGCTCCCGGGGAAAACGTGCTTAAACCCGGAGAAGACGTAGCCCAGGGGGAGGCGCTCTTTCCCGCTGGGAGCCTCCTCAGGCCCCAGGACCTGGGCCTGCTGGCGGCCCTGGGGGTCACCCGCCTTAACGTTTTCCGCCGCCCCCGGGTGGCGATTTTGTCTTCCGGCGACGAGATTGTCGCGGTTAGCCAAAATCCCGCTCCCGGCCAGGTGCGGGACAGCAACGCCTATCTGGCGGCCGCGCAAGTGGCCCAGTGGGGCGGCAGGCCCACTTTACTGGGCATCGTCCCCGATGACTTCTCAGCCCTGCAAAAAGCCTTGGCCGCAGCTTTACAGGATGCCGACCTGATCCTGATTTCCGGCGGTTCCTCCGTGGGGGCCCGGGACCTCACCTTGGAGGCCATCAAATCCTTGCCGGGGGCCGAGGTCCTGGCGCATGGGGTGGCCATCCGCCCGGGCAAACCCGCCATTCTCGCGGCCCTGGGCCAACCGGCCCTGCCTTTGCTGGGTCTGCCCGGGCATCCCGCGTCCGCGGCGGTGGTCATGGAGGCGCTGGGCCGGCCCTTGCTGGCCCGGCTGACGGGGCAGGCTGGCTCACCGTCCTGGGGCAGAGATGTGCCCGCTCTCCTGTCCCGGAACCTGGCCGGAGCCTCCGGCCGGGAGGACTACGTGCGGGTGCGCCTGCGCCCCGAAGGGGAGACCCTTTGGGCCGATCCGGTCCTGGGGCCTTCGGGGCTGCTCTCCCCCCTGGTCAAGAGCGACGGCCTGGTGATGATCCCCCTGGGGGTGGAAGGCCTGGTCCGGGGAGAAGCCGTAACCGTGCTGCTCTTTTCTCCCGGCCATTAAAGCCGCGGCGACCGGTAAAATTTCAGGGGTGAATAAGGAAAAAGTTGTTGCAGAAATAAGGGAGCGGGCCGTTATTGTTGCAGGTTTCTGGCGGCCAACAAAAGACCGCCTTGCTTCCCGGCTGGAGGGCGACCCCGGCTCTTAAGAGAACGGGCCGGATAGCGACATGCCGGTGACCGGCCATGAGAGGGGAATCGTCGGCGCTAACCCGCTCCGTTTACGCCTGGCCTCCTTGCACTAGTTTCTTCTCATAAGCCTGGCGCATTTTTTCCAGTAATTCATCCAGGGCCACCGGCTTCATCAAGTAGTCGAAGGCTCCCAATTGCATGCCCTGGATCCCGGACTCCACCGAGGCGTGACCCGTGAGCATAATCACTTCCGTTAGGGGCTTTTTCTTTTTGATCTCTCTGAGGGTCTCTATCCCGTCCATTCCCGGCATTTTCACATCCAAAACGATGACGTCATAGTCCTGGGCCCCTAAAAGCTCCAAGGCCTTGTACCCGCTTTCCGCGCCGGTGACTTCAATCTTCCTGGCTTTCAGCCGTTTGATAATGGTCTCCAGAAAATCCTTTTCGTCATCCACTACCATGACTTTAAAATTATCCATCCGCCTCTCCTTGGGGTCTTCCTTGATAACCAATGCTTCTCTTTCATCTGGGAACCCGTGGGGAGATTGCTTTTCAACCCCTCCACCTGGTGGAGAAAACCCCGGTATCCGGTCCTAAGGCAAACCCATCCTACGGGCGCCGGGCAGAGATGTCAAGGCTAATCCTGTGGTGCCGGGAGCCCCCGGGTCCGGGCCTTGCCAAGGGACCACAGCAGGGTTATATTATGGGCCTGATACCAGAAAAACCCAGGCGTTAACTGCATTTATCCTTGAATATCGGGCTTAACTAAGCTAAATTTTCAAGAGGAAATCAACATCCGGGGAGGCTGGCGGCCCGGCCAACCCGGGGAGGAGATTGTGACCAAAAAGCGCTTTGACGACCCCAAATGGGCTGCTTCTCAAGCCCTTACTCTGGATTATAACCATTGCCTGGCTGAATTTGCCGGCGCCCAGGGTCTGACGGCCTCGGAGCTTGAAGCTTTGGCTCCCAGGTTAGCCGCGGCCCACCAAGAATTGACCGCGGCCCGGCGTAGCGGCAACCTGGCCTTTATGGAACTGCCCTATCAAACCGCGGCTCTGGCTAATATCCGCCAGGTGGCCAAGCCTCTGTTGGAGTGGTGCTGGGATTTCGTGGTCCTGGGGATCGGCGGTTCGGCCCTGGGGGCCAAGGCCCTGCACCAGGCTTTATGCCCTCCCCAATATAACCGCTTTAACATGGCCCGGCGGCAACACCGCCCCGCTCTCTGGGTGCTGGACAACATCGACCCGGATTACTTCTACGGCATGCTGGACGGCCTGGAGTTGCGGCGCACTGCCATTAATGTTATAAGCAAATCAGGAAGTACCGCGGAAACCCTGGCCCAATTCCTGTTCGTTTACCACCTCCTTAAAGGGAGGTTGGGAGCGGCCAAGGCCCGGGAGCGCTTCGTGGTCACCACCGATCCGGATAAAGGGAATCTCCGGCGCCTGGCGGTGGAGGAGGGCTTTCCCTCCTTGATGGTCCCCCCGGGAGTGGGGGGCCGGTTCTCGGTGTTAACCCCGGTGGGCCTGCTGCCCGCATCCATGGTGGGTATCGACCTGGAGGAGCTTCTGGCCGGGGCCCGGTTTATGGACCAGCGCCTGCAATCTCCAGAATATCAGCAAAATCCGGCTTATTGCCTGGCAGCCCTCTACTATCTCTTTGCCCTCAAAGCCCGGAACATCCTGGTCATGATGCCCTACGCCACAAACTTGACCGGCATGGCGGATTGGTTCTGTCAGCTCTGGGGAGAGAGCCTGGGCAAAAAACATGATCTCCAGGGCCGGGAGGTGGCCACGGGCACCACCCCGGTGAGGGCCGTGGGCGCAACGGACCAGCATTCGCAACTCCAGCTTTATATGGAAGGGCCCCAGGACAAGTTGATCACCTTCCTGGAAGTGGACAAATTCCAACACCGTCTGGAGATTCCCGGCCTCTTTCCGGAGATGGAAGGTCTGCATTACCTGGGGGGTCATTCCTTGAATGAACTGCTCCAGGCGGAAAAGAAAGCCACCGCCTTTAATCTCACTAAAGCGGGCCGGCCCCATCTCACCCTCCACCTGCCGGAGATCAACGCCTTTACCATGGGCCAATTGATCTATCTGCTGGAGGTGACGACCGTGGCCACCGCCGCCCTCTTGGGAGTCAACCCCCTGGACCAGCCGGGGGTGGAAGGCGGCAAACAGACCACCTACGGCCTCATGGGGCGGCCGGGTTTTGAAGCCCAGCGCCAGGAAATTGAGGAAGCGCCGTCCCCCCTGGAGGAGTACCGTATTTCCTGATCACCTATGAAACGTTTGCAACTCAGAGCCGCCTGGTGGCCTCCGGGAAAGGACCTCCAGACTTTCCGGCTGGTGAAATTCTTTTCTCTCACCAGTTTCGTGGTCATTCTGGTGTTCACCGTCATCCTCACCCTGCTGCTGACCCACCGGGCCCAACGCCTGGCTTTGAAAAAGAGTGAGGATTACACCCGGTTGTTGGCCTCTAACCTCAACCACCAGGTATTTCAACTCTTCTTGCTGCCCACCGCCATCGAAAAGCAGGGGCGCATCACCATCGCCGACCCGGACCAATACAAGCGCCTGGACGCGGTGGTGCGGAACACCATCCACGGTCTGCACGTGGAACAATTGAATATCTATGACCAGGTGGGGGTCTTATCCTACAGCACCAGCAAAATCCCCCTGGGTAAGGATTGCTATGAGGTTCCGGGGGTGAAGACGGCCCTGTTCGGCGATTACTTCTTTGAACTCCCCGGCCATAACCCGCTGTGGGGTCTACTCTGGTTCAGCTCCAATCCCCAGGCCCACCGTCTCAGGGCTTACATTCCCTTCCGGCTGGAAGAGAAGTTGGGCCCCCAGGTAGGGCCGGTGGTGGGCGTCTTTGAGATCACCCAGAATATCTCCCAGGACCTGGCGGAGATCAGCCAGTTCCGGATGATCATTCTGGCCACCCTGATCGTCATCATGGGTTTGCTCTTTTTGGTGCTGCGCCAGATAGTCAAACAGGCGGAAGTCATCCTGGAACGCCGCCAGGAAGAACAACGGGGCCTGGAAGCCCAACTGCACCAGGCGGAGCGTCTGGCCGCCCTGGGGGAAATGACCGCGGGGGTGGCCCATGAAATCCGCAACCCCTTAGGGATTATCAGTTCCACCGCGGAGCTCTTGCAGCAGCGCCTGGCCCGCTACGAACCCCAGAACCGCCTGGCCCAGATCATCGTGGAGGAGTCTAACCGCCTTAATGACAAGGTCTCGGAATTTCTGGATTTCTCCCGGCCCCGGGTCCCCAGCCTGCGGCCCTGCGACCTGGAAGGGGTGATTGAGCGCAGCCTGGAGTTGGTGCAACCGGAGATTGAGCGCCTGGGGCTTACCATCAGCCGGGACTACCATCTCAATGGCCATACCCAGGCCGCGGACCCCGACCTGCTGCACCAGGCCTTTTTGAATATCCTGTTGAACGCCATCCAGGCCATGCCCGCGGGCGGTCATCTGACGGTCTTCACCGCCCGGGGCCCCCGGGGCCAGGGCGAGGAAATCAGGTTTGCCGACAACGGGCGGGGCCTAGATCCGGAGACCCTGAAAAAAGTCTTCAATCCTTTTTTCACCACCAAAGAGAAGGGCAGCGGTCTGGGGTTGCCCATTGTCAAAAGCATTATTGAAAGCCACCAGGGCGCCATTAAGGTGGACAGCGCCCTGGGAGAAGGCACCACGGTGACCATCACCCTGCCGGAGCTGAACACCAAGTAAAAAACCATGGATACTATTTTAGTCGTTGACGACGAAATCAATTACCTGACGGTCATGGAGGCCCTCCTGGGGGAAGCCGGCTACGAGGTGCTCACCTCCCCCAACGCGCCCGAGGCCCTGAAGATTGCGAGCGGCGCCGATATCGACCTCCTGCTCACGGATATGAAGATGCCCAAAATGAGTGGCATCGACCTTCTGGAAAAGTCCCACCAGCTTTATCCCCATCTCCCGGTGATCATCATGACCGCCTTCGGCACTGTGGAAAAAGCGGTGGAGGCCATGAAGAAGGGGGCCTTTGACTACATCCTCAAGCCCTTTAAAAACGAAGAAATCCTGGTGACCATCGCCAAGGCCCTGGAGCACCGCCGCCTGCTGCTCCAGAACCTGATGCTCACCCAGGAGTTGGATAAGAAATACGGCTTCCCCAATATCGTCGGCGACAGCAAGGTGATGCAGGAGATCCTGGCCCTGGTGAAGCGGGTGGCCCCCTCCCGGGCCACGGTCCTGGTCACCGGGGAGTCCGGCACCGGCAAGGAACTCATCGCCCGGGCCATCCACCAGTGCAGCCCCCGGGCCGCCAAGTCCTTCGTCTCCGTCAACTGCGCGGCGCTCACCGAAACCCTGCTGGAGAGCGAACTCTTCGGCCACGAACGGGGCGCTTTCACCCACGCGGTGGCCATGCGCAAAGGCCGCTTCGAACTGGCGGACGCCGGCACCCTCTTCCTCGACGAAGTGGCGGAGATGTCCCCGGCTCTCCAGGTGAAGCTCCTGAGGGTCCTCCAGGAGATGGAATTCGAGCGGGTGGGGGGCGCCAAAACCATCAAGGTGGACGTGCGCATGGTGGCCGCGTCCAACCGGGACCTGAAAGAAGAGGTGGAAGCCGGGCGCTTCCGGGAGGACCTCTTCTACCGCCTCAACGTGGTGCACTTGCAGATGCCCCCCTTGCGCCAGCGCCAGGAGGACATTCCGCTGCTCTCCGCCCATTTCATGCAGAAATACGTCACCGAAAACCTCCGGGGCAAGATGCGCATCAACCCCGAGGCCCTAAGGCTGCTGGTCCAATATGCCTGGCCGGGCAACGTCCGGGAACTGGAAAACGTCATGGAGCGGGCGGTGATCCTCTGCCATGACAGTCTCATCACCCCCCAGGACCTGCCCCAGGAACTGGCCCCCGTCTCCGAAGAGACCGCGCTGGATATCGACCGCCTGGTCCCCGTGGGCATCCCTTTGCCCGAGGCCCTGGAGCGCATCGAGGAGCAGATGATCCGCCGGGCCCTGGAGCAGAGCGGCAACGTCCAGGTCCGGGCCGCCGAAATGCTGGGGATCACCAAGAGCTTGCTGCAATATAAGCTGAAGAAGTATCATTTGACGACTTAGCTGATATAATTTAATAATAACTTAGTCCAATATCTATATAAATAATAAGGCACAACACAATTATGTGATTATATTTAGACAGAATGACCCAATAATGAATAATAAATATATTCTTTGTCCTAAGTGTGACAAAACATTATTGGCTTCACATAATTATTGTGTTTATTGTGGCACAGCAATTCATAATACATTTAAGTATACCGGGACATCACTTACAAATTTGGTAGAAAAGGCATTAGAGGAATTAAATGAGAAAGGGTATAATGACCCTTTATATGTTCAGCACAATTATGAATTTACATTAACTCACGATGGATTAAATAAGCATCGACTTTTTAAAGGGAAAAACCTTCGTGAGCTTTATCAAAAAGCATTAATGCAAGCAAAAACATGGGATGAAATGTGGAATGATAAGCAAGCTAAAGAATCTAAAAAACAAGAAGCAGAGATAAAACGACTTGAGTTAGAGGAGAAAAAACATCAAGCAAGGATTATTAAAGAAAGAGCAGAAAAAAAAATTCGTAATCGTTCAGGCCGCCTCTGCAAACAGCAGATGCACGGGTAGAAGAGACGGAGCAAGTTGACCGGTCCGATGAGCTTGGATAGCCGCCATCATATATTCCACGATATTTCGGTTTTGCTGCCTCA
>JBMORF010000025.1:0-21671 GCA_049322315.1 Thermodesulfobacteriota bacterium | reverse complement strand
TGCAGCCCCCCTGCTTTCCCTAGCCTGCCCATGATTACAATCGGTTTGGGAATCCCGGGCGCTAAAATACGAGATCCTTCGCTGCGCTCAGGATGACAATGTTACTTATTTGACAGCATCTTGGTATTAGGCGTATCAAGATGAAAGGAAGTCATTTAAAATGTCATTCTCAGGGAGCCGGAGGCAAACGCAGAATCTCTAAGTACCTGGAAAAGCAGAGATTCTTCCATCCGCTGCGCTCCGTTCAGAATGACATAACGTAGGGTGGGCACTGCCCACCGATTCCTAACCGCTTAAGTGAACCGTATTGGATTTAGGGGGATTTTGGTTTTCACGGTAACGCCCCTAGCTGCCAAAATTTCAGGTTGCCCGCGGACTCTCGGAGGTGGGTCAATCCCCAATGCCTCTTTTCTCTTGCGCTAAACCGCGGTTTTCGATAAATTTTCTCTAGTCGGGACGTGGCTCAGCCTGGTAGAGCACAGCGTTCGGGACGCTGGGGTCGCTGGTTCAAATCCAGTCGTCCCGACCATTTTTTCCCTTACCTTGCGATCGTGTTAATCAACAAATGCACACTATAATTGATCTGGCCATAAATAGCTATGTTAGCTGCTTGTGAGGTATTTATTCAACTCATTTCCCTGAACAGGATCTTGAGTTAGAAAAAATAATTTAGGATAATATATTTGTTGACTATCTTAACCATGAGGACTATAGTTGGTGAAATTAAGGCGAAAGCAGGAACATATGGAGAAAATTAAAAAAAGACTCCTACACCTGCTGCATAAAAAATCCTACCGATATAGCGAATTTCCCCTTTTCACGTTGTCTTCTGGTCGTCAAAGCCCATTTTATATCGACTGTAAGCCGACCATGCATGACCCCAGAGGCAAGGCTCTCATAGGGGAAATAGTCTATGACAAAATCAAAAACTTGAGGATTGAAGGGGTCGGCGGACTCACTATGGGAGCAGACCCGATCGCTATATCGACTTCGCTTATAAGTTCTCAAAAAGGGAAAGGGATAAAATCTTTCTCTATTCGAAAAGCAGCAAAGGGTCATGGCACTGCAAAGCGGATAGAGGGAGAAATGCAGCCTGGAGAAAGAGTCGTCATTGTTGATGATGTCATAACTTCCGGAAACTCGGTAATTGAGGCTATAAAAGCTGCAAGAGATTACGGGTTAAAAGTTATTAAGGTGATCATCCTGGTGGATAGGGAGGAACAAGAAGGGAAACAACAGATAGAAAAACTGGTTCCGGACGTTGAGGCAATATTCACTGTTTCGGATTTAAAGAGGTTTGAAACTAATGGAAAAAATTCTTCAAGGAGGTCTTTATCAAGACCAACTGAACCAGCTCATCCAATTCTGTGAAAATAATATTGAAAGTGATCCCACCACTTTTTTTGTCTTAAAATCAATTTTTGAAAAAATTCTATTCGATTTCTGGGAACAAGAAATCGCCCCAAAAGAAGACTATCTTCGCTTAGAGAAGGCTCTTATTCCGCGCATTGTTGAGGTTTGGGAGTCTTCTAGTCAACAGCGAAAAGTCGCCCTGGACAATCTGATTAGGGCTCACAAAAATTTTGTTTCATCCTCTCATTGAGAGATCCCTTTCAGCATTCCCAATAATAATCTCCTTAAACTTAAGCTATTCTTAACCTCACACCGCCCTCAATGCGTCAATCAGCGGCAGGCGTGCGGCCTTGAGGGCCGGCAGCAGGCCCCCCACCAGGCCCATGCCTAAGCCGAAGGCCAGGCTTTTCAGCAAAATCCCCGGGGTCAGGGTGAAGCGGAAGGTGATCTCCGCAAAGCTGGACCAGTTGATGGTGGACAGGGTGATGAAATTGAGCAGCGACGCGGGCAGCATGCCGATGATCCAGCCTAAGGCCCCCAAAAGGGCGGCCTCCAATAAAAAGGCGATCAAAATGTGGCGCCGCTGAAAGCCCAAGGCCCGCATGGTGCCGATTTCATTGATGCGGGTCCCCACCTGGGCGTACATGGTGATCATGGCGCCTAAGACCGCGCCCAGGCCGAAGATGGCGGTGAGCACCAGCCCCAAGAGGCGGATAAAGTCCGCCAGCCGCGCCGACTGGGCTTCGTAGAATTCCACCTCCCGGCGCACCTGCACCGGCAGCCGGGGATCGGACTCCAAACGGGACTTTAAGGAATTAAACGCGGCAGGGTCACGGAGGCGCAGGGTCACGGAGGAGAAGGCCGTGCGCCGGAAGGCCTGGAGAAGTTGTTCCACGTCCGCCCAGATTTCCGAAGAAAAGCCGGTGTTGCCCGCGTCAAAAATCCCCACCACCCGCCAGTCGCGCATGGCGAAGCGCACCGTCTCTCCTAAACCGGCGCCCTGGTAGCGCTGGGCGATGAGGTTGCCGGAGACGATCTCGTTGGAGCCGGGCCTAAACCAGCGGCCCTGGACCAGGCGCACCTCCCGGTGCAGAGCGAAAGAGCCGGGCTGTACCCCCCGGATCATGACGTTGCCGGGTTGGCCGGTGCCCCGCCGGGGCAGGTTCACCAGGATGATGGCTTCCGAGGCCACCAGGGGGCCCTCTTTACCGGCGGCGATTTCCGGCTGGGAGGCGATGATGGCCGCCTGGGTGCGGTCGAGGGCGCTCTGCACTTCGGTTTCGGTCCCGGCCCGGAGCACCATGGCGTTGTCATAAGAGCCGGTGGCCACCAGGGTCTGGCGCAGACCCTCGGCCAGCATCAGCACCGCGGCAAAAACAAAGACCACCAAAGCCATGCCCGCGGCGGTGAGAAAGGTGGTGAGCCGCCGGGCCAGGAGATTGCGGTAGCTGTAGGAGAAGGGTATGGGCATTTTTAGTGGTCAGTAGCCAGTGGTTAGTGGTTAGTGGTCAGTGGTCAGTTTTTGGTATTCGGTTTTCTGCTCTGGTAATACTTTATATTAATAAAGGCCTTAAATTTATTTCTGGGATACGACCCCAAAAACCAGAAGCCAAAAACGTATCATTTATAGCCCTGCATGATCTTATAAGCTTCCTGTTTGAGTTGGTTGCCCTTGGCCTCATCCCAGCCCAGGGCCCTTTCCAGGTCCTGCCGGGCTCTGATGATTCTCTCAATGGCGGCATCAAAACTCTCCCCGCCCGGTTTTTGGGCCTCGATCTCGCTGAAATACTGGGCCGCAACGTTATACCACCAGGCGGCAAAGGCCTCGGACGCGCCTTTCTTGGAGGCCTCATCCGCCGAGGCGCTCGCCTTATGCAGCAGCTCCGAGGATTTTTTCAAAGACGCCCGGGGACCTTCATCCCGGGCAGTTTTCCAGGCGGCATAAGAAACTTGCTTGACCTGTTGCTGGTCCTTGAATAATTGGGCCACTGTTTGCCCCAAGACATTTTCCTGGGAACACGCGCTGACAAGCAGACCTGCCAGCAGTATCATTGCCATTAAAAGAAAAGTCGGTCTTCTCATTTTAGGGTCAATTCTCCTCTGCGGCAGACTTGACGGCTTGCGGTTACCAAGAAAAATCTATCTTAAATCTGCAAAAATTCAAACCCATCTCTCCTAACCCCAGGCAAGGACTTGGGGGAGGGATCAGGTGGTTCTGGCCCCTGGTCCCTGACCCCTGACCCCTGGCCCCGGTTTTCCTTATCCCACCCGCCGCAACGCCGCGGAGATGCCCACCCGGGCCGCCCGCCAGGCGGGGAGGGCCGCGGCCAGGACGCCCACGGCCAGGGAGAGGCCCAGGCCCACTAACAGGGTCTCGGTGGTGACGTTAAAGACCCCGAAATACTGCATCACCGACGAGGGAAAGGACCAGACCAAGAGGGGCGTCAGGGACAGACCCAGGACCCCGCCGAGGATCGCCAGGACCAGGGATTCGCCCATGATCACCGTGGTGAGGAACCGGGGCCGAAAGCCCATGGCCTTCATCACCGCATACTCCCCCAAACGCTCCCGGGCGCTCATGGCCATGGTGTTGGCCAACACCAGCAAAATCACGCCGATGACCAGCCAGGAGACCGCCTGGATGGCCAGAAGAATGGCTTCGGTCATGGCCACAAACCCCAGGTTGAAGGCCTTCTCCGTTTCCGTCAGGGTTTCGGCCAGGGAATTTTTAAAAAGCGCGTCGATCTTGGCCGAGACCTCCGGGGCCAAGTCCGGGGAGGCGATCTGCACCAGAAACCAGCCCACTTTGTCGGCCCGGTCCGGGGCCAGCTTTTTCATCTGCTCGTTGAGGTACTCCCAATGAAACAGGAGCATGGTTTCATCGGTGCTGGGGTCCCGGCCTCGATAAATCCCCCGGATGTTCAGTTTATACTCCCCCGGGAAATAGGTGCCCTGGAGGATGATACTGTCCCCGATTTTCCAGCCGAAGCGAGCCGCGAGCTTGCGGCCCACGAGCGCCCCCTGGCGGTCCTGGCCCACCGCCAGCCTCTGGTTTTCGGGCAGGAGCAGTTCCGGGGCCAAATCCAGGTAACCGGGGAGGGAGGCGGCAAACTGGGGGAAAAAGTGCTTTTTATCGATATAAACGCCCTCAAACCAGTAGGCGTGGCCTACGCCGGTGACCCCGGGCACCGCCCTGATCTTGGCCTCGTAAGACAAGGGCAGATTGCCCATCAGGGAGATGGCGTTCCGGGTCACCAGGCGCACCGGCGAGGAGGCGTCCACCCCGGCGTACCAGGCCTCCACCATGGTGCGCAAAAGGGCAAAGGCCAGGATGGCCAGGGCCATGCCCAGGACCGTGAGCCCGGCCCGAAGGGGGTGCCGGAGGACGTTGCGTAGGGTTAGCTTAACCATAATTGTTTAAGTAGTGATCAGTGATCAGTGATCAGTAATAAGTAATAAGTAATAAGTAATAAGTAATAGATTGAGCTATCCATCATCACTGACCGTTGACCACTTTTTACCAATCACTTATTACTTATTACTTATTACTTATTACTTCCTGATCCCTGACCCCTGCCTTTCTCATCCGACTTTCCTTAACGCTTCGGCAATCCCCACCCGGGAGGCCCGCCAGGCGGGGATGAGCGCGGCCAGCACCCCCACGGCCAAGGCCGTGCCCAGGCCTAAGGCCAGGGTCAGCCGGGTGAGGGGAAAGACCCGGAAATAGTGACCCAGTTTGGTTTTAAAGATCAGCACCGCCGGGAAGGTCAAAGAGAGGCCCAGCAGGCCCCCGGCCAGGGCCAGGAGCAGGGATTCCCCAAAGATGAGCCCGGCCAAGTGCCGGGGCCGGAAGCCCATGGTTTTCAGCACCGCATATTCCCCGGTGCGCTCCCGGGCGCTCATGGCCATGGTGTTGGCCAAAACCACTAGAATGACGCCGATGACCAGCCAGGAAACCACCTGGATGGCCAGGAGGATGGCCTCGGTCATGGAGACGAAACCCATGAAGAAGGCGGCCTCGGTTTCGGTGATGGTCTCGGCCAGGGAGTTTTTGAAGAGAGCATCGATCTGGGCGGCCACGGTGGCGGCCAACTCCGGCCGGGTGACCTCCACCAGAAACCAGCTCACCTGGTCGGCCCGGTCCGGGGTGCTCTTCTTCATGGCCTCATTCAGGTATTCCCAGTTGAAGTAGAAACGGCCTTCATCGGTGGTGGACTCCCGGCCGGTATAGATACCCCGGAGAATAAAGCGGAACTCCCCGGAAAAAAGCCGGCCCTGGAGGATGATGGAATCCCCCAGCTTCCAGCCGTAACGGGCCGCCAACTGGCGCCCCGCCACCGCCCCCCGCCGGTCCTGGAAAAAGACCCTTTTTTGACTATCGGGGATTTGATACTCCGGGTAGATGTCAAAATAGCTGGGCACGGACACGGAAAACTGGGGGAAAAAGTGCTTTTCATCTTTATACACCCCCCCGAACCAGGCGCCGTAGGCCACGGCCTTGACCCCCGGCACCGATTGAATCTTGGGGAGATAGGCCAGGGGCAGGCGGAAGACCAGGGAAATGGCGCTCCGGGTCACCAAGCGGGAGGGTGAGGCATTGGACACGCCCACGTACCAGGCGGCCACCATGGTGCGCAGGAGACAAAAGGCCAGCACTGCCAGGGCCATGCCGGCCACGGTCAAGCTCGCGCGCAGTGGATGCCGCAGAGTATTGCGCCAGGTGAGTTTTAACATCAGGGGTCAGGGGCCAGGGGCCAGTGATCAGTGATCAGTAGTCAGTTATAGTGGCCCAGGCTTTCCAGCCTGCGCTCCTTTATGCGCCAAAATCTCCACCGCCCGCAGGCCCATCTGGATCAAGCGTTTTTCCGCCAGGCTTTTAAGCCTGGGGGAGTCAAAGACCGATGCTCCGGTTAAGCGATTATGCAAGAGCGCACACGCTCACGGTATCGAAGCGCCGGGCGATTTTCCGGGCCCGGGCGGGATCGCCGCAGGTGAGGATATAGGGGGCCAGATCCCCGGAGCCGCAGTCTAAATGGTAAAACCGGCCCCGGGTATTCCGGGGAAGTTCGCTGTCAGGCATGAGTTATTTTTACCTTAATATTCAGGTTCATTACTTGGGTTTACTACCCTTTAAGAGTCAACGAAGGGAAAAAAGGGGAGTATTTTCCCCCCCCTTTTCTAAAGGGGGGAAGGGGGGATTTTAGACAACGCATTGAAAATCCCCCTAAATCCCCCTTTACTAAAGGGGGACTTAAAAGTCCGTTACTCGAAGCAGCCAGCCAGATAAATCTCGGTCCATTTCCAGGGACCTCATTCTTGCCGGTAGTCGTTCTCGTCCAGCAGTTGCCCTTTGATCAAGCGGCGGATATAGGACGCGTGCCGGGCGGCCTCCGGGTCATGGGTGACGGTGATGATGGTCTTTTGAAATTCTTCGTTGAGCCGGCTCAAGAGGTCCATCACCTCCCCCGCGGATTTTTTATCCAGGTCGCCGGTGGGTTCGTCCGCAGCGATAAGCGTGGGATCGGTGACCAGGGCCCGGCCGATGGCCACCCGCTGTTGCTGGCCCCCGGAGAGCTGGGACGGGTAGTGGCGGCTGCGGTCGCTTAAGCCCACCAGTTCCAGAACCAATTCCACGTGCTCCCGGCGTTCCTGGCGGGACAAAGGCGTGAGCAAGAGCGGCAGTTCCACGTTTTCAAAGGCGGTGAGCACCGGGATGAGATAATAAAACTGGAAGATGAAACCCACGGACCGGGCCCGCCAGTGGGCCAGTTGGGCCTCGGTGAGTTGGGTCAAATCCAGGCCCTGGACCATCAGGTGGCCGGAGTCGGGGCGGTCCAGGCCGGCGATGAGGTTGAGGAGGGTGGTCTTGCCGGACCCGGAGGGACCCATGAGGGCCAGGAATTCTCCGGAGTTGATGTTCAGGGAGATGTCCTGGAGGACGGGCAAAATCTGGCTGCCCCGGCGGTAGGATTTGCTCAGATTAGATATTTCCACCAGGGGCGTAGGAGGTGCGTCAGTAGTCATGGCGCGCAATTATCTTCATAACCAGTAAAAGTAACAGTAATAAGTAATAAGTGATAAGTAATAAGTAATAAGTAATAAGTGATAAGTGATAAGTGAGTGATAAGTAAAAGATTGAGATGCCGACCATCACTGACCACTTATTACTTATTACTTATTACTTATTACTTATCACTATCATTGGGCCTTGACCTTCACCCGGGAGCCGTCCTGCAAAGACGCGGGCGGCTTGAGGACCACCTTATCCCCTTCTTTGAGTCCCTTAGTGATTTCCACCAGATCCCCCATCTTCGGCCCCAGGGCCAGGGGTTTAAGCTGCACCCGGTTGTCCTGAAGAAGAAAGGCATAATTTTTGCCGTCCCGGGTCACCACGGCCGCCTGGGGCAGGGCCAGGCGGGGGCGGCGTTCTCCGGCCTTGAGGGGCTTGGACAAAAAAGCCACCTTGGCGCTCATCTCCGGGAGGATGCGGTCGTCGTTTTCCAGAAACTTGACCTTGGTGAGGACCGTGGCCTTGGAGCGGTCGGCGGTGGGCACGATCATATGCACCTGGCCAGGGAAGCGCTTATCGGGGATGGCGTCCAGGGTGATTTCACAGGGTTGACCCAGATGCACCTTATCCAGGTTGGACTCGGCCACGTCCGCCTCCACCATCAGGGAGTGGAGGTCGGCCATGGTCACCACCGCGGCCCGGGCATTGACCGCGGCCCCGAAGGGAGCCACCACCTCCCCTACTTCCGCATATTTGGTGAGGACCACGCCATCGAAGGGGCTGCGGATGTAAGAGTATTCCAGCGCGGCCTGGGCGTTGGCCAGACCGGCCTTGGCCGTGTTGATCCGGGCCCGGGCCGCGGCCACTCCAGCAACGGCCTTGTCCCGGCGGGCCACCGCAGTGTCGTAATCCTGGCGGGCCACCAGGTCTTTGGCCACCAGGGTCTTGAAACGATTATACTGGAGATTGGCGTCGTTCAATTCCGCCAAAGCCTGGGCCAGGCCGGCTTTGGCCTCATTTATCTGGGCCTTGGCCTGGTCCCGGGCGGCCTCCAGGTCTTCATTCTCCAGGGTGGCCAGGACCTCCCCCTTTTTCAGGCGGCTGCCTTCCTCCACCCCCAGGAAGGCCAGGCGGCCGGTACTTTTGGAGGAGACCGCGGCCTTGCGCTGGGCCACGACGTAGCCGCTGGCGTTGAGCACGGCATAAGCCTGGGCCGGGTAGACCTTGGCCACCACCGCGGTACTCACTTCTTGGGCGGGGCGCAGGGGCCCCCAGAAGTAAAGGACTAACAGAAGCAGGAGAGCGGCCCCGCCCAGAATCAGAAAGAGACGGGTCCGCCGGGACGCGGCCGGGGGCCGCTCTGCCCCGGAGCGGGAGATGCGCAGTTTGTCGAGGTCTGGAGGCACTTGAGATTCCCGGTAAAAAAATAGGCCTGCCCCTATAGAGGGGCTAAGCCTTAAACTAACATAAGGTGAGGGATCATGGCAACCTTAGGGGCCGCTTTGAAAGCAGTAAGGCGGGCACCGAATCAGTTACCCAAATTAATTTAAGGGGTTGGGGGTAAAGTGTGAGGGAGAGGGCAGGGGTTCATAGCCCCTGGCTCCCCTCCCTCAAATTACCTTAAACCTGCTTCACCCCCTGAGTGGTGATGGAGAGGCGAGATAACCTTGGTGAAATTAACGGCTTTCCTCACTCAATGGAGGAGGCGGGGCTTTTTCAGCAGATCCAGGGGGGATACAGAGGCCACCTTTACCGGGGCCGGAGCCGGGGTCAAGGGTAACATCTCCTGGATTTTAGCTATGCCGTTCTGCAAGGAGAGCAGGGATTCCCGGAGAGTATTTAAAGCCTGAATTAAATGGTTTAGAGCCATAATCAATTCCTCCCGCGATTCTACTTGAGTCGTGGATTCCAGATCCTGGTCCATCTGCACTACCGAGGTGCTGGGATTCGTTTTTTCTTTCATGGCCGACCCTCCGTGGCGGAACTGTGCTCCCTTGGGTTTAAGCAAGCTCCATACCAAGCGCGGCCCCAAAAGATATCCTCGGTTTTTTAGGTGGTTATCCAGAAACCAAGAGAAAGGGAAAGACGAGGTCGGTTAATAAAGTGAAACGCGGTGTTGAGAATTCTAAACATGGGTGAGGAAAATCGGGAGGGAACCCCGGCGCCCTGAATCTCAAAGAGGAGGCCGAAAGGCAAGCCGGCGGACGAAAAAGGAGAACCGGATTAATCGCGGTGATTTCCCCCTGTCCTTTTTTCTCCCTTCATCCCCACTCAGCCGATGATACCTCTTTAAGAGGTCACGGCCGGTTTTATCAGGAAGGGGGCGCTACTTGACCAGCGTGCTCTTCAGGTCGGCTATGAGGCGGCGGTAGCGCTCCACCATCTCTTGCATCTGCTTTTGCTGCTCCACGAGCAGGCCCTTTTCCTGGCGGAGGTTTTCGAGCTCCGTGGCCAACTGGTCATTTTCCTTGAGGAGGACCTGGTTTTCCGCTTCCAGGGTCATGATCTGCTCGCCTAAGGCCAGGCGCTCCTCCTCCATTTCGGCTTCCCGGCGGCTAAGCTCTTGGGCCTTGACGGCATAGGCTTCATCCATGCGATCCGCCAGACGCTCCTGGGTGGCCGTCACCACCAGACTCCTGTAAAGGTGGCACCAACTATCATAACCCAGACAGACGTTGGCCGTGTAATGGAAGCGGCGGCGCTCATCCGCGCTCAGCCGCTTGTAGAAATTTTCCAGTTTGCTGTTGGAGAGGCCGGACAGGGCATTCTGAAAACGGGCGCCATCCCGCTGG
Source organism: Thermodesulfobacteriota bacterium (assembly GCA_049322315.1). Lineage (GTDB taxonomy): Bacteria > Desulfobacterota > Desulfobaccia > Desulfobaccales > 0-14-0-80-60-11 > SURF-52. The sequence continues at coordinate 11,516 of JBMORF010000025.1, read as the reverse complement.
GGGTCGATAATCAGTGGCGTCTGGCCGATTAGGTCCTTGATGGTTTTACAGTGATCGTTGCCGGTCATGGGTGTTCCATTTCAAAATTCCACCACCGCGTCGTCTCCCAGGAGCAGTTGCAAGGAGCGATGGCGGTTGTGGCGGGATACCCGGGCATAGCGGCCGATGAGGCTGTCCTCCAGGCGGTCCACCTGAAAAACGGTGACTCCGGCCAGCAGCACGGAATGTTCAATGACCGAACCCTCCACCCGGGAGTGGTCCCCGATGCTGGTGAAGGGACCGATGAAACTGTCTTTAATGAGGCAATGGGCGCCGATGGCCCCGGGGCCGCGCACCGTGGAATTAATGATTTGGGTGCCCTCGCCGATGCTCACCCGGCCACTCACCTGGCTGGCCGCGTCTATTTCGCCCTTGATCTCCCGTTGCCCCCAGCCGTCCAGGACCATGGTGTTGGCGGTCAAGAGATCGTCTTTTTTACCGGTGTCCAGCCACCAGCCTTCCAGGGACTGCCAGCCCACCCGTTTGCCGGTCTGAAGGAGGTTTTGGATGGCGTCGGTGATCTCCAATTCCCCCCGCCAGGAAGGGGTCAGCTGGTCAATGGCCGGGTGAATGCTGGGGGAAAAGAGGTAAACGCCCACCAGGGCCAGATTGGTGGGGGGGTCCTGGGGCTTTTCCACCAGCCGGATGAGACGCCCCTGGCCGTTGACCTCGGCGATGCCGAACTGGGAGGGATTTTCCACTTCTTTCAGCAAAATCAAGGCATCCAGGTCATCCTGCCGGAAGGCCTCCAAGAGATGGCTGATGCCGCTGCCGATGAGGTTATCCCCCAGGTACATGAGAAAGGGGGTGTCTTTCAGGTAATCCCGGGCGGTCTTGACGGCGTGGGCCAGGCCCCCGGGCTCCGCCTGGAGGATGTAGGTAAGCTTAACCCCCCAACGGGAGCCGTCCCCCACTTCCTCCTTGATGGATTCCCCGGTCTCGGGGCTGATGATCACCCCTAGGTCCCTAAGCCCGGCCTGAGCCATATTTTCGATGACGTAGAAGAGAATGGGTTTGTTGGCCACGGGCACCAGTTGCTTGGCCCCGGTGTGGGTCAAAGGTCTAAGCCGCGTGCCTTTGCCGCCGCTCAGGATCAGGCCTTTCATTTCCCCTCCTTAAACCAGGCTTCTCCCGGCAGATTGGAAGTATCTAACTTCGACCCTCACAAAATCTTGTCCAGAGTCGCCTTGGAATAATTATCGACAGGTTGTTAAGAAAGCTTAACCGCGTTTATCAATTTAAACAAATTTTTTCCCCCAGGAGGTCAGCAGTGCCAGAATTGCATTTCCCCTGGGAATGTGGTACGTTCAGCCAAATTTTCGGGCCTGGACTTAGGCTCCGCACGAGGATCAAGTTCATGAGCGCAGGCGAAGAAGATACCCGGGAAATGGAGATGGTGGAACGGGTCCGTCCCCTGGTGAACGAAATTCTGGAGCGCTTCAACCAGGAGGACGTCACCCCCTCGGAAGCGGGGATGGTGATTCTGGCCCTGATCAGCCGGTTGCTGGAGGCCCTGGAGGGCCACCCGGAGCCCCGGCGCCAATTTATTTTAAATCTGATTGAAATGGTGAATAGTTATCTGCTACGGGAAACCGGGGAGGCTCCCCAGAGCTGCCCCGCCGGGTCCGACGGCCCGGAGTGATTCTTTTCTCAAAAACCATATGTTTGCGTCTTTCTTTGCGCCTTTGCGTCTTTGCGTGAGGCCTATCTTTTCAGAGCAGCCATGAACGGGAAAGCCCTCAACATCTTAGAATTGGTCGGACGCACGCCCATCGTCCGCCTCAATCGCCTCAACCCCAACCCCCAGGTAGAAGTCTACGTCAAGCTGGAGTATTTCAACCCCGGGGGCTCGGTCAAGGACCGGCCGGCCCTGGCCATGATCGAGGCCGCGGAGGCCGCGGGTGAGTTGACCCCGGACAAGATCATCATCGAGGCCACCAGCGGCAACACCGGCATCGGTTTGGCCATGGTGGCGGCGGTGAAGGGCTACCAGTTGCTCCTGGCCATGCCGGAGTCCGCCAGCCTGGAGCGTAAACGCATACTCCAGGCCATGGGCGCGGAACTGTTGCTCACCCCCGCGCACCTGGGCACTGACGGGGCCATTGAAGAAGTCTACCGCCTGAGCCGGGAAAACCCGGAGAAATACTTTCTCGCCGACCAGTTCAACAACCCCAACAACCCCGCGGCCCACCAGGGCACCGCCCGGGAGATCTGGGAGCAGACCCAGGGCCAGGTTACCATGGTCATCGTCACCATGGGCACCACCGGCACCCTCATGGGCCTTTACCGGTACCTGAAGGAGTTCAACCCGGACATCCAGGTGGTGGGAGTGGAACCTTACCTGGGACACGGCCTCCAGGGCCTGAAAAACATGAAGGAGTCCTATAAACCGGGGATCTTCGACAAGACCCAGGCCGATGAGATCGTGCACGTGGAGGATGAAGAAGGCTTCGAAACCGCCCGGCGCCTGGCCCGGCAGGAGGGCCTGTTTTTGGGGATGAGCTCCGGCGCGGCGGTGGCTGTGGCCATCCGCAAGGCCCGGGAGCTGGAATCCGGCCTCATCGTGGCCATCGCCCCGGACAGCGGGGAGCGCTATCTCTCCACCCCCTTGTTCACCGAAAAGGAAGCCCCCACCCTCCAGTTCTATAACACCCTGGCCCGGGCCAAGGAGGCCTTCGAACCCCGCCGGGCCGGGGAAGCCACCATCTTTACCGACGGTCCGGCTTTGAACGCCCCTCTCTCCTTAGGGGTGGCCCGCCGCCTGGCGGTGGCCGACCTCTTGCAGCGCTACCTCCGTTTCCGGGCCTTTAAGGTGCGCCAGGTGGTGAGCCTCATCGACCTGGACGACCGGGCCTTGGCCGGGGCCGCGGCCGCCAACCAGGACCTGGCCGAGTTCACCGGCCGCTTCCGGCAGGAATTATTCCAGGACCTGGAGAGCTTGGGAGTCCAGGAAGGGAACCTCTATCCCCTGGCCTCGGAGCATATCGAAGAGATGGTGCAGCTCTCCCGCCGTTTGCTGGAGCGGGGCTTTGCCTACGAAAAGCTGCGCTCGGTCTATTTCGACATCTCCCGCTTCAAAGACTACGGGCGTCTGTCCCGGGTGGACCTGAGCAAGATCAAGGTGGGGAAGACCGTGGACCTGGATGAATACGCCAAGGAAAATCCCCGGGATTTCACCCTGTTCAAGCGGGCGAAACTGGGGGAATTGAAAAAGGGCCTCTACTTCTCCACTCCCTGGGGCAAGGTGCGGCCCAGTTGGCACCTGGAGTGCGCGGCCATGGCTTTAAAACACCTGGGGGAAAGCGCCGACTTCCACGTAGGCTCCATTGCCTCTCTCTTTCCCCATGAAGAAAACGAAAACGCCCTGTTCAGCGCGGCTACGGGCAAACCCCTGGCCCGCTCCTGGCTACACTGCGAACGGGTCCTCCCGGAAGCCCGCCCCCGCAAAGAGGAAGGCGCCGTCACCGTCCGGGACCTCCTGGGCCAGGGCTTCCGTGGCCGGGACGTGCGTTTCTTCCTTTTGGGCACCCACTACCGCAAGCCTTTGGCCTATAACGCCGCCAATTTGAAGGCCGTGGCCGCGGCCCGGGCCCGCCTGGACCACTTCCTGGAGCGCCTCACCCTCATCACCGGGGAAGGCTCCCCCCAGCCACCCCTGGAAGAACGCCTCTTCCGCCTGAAAAAGGAGTTCATCGCCGCCCTGGACGACGATCTCAACATCTCTAAGGCCCTGTCCGCCATCTTCGCCCTGGTGGGGGACCTCAACGCCGACATCGACCGGGGCCGCCTGGGACACGGGGACGCGGGCGCCATCCTGGCCCGCCTCGAGGAACTGGATGAGGTCTTGGGGGTGATGACCCTGCCCCATCACCGCCGGGACGCGGAAGTGGAGGCCCTGCTGGGCCTGCGGGAAAAAGCCCGGCAGCGTAAGGATTGGGCCGAGGCCGACCGCATCCGCCAGGACCTGGCCGCCCAGGGCGTCGAAGTCATCGACACCCCCGGCGGCTCCCGCTGGAAGCGGCGGGGAGAGTAGGGATGATAGTGACCAGTCGTCAGTGGTCAGAAAAAAAGAAAACTCTGACTACTGGCAACTGATCCCTATCCTTACGGCTATAGGGGCGGTTTAGTCACCTTTTTGTAGCCCTTGGGGATTTCAAAGAGGCGGTCCGCGATACTCCTTTCCGAGATGTTGCGGTATTCCATGGAAAAATTGCGGGAGGGGATCGCCACTTTGATGGGCAGCCCCAGTTTGGTGGCCACCCAGAAGGTCCGGCTCTCCAAGCCGTTCTTCCCGGGTACCATCACCTGGTATTTCTGGGCGTCATAACCCAAGACCCGCTCGCTGCCCACCAGGCGTTTCCTCTTGGCTTCCGGGGGAATCTGGATGAATTGGCCCGGCCAGGTGACTTTCAGGGGTTCTTCCATGTAAGTCCGCTCCCAGGGGAGAAGCACCCACACCACTTTTTTATCCAGACGCAGGATAGTGATGGTCTGCCCTTTTTCATCGATGAATTCCTGGCGCAGCTTACCGTCCTTGACGAAAATCCTGCCCGGCACGCTCACCCCCCGCACCCGGGTCAGGGTCTGCCCGGCAAACTCCGCGGGCCTCGCCGGGACCGGCCGCAGGGCCAGAGCCAGAAGGAGCCACAGCCATTTTTTATTTTTCAGCCTTCGCATTGCCGCCCTCCATGGAGTAAGACCAGCTTCAGCCCCGTTGGTTAATTCCTTAGGATTTCCGCAACCTGGCAGGTGCAGCGGGGGCCAGGGTCCCCAGCCCCCTTAAGGGGTGATAAGACTACCGCTCCTGGGGCTTCCCCGGGGGCATACCTCGGGGCATGGGCATTTTTCGATAGCCCGCAGGGATCTCGAAGACCTCAGGCGGTACGCTTCCCTGCTTGATGTTCAGTAATTCCGAGGAAAATCTGCCATCCGCGCTGGCCATCTTGATGGGCATGTCCAATTTTTTCGCGACCCAAACATAATACTTACCCATCCCGCCTTTTTCTTTTTCCACGACCTCGTATTTCTCCGTCTCGTAGCCATTTACCGTTTCCGTTCCCAGTAACTTCATATCCTTCCGGTCTTTGGGCATCTGCATGGTCTTCTCCAGGGCCTTTTGACTAAAAGGCAACTCCACGCAGATCTTCTGGTCGGGCATCAGCAACCATACTATTTTCTTGTCCGGACGGGCAATGTTGATACTCCCGCCTTCCTTGGTTAAGAACTCCTGCCGTATCTTATCCCCCTGGACATAAATCTTACCCCTGAGTTCCTGGGAATCCATGCGGGTGACGTGCTGGGCGCTGAATTCCCCGGCCTGGGCCAGCCCTAGCCCCAGCCAACAGGCCAAGGTGATGATCACCAGTATCAAGGTCTTGCGTTTGAACTGCATGTTGCCTCCTTATCCGGCACAATTCTCCAAGCCCCGGCCGCTGAGGGAAAAAAAGCCCCACCCGGCCCAGTCCGGGCACAGGTTTTAACCATCTATAGATATTTAGAAGTAAAAATATACGGAGTTGTGAGGAAGATTTTGGGGGCTAAGGGCATGAGCCCCTTGCCCCTGTCATCATAACTTTCCCCTTTTACCGGATTTTTTAGCTTTTGTCGAGTTTTAGGTTTTAAGAGCGTTGAGGAACCCACCGGCCTCTTACCCCTGGCCGCCCCTCAACTCTCTTCTCCACCCAACTCCCAAAGCAGGAAGGGACTGCCGTAAAGGTGAAGCCAGCTCCGGCGCTGGCGGTAATCGGGGAGCACCCGCTCCACCCCCTGCCAGAAGCGGAGATTGTGGCCTGATTCCTGAAGATGGGTCAGTTCGTGGACCACCACGTAATCCAGGACTGCCGGAGGCACCAGGATCAGCCGCCAGTTGAAGCGCAGGTCTTGCCGGGGGTGGCATTCCCCCCAGCGGCGCCGCCACTGCCGGAGTTCCACCCGGCGCACTTGCAGGTCCAGGGCCCTGGCGAAATGCTCCACCCTTTTTTTGATCAACAGCTCCGCCTCCCGATGGTACCACCCTAACAACAGGGGCCAGGCGGCGGCCGGGGAAGCCGCCCGGACGCGCATCTCTTCAGGGCCCAGGGCCACCGGGCCTAGGGCCGCAGGGTCCAGGGCCAGACGGTAAGTCTCTCCTAAAAAGTAGACAACTCCATCTTTAAGCCGGGACCAGGACTCTTCCCTGGCTGCCACTTTCCGGGCGATCCAGGCCCGGTGTTTCTCCAGGGCTTGCCTGAGCAAATCTGGAGACGACCCGTGAGGGGCGGAGATAATTACCTGGCCTCTGGCGGTCACCGTCAGGCCGATGGTGCGGCGGCGGCGGCTCCACTTGATGAGTACTTCCCGGCCTGCAAAAAGAAGGCGCCCCTGGTTTTTATTGTTTGCCAAATCCCCGGAATCCCTCATTATGACTTGAAAATTTATTCAATTCGTGGTACCGGAAAACTCTGATTGAAATCTTGGTAAATCTCCTATATATTTCAACGACTAGCCAACATTATTTTCATAGTTTTTGTCAAGACAGGTTTTCTGTTCCAGGATCATCCTGGAAAAAATTCAAGATACTTTAAGGGAGGAGAATCTATGAAACCTGGGAAATGGTATCCGGTAATCATCTTGGTCGCCCTTGGCCTGTTGCTCCCCGGAGCGGCTTCCCCGGTGTTGGCGGCCGGAAAAACCAAAACCGTAGTAATCGGTTTCACCGCCTCCAAGACCGGCAAATTCAACGTGGAAGCCACCCGGCAGATCAACGGCCTGCACCTGTGGATGGAGCAGGTCAACGCCAAGGGCGGGGTCAAGCTGGCCGACGGCACCATGGTCAAATTTGCCGATAAATACTACGACGACGAGAGTAAAAAAGAAAGGGTCCAGGAACTTTATACCAAGCTCATCAGCGCCGACAAAGCCGACTTCCTCATCAGTCCTTATAGCAGCGGTCTGACGGACGCCGCCGCGGTCATCGCCCAGCAGTACAACAAGATCATGATCACCACCGGGGCCGCCTCCGATTCCACTTATAAGAAAGGCTACACTCTCGTCTATCAGACTTATACCCCGGCTTCCCGGTACCTGACCGGAGCCGTGGATCTGCTGGCCAAGTTGGCTCCCAAAGCCAAAACCATCGCCATTATTCACGAGAAAGACAAGTTTTCCACCGACGTAGTCAACTCTCTGAAGAAATACGCGGAAGGCAAAGGCTACAAGGTACCCTTGTTTGAAGGTTATGATAAGGGCACCACGGACTTTGCGCCCTTTATCAACAAGATTCCCCAACCCATCGGCGCCATTATGGGTGGCGGGCATTTTGCCGATACCACCACTTTCGCCAAGCAGCTTTATGAAAAGAAGATCAACACCAGTATGATCGCCCTGCTGGTGGCCCCCCCGGAGCCCAAGTTCGCCGAACTGGGTGAAGCCTGCGTCTCCGTGGTGGGCTCCTCCCAGTGGGAACCGGCGGTCAAGTATAGCCAGGAAGCGGCCAAGAAACTCAACATGGAATATTTCGGGATCTCGGTGGCGGATTTCACCAAGTCCTATCAGGCCAAATACGACGGCGAAACCCCCTCCTATCACAGCGCCGGGGGCTACGTGTCCGGCCTGATCCTGCAAAAGGCTATTCAGCAGGCTAATTCCACGGATACCAAAAAGGTTAAGGCCGTCCTAGACCAAATGAACCTCATGACCTTTTACGGCGTCCTGAAGTTCGACAACACCCCCAAAGCTCACGGTCTCCAGGTGGGCCATGACATGGTCTATATTCAATGGCAGAAAGGCAAAGACGGCAAACCGGTGAAGCAGGTGGTATGGCCCGAATCAGCCGCTACCGCCTCCGCCTTTGTTTGCCCGGTTCGATAAACCGACATTATTAATTGCCGTCCGGGCGCTTCCCGGTTAAGGAAGCGCCCGGGCTAAAAGGTGAGACCCGCCTATGTGGGACCAAATAGCAGCTTCCCTGACCGACGGGTTACTTTTGGGATTCGTCTACGGTCTGGCGGCCATGGGACTGACCCTGATCTGGGGAGTGATGTCGGTGATCAACCTGGCCCACGGGCCCGTCATCGCCCTGGGAATGTTCGGCACCTATCTCTTTTTCTCGCACCTGGGCCTCAATCCCTACCTGGCAGTGATCATTGTGGCCTTGCTGGGACTGCCGGCGGGCTTTTTGATATATGGCGTGGCAGTCCACCGGGTGATTAACGCTCCCCACCTCTCCTCACTGCTGGCCACCTTTGCCGTGAACATGATCATCATCGGGGTGGGCACCGCCATCTTCAGCACCTCGCCCCAGAACATCGACTTTTCCATGGGCACCCTGGAGTTGGGTCCCCTCACCGTGCCGGGCACCCGGCTGGTGGCGGCTTTTGGGGCGGTGCTGTTCACCGCCGGACTCTATCTCTTCCTTTACTTTTCCCGGCCGGGCAAGGCCATCCGGGCCGTGGCCAACAACCGCCGGGCCGCGGAACTCATGGGCATCCCTTCGTCTTTGGTCTTGGCTTTAAGCTTCGGCCTGGGCACCATGCTGGCCGCCGCGGCCGGCGGCCTCATCGCCACTTTCTTCCCCTTTACCATCTTGAGCGGCGGCACCTATGAACTGAAATCCTTCGTGATTTGCGTCCTGGGAGGGCTGGGCCATCCTTTGGGGGCGCTGTTCGGGGGCCTGATCCTGGGTGGCCTGGAAGGCCTCGTCCCCGCGTTCATGCCGGTGAGCTGGGTGCCGGTGGTGGAATTCGGCCTCTTCGTCCTGGTGCTCCTGGTTAAGCCCAGCGGCCTGATGGGAGCCAAGTAGATGCACGCCTGGCGCCGGCTCGGGTTCTGGTTGCCCCTGGCGGTCATGTTTGTTTGGGGCCTCCTCGTCCTGGTGGTGCATCAAGATACTCTCCGGGAAACGGCCTTCACCCTGTTCATGTTCATCGCCCTGGCCTCCAGCCTCAACATCCTCCTGGGCTACACCGGCTACGTCAGCTTCGGCCACATCGTCTTTTTTGGCTTAGGGGGGTATTTCGGTTTTTATCTCCTCAGCCAGCATAACTGGGGTTTGTTATCCTCGGCCCTGGCGGGGGGGATTATTTCGGCCGTCATTGCCGGTCTCCTGGGGTTGGCCATCCTGCGTCTCCGGGGGGCCTATTTCGCCCTGGCCACCATCGGTATCAACGAAGCCGCCCGGGCCTTTGTCGATAATTTCTCCCCCTTCGGGGGCGCCACCGGCATGTTTGTCCAGTTCTCCGCCTATGAACCTTACGGCGGCGCCGGACCGGCCCTCTGGACCACCTTCACCTATCTCTGGATTATTACCATCGCTATCCTGGTGGTGAGCTATCTGGTGAAGCACTCCCGCTTCGGCCTGGGTCTGTTGGCCATCCGGGAGGACGAAGACGCGGCCATGGTCATGGGGGTGAAGGCGCCCCGGGCCAAAACCATCGCCTATATGCTCTCCGCCTTCGCCCCAGGGATGATCGGCACCCTGTATTTCTTTAAAAACGGCAACGTGGAGCCCGGAGACGCCTTTCAGTTGCACATGTCCATCGAGATGCTGGTCATGGTCATGTTAGGGGGGATGGGCACGGTGTCCGGCCCCCTCTTGGGCGCGGTGACTTACGTGGGCCTGCGGGGCTACCTGCTCACCAGTCCCCTCTTTAAAAGCCTGCATCTGGCGGTGGCGGGATTGATCCTCTTGCTGATCATCCTCTTTGTGCCCGCGGGGGCGGTGGGCTGGGTGCGAGCGCGAGTGCCCTGGCTGCGGAGGGCCCTGGAATGATCCTTCAGGTTCAAGATGTCACCAAGCGTTTCGGGGGGCTCCAGGCCCTGAGCGACGTCACCTTTGATCTGCCCGAAGGTCAGATCCTGGGCCTCATCGGTCCCAACGGCGCGGGCAAGACCACCCTGTTCAACGTGATTAACGGGGTTTACGCACCCAACAGCGGCCGGGTGATTTTTCGGGGGGAAGATATTACCGGTGGTCCTCCCACAAAGTCCTTTAGGGCTGAAATGGTCATTAATTTTCTTAATAATTTATTTGGAGGACTGGGTAATCTCTTATCTGTACCGTTGGCCGGTCCCGTATTGGGAATATTGGGCACGATTTTCTGGTACTTACTGGGGTTAGGCATTACCCCCTATAAAGTCGCCCGGCGGGGCATAGCCCGGGCCCACCAGGTGGTCAGGCCGCTCCACGATCTCACCGTCCGGGAAAACGTCATGGTGGGGGCCTGTTTCGGCCGGGAAAGGCTTTCCCTGAGCCAGGCGGCCCGGAAGGCGGACGAGGCCTTGACCAAGGTAGGCCTCATCGACCGGGCCGACCAGCCCTCCGGCAACCTCAACGTGGCCCAAAAGAAACGCCTGGAGCTGGCCCGGGCCCTGGCGGCCAATCCTTATCTGCTCTTGCTGGATGAGGTCCTGGCCGGTCTCAACCCCTCGGAAATCGCCTCCATGATGGAGACCATTAGGAATATCCGGGACGAGGGCTTCACCATCCTGATGATCGAGCACGTCATGCAGGCGGTGATGTCCATCTCCGACCGCATCCTGGTCCTGGATTACGGGGTGCTCATCGCCTCCGGCTCCCCGGAGGAAGTGGCCAACAATCCTTTAGTTATCGAGGCCTACCTGGGTGACCCGGACATGACCGCCCGGCTGATGGCGGAGTGATATAATATGAACCTGCTGGAAATCAACGACCTGGCTTCGGGTTATGAAGGCGTCCAGATTCTCTGGGGGGTGAACCTGCGTCTGGAACAGGGGAAGCTCACCACCCTGGTGGGCTCCAACGGCGTGGGCAAAACCACCCTGTTGAGCACCGTCATGGGCCTGCTGCGCCCCTTAAGCGGCGCCATCTCCTTTGCCGGCCGGGAGGTCACCGGCTTCTCGGCCCACGCCCGGGCCCAGGCCGGCATGGTCCTGGTCCCGGAAGGCCGCCAGTTGTTCACGGAAATGACGGTGTACGAGAACCTGGAGATGGGCGCCTTTTCCAAGCGTGCCCACGCCAATTTCAAGGACAACCTGGCCAAGGTCTTCGAGCTTTTCCCCCGCCTGCAAGAGCGCTCCGGCCAGAAGGCCGGCACCTTAAGCGGCGGCGAGCAGCAGATGGTGGCCGTGGCCCGGGGGCTGATGGCCGAGCCGGAAATCCTCTTTTTGGACGAACTCTCCCTGGGGCTCTCCCCGCTTTTGGCCCTGACCCTCTTTGAGTCCCTCACCCGTCTGAAAAAAACCGGCCTCACCATGCTCCTGGTGGAGCAAAACGTCTCCATGGCCCTGGCCGTGAGCGACTACGCCTACGTCCTGGCCGAAGGCCGGGTCCACCTGGAAGGCGAAGCCCGGGACCTCCTCCAAAACGACGAAGTAAGGCGGACTTATCTAGGGATTTAAATACCGTTTTAAGGCCAATAGGGCGGACGCAAGGGTCCGCCCATGTAATACCGAGTTGCAGTCAAAAAGATACTATACGTAGGGGCGAACCTTGTGTTCGCCCCGGAGCCACGGGCGAACAC
>JBMORF010000024.1:0-23540 GCA_049322315.1 Thermodesulfobacteriota bacterium | reverse complement strand
TCAACAGTATCATTTTCTGCCGCACTTGGCACGATAATTTCACGGTGTGATCATGTGATATCCTTTCATTTCAATAAGTTATGCTTGATTATAACCTGGAGCATTCCTTAAGTCAACGGCATTGGGGTTAGCCTGGGCCTATGTAGTAAGACGAAACGATGCAAGGGTAGAATTATTTTTGTGGGCTGATGCCGAGACAAACCTTAAGCGATTTAGGAGTCTCGAAGCAAAGAAAGACGAAATTGAGAAAACTTTTGGGGAACCATTAGAGTGGGATTTTAAAGAAAATCGAAAGCAGCATTATATTCGCTCCTGGTCTAAAATTGGCGGAATCGATAATGAGGACAAATGGCCAGCAATTCAAAATGATCTGGTTAACCGTATGGGACGTTTAGAAAAGGCCCTCAGGCCTTATTTAGCCTCATTGCCTTAGAAGATTAGCCCGCAGAGAGTTGATAAAACCGCAATATGAAAATTAATGAACTACTCCGCCAAAAACGGGAAGAGGTCCTAAAACTCGCCCACCAGCATGGCGCGTCCCGGGTGCGGGTCTTCGGGTCGGTGGCCAAAGGGGAGGATACCGATGCCAGCGATTTGGACCTGCTGGTGGAGATGGAGCTGGAGCGCAGTCTCCTGGATATGGTGGCGATCAAGCAGGACCTGGAAGACTTATTGGGATGCCGGGTGCACGTGGTCACGAGGCCGCGGTGAGTCCTTATCTTCGGGAGAAGGTGTTACAAGAGGCAGTGAATTTGTAGAAGGGACTTATACTGATTCACCATGAAAGATACGTTCTCCTGTAGGGGCGAACCTTGTGTTCGCCCAGCCGGCTCCAGGGCGAACACAAGGTTCGCCCCTACGTAGAGATACGTTTGATAAGAAATTGATATTATAAGAATTAGCGGGAGTTATGAGAGGCAAACGCTTACATAGTTCCAACCGAGTCGCCCGGCGGCTTTGGAATCTTTACCATCCGGACAGGAAGGACTTATGGGAACCCACCGATCCCTTCTATGTGGGTTGCATCGGCCACTACCGCAAGGTGCGAAAGCCCTGTTCCGGCCCTTGCTGCGGCAACCCACGGAAATGGTTCGGAGAATTGACGGTTCAGGAACTTAAGGCCCCTAAAGTTGCTGATTTTGAAATAAAATAAAGTTGGTCTAAAAAGCTTTTCCCGCACAGGCTGGAAAGCCTGCGCCACCGACTGGAAACAACCCCATGAAATGGTGCGACCTTTCTTGTGAGCATGCTTCGTTCCCCCAGGTGCAGGCCGTGGATGGGGCCGGGTCTTGCCGGACTTTTCAGGCATTGCATTGCGCCAAGCTGGGGCGGCTGGTGCATAAGAACGCGCCCTGCCCTTGCGAGGAGCCTGCCGTGCAGAAGGCGCAGAAGGGCAGTAAATAAGGGAACCAGGTGTCCAGACTTATGCCCGGAAAAGTTCCAAAGTTAATGGAGGATATGCTCCGGACAATAATTGATAGCAGCGGGCGGGGACGCCCGCCCTACGAGAATAAACCCGTATCTCCTTTAACGGTTCCCCTTTTTAAGCCGATGTAATACCATGAACCCCAGGGGTGCGGGGGGCGCCGTGCGCCTTTGACCTTCCCCCACCATTTTCCCCTTACGAGGTTAGCTTATGACCGGGCTTTATATCCTGTTGGCCTTGGTGGTAATGGCGCTGGTCGCCGTGGTTTCCATTTACAACCGCCTGGTGCGCAACCGGCAGATGGTCCAGGAAGGCTGGTCCGGCATCGACGTGCAGCTCAAGCGCCGGGCCGACCTGATCCCCAACCTGATTGAGGCGGTGAAGGGCTATATGGGGCATGAAAAGGGGGTGCTGGAGAAGGTCACCGAACTTAGGGCCCAAAGCCTCCAGGCCGCCAGCGTGGGGGATAAGGCTAAGGCCGAAGGGGCCCTGGGCGCGGCTCTGGCGAATCTCTTTGCCGTGGCGGAAAACTACCCGGACCTGAAGGCCTCCCAGAACTTCATCCAACTGCAACAATCCCTGGCGGACATCGAGGAGCAGATTCAGTTGTCCCGGCGCTATTACAACGGCGCGGTCCGGAACCTCAATATCCTGGTGGCTTCCTTCCCCAGCAACATCATCGCCAACATGTTCCAGTTCACCCCGGCGGAATATTTTGAGATCGAGGACGCGGCCGACCGGGCCGTGCCCAAAGTGTCCTTTAGTTGAAGAGTTGTGGCCATGAAGATTTTCAGACGTGCTCTCTTGCTGGCCCTGGCGGCAGTTTGCCTTTGGCCCTGGATAGCCTCCGGGGCCAATCCTCGGAACCCGGCTCCCTATCGACGGCCAACATCCGGCCAGGAGAGAATTCTCCGCTTCCAGTCCCTCATTGAGGTCCACCCGGACGCCTCCCTGACGGTCACCGAAAACCTCAAGGTGCAAACCATGGGCTGGCGCATCAAGCGGGGCATTGTCCGGGATTTTCCCACCACCTATCGGGATAAGGAAGGCAGGACCGTGAAAGTGGGCTTCGAAGTCCTGGAGGTCCTTAAGGACGGGAAAAAGGAGCCCTATCATCTCTCCTCCGCTCTCAACGGGGTGAAGATTTATATCGGCCAAAAAGACGTGCGTCTGCCTCCCGGGGTCTACACCTACACCATCAAATACCGGACTGACCGGCAGTTAGGGTTTTTTAAGGACTACGACGAACTCTACTGGAACGTCACCGGCAATGCCTGGGCTTTTCCCATCGACCGCGCCCAGGCGGTGATCGAACTGCCGCCGGGGGCGAAGATCTTGCAGTCCAGTGCTTACACGGGCCGCATGGGGGCCAGAGGGCGGGATTATGACGTCCGGGAATCGGGACCCAGGAAGATCATCTTTAATACCACCAAAGAGCTAGATCCCGGCTCCGGGCTGACGGTGGCCGTGGCCTGGCCCAAAGGAGTGGTGCGCCCCCCCTCGGACGCGGACAAGGTGGGCTACTTTCTCCGGGACTACCTGAACCTGGTGGTGGGGGGCGCGGGATTACTAATGGTTTTGGGATTTTACCTGGTCTCCTGGAGCCGGGTGGGCCAGGACCCGGAAGCGGGAACGATTATACCCTTGTTCGCGCCGCCTCCTGGGTTTTCCCCCGGGGCCGTGCGCAACCTGATGCGCATGGGTTTCGACGACCGCACTGTGGCCGCGGCCTTGGTGGACATGGCCGTAAAAGGCTATCTCACCATCGAAAACATCGGCAAGGAATATACCCTACATAAGCGGGGCCGTGGTTTCAAGACCCTCTCCCGGGGGGAACAGAACCTGGGGTCCAAACTCTTTAGCGCCGGCGACACCCTGGAAATGAAGAATAAAAACCACTCGCTGATCCAGGATGCCAGGGACGCTTTAAAAAATACCCTGAAAAGGGAGTTGGAGAAGGCCTACTTTGTGGTTAACTCCAACTACCTGGTCAGCGGCATAATCTTGAGCGTCTTGACCCTGGGGGCCGTGATCCTGGCCTCCTTGAACCAATCCGGTTCCGCCTCCACCATTTTCTGGCTCTTCGTCTGGATCGGGGCCGGCGCGGCCCTGGCCTTATGGTCCTTGAATAAGTGGGGCAGCGTGGCGGAGACCGCCACCAGCGTTCTCAAGAAAATCGGCGCTCTGGGATTGGGTCTGTTTGCGGTGAGCTATTTCATCGTCAAGATTTTTACCGCCACTTTCATGTCGCCCATGTTTCCCCTGATCGTGATAGGTTTGGCGCTAATCCTGGTGGGGATGAATTTGCTGTTTTATCGTCTGCTCAAAAGCCCCACTCTCACGGGCCGCAAGGTCATGGACCAGATAGAGGGCTTCAAGCTCTATCTGTCCGTGGCGGAAAAAGAGCGGTTGAATCTGCTGAACCCGCCGGAGAGGACCCCGGAACTCTTCGAAAAATACCTCCCCTACGCCCTGGCCCTGGACGTGGAGAACGAGTGGAGCGAGCAGTTCGCCACGGTATTGGCCCAGGCAGGCGCCGACGGCCAGGGCTACACCCCCACCTGGTATTACGGCGGTTCTTATCACGACGTGGGCAGTTCCAGGTTTGTTTCCAACCTGGGAGGCGCGTTCGCGGGCGCCATTTCTTCCTCGGCCACGGCGCCGGGCTCCTCCTCGGGGAGCGGCGGCGGCGGCTTTTCCGGGGGCGGCGGCGGCGGGGGCGGCGGCGGCGGCTGGTAGAAAATAGTTGGGTGAGCGGCATGAATGACCTCCCCTCCCCCACCCGCATACTTAGATAATTCCATTATCCTTATTGGAAATAAGGTTATTGGTGAGGGTGGACCCAGTGTCCACCCTTGGTTTTTACTGAACTCCCGATGTGCCAAAAACACCTTACCCAATCTCAAATTTCCAAAATCTGAATTAAGATTTATAATCTCATTTCAAGGTTGTCTAAGTAATAACCAAGCCAAGGATTGGAGCCAGGGGTCATGATGATGCACAAATGGCGATTATGTATGGGAATAATGCTGGCGGTCCTGCTGCTGACCGCGGCGGGAGCGGCCCAGATTGCGGAAAAAGCGTTACTTGCTAATTCTCCTGTTTTTGGCAATTTTCACAAGGCCAAGGAGATTAATCAACAGGGAAAAAAGTCACTTCAAGTCTGGGAAAATTACGCGGAATTCCTTAAGAAAGAGCCGTCCCGGATCAAGGGCTTGATGTTGCCGAAACCCGGCGCCTTAACGGTATCGTACGACTCAATCTGGATTAAGGAAATAGATTACAACCCCATCCTGGTGGTGAAGCGGGAAAACCGGGGCAAGCCTTTTCTGGCCAAGCTTTACTGGCTGAAAAATAAGGTGCAGGCCTACACCGTGGAGAAATATTGCCAGACCGATCCCCTGACCTGGGAGAAGCTGGAGAAACCGGGATATAAAATTATTGCCGTGGTGGGCCGGAAGGCTATGGAGCCGGAGTTGGCCAAGCTGGCGGCCCAAGAGGAGGCCTTTGCCGCCCTGAGCCCCGGGGACCATCTCCGGGAGGCTTACCAGGCCCTGGCCGCCGGCAATCCCCGGGAGCAGGATATCAAGAAAAGGACTTACGGCCGCCTGGAAGATGCCCGCCGCCATCTGGAGGCCTTGCGCCGTCAACTGGAGAAATATGACGTGGAGGCCAAAAAGTTGCTCCGGGAGGTGCAAGACCGGGAGAAGGACTTGCAGCAATATAAGGAAGTAATGCAGAAGGCCGTCCGGGAAAAGATGGTCAAACAACGGGAAGAAATGGCCAAAGAGCTGGACCGGGACTTCTTAAGCAAAGGGTTCGATGTGAAGATTCGCTTGGAAGGCTCGGATAAAAGCACCCTGAAGATGGATTGCGTGCTCTTTTCCCGGCCCATGGTCTTTGCGCTGGTGGAGAAATCGGATTTTCTCCAGAATCTCCGGAAGGCGGGCTTTGATGAGGTCATTTTCGCCAACAAAAATATTAAATTCACCTGGGAGATAGACCTGAATATTTGAAGCAAGGTTATTGGGGGGCAGACAGGGGAAGAAGCTGCCGGTTACCAGTTTCAGGCTCATGACCAGGATGGTAACCGGCAGCCGGCAAGTAGAGATGAGATGGTCTCCGGCCCCAAGGCCAGATTTTTAAAAACGCCCGACCGAATAAGGTATTTAGGTTAAAGCTGCGGGTACATTAACTACTGTGATTGAAACCGTCAAACTTAACTTATCAACCTTCCTTTACCCTCTTGAGGCCCTTGATACCGAGTTGCAGTCAAAAAGATACTATACGTAGGGGCGAACCTTGTGTTCGCCCCGGGGCCACGGGCGAACACAAGGTTCGCCCCTACAGTTCAACGTCCTTTGAATGCGAATTGGTATGAAAGCGCCTTTCTGTCATCCTGAGTAAAGCGAAGGATCTCGTATTTTAGCGCCCAGGATTCCCAAACTGGTTGTAATCGTTGGCACGGCCTGGAAAAGCTGTGCTGCCAAAAACGAGATTCGTACCGAAGCTTCGCTCCGTTCAGAATGACAGCAGGGGATTTTCGCAGAAGTCTCCACTTAATAAAAATTGCAGGGGCAAACCTGGCGTTCGCCCCTTACCCCATATGTTTAATCAGGTTTTCCCCGAACTCGGAGCAGGAGACTTCTTTGCTCCCCGGGAGTTGCCGGGCCAGGTCGTAGGTGGCCACTCCGGCTTGCAGGGTTCGGGGCAGGGTCTGGTGGATGAGTTGCGCGGCTTCGCGCCAGCCCAGGTATTCCAGGAGCATGGCCCCGGAAAGTATCAGGGAGCCGGGGTTGACCTTGTCCTGGCCCGCGTATTTGGGGGCGCTGCCGTGGGTGGCTTCGAAGATGGCGCAGCCGTCGCCGACATTGGCCCCCGGGGCCATGCCTAAGCCCCCCACCTGGGCCGCCAGGGCGTCGGAGATATAGTCGCCGTTGAGATTGGGAGTGGCGATGACCGCGTATTCCTCGGGGCGCAGCAGGACCTGTTGGAAGAGGTTGTCCGCCAGCCGGTCTTTAAGGACCACTTTGCCGGCTGGGGCCCGGCCGCGGTAGCGGCTGTCCATTTCGCCTTCCGAAACCACCCGGTCCCCGAACTCCAGGGCCACTTCATAGCCCCAGTTCTGGAAGGCGCCTTCGGTATATTTCATGATATTGCCTTTGTGCATCAGGGTGAGGCTGGGGCGCTTATGGTCCAGGGCATATTTCAGGCCCATGCGGATCAGGCGCTTGCTGCACCTTTCCGTCATGGGTTTGATGCCGATGGCCGCGCCTTGATCCAGGGTGCAGCCCAACTCCTGGTTAAGGAAGGCGATGAGGCGATGGGCTTCGTTGCTGTGGGCCTGCCATTCCACCCCGGCGTAGACGTCTTCGGTATTTTCCCGAAAGACCACCATGTCGATCTTCTGGGGTTCTTTTAAGGGGCTGGGCACACCTTCGTAGTAGCGCACCGGGCGGATGCAGGCATAGAGGTCCAGGACCTGGCGCAGGGTGACGTTCAGCGACCGGAAGCCGCCGCCGATGGGGGTGGTGAGGGGGCCTTTGAGGGCCACCCGGCAGTCTTTGAGGGCCGTCAGGGTCTCCACCGGCAGATAGCTCTCCGTGCGCTTAAAGGCCTTCTCCCCCGCCAGGACTTCTTGCCAGGCGATCTGGCGTTTTTTGCCGTATGCCTTTTCTACCGCTGCGTCCAACACCGGCTGGGTGGCCCGCCAGATATCCGGCCCGGTGCCATCGCCTTCAATAAACAGAACCACGGGCTGTGCCGGCACCCGGAGGCTGCCGTCCGGGTTCAGAGTGATTTTTTCAGGTTCATGGTGCGGCATAAGTTTTCCTCTTCCAGAAAATTTCGCTGACCGTTAATCATATCAATTCTTTAATAAATCGCCAATTCCTTGGAGGGTGTTATTTAAGGGGACCCGCAAAACCCGCTTTGGTATTTCTCAGCCAATTTACCTAACCGCCCATCGTTAAAAGTATTTCATACCGTGACCTCTGCTAGCCCTTTCTAAAAGATAATTTTCTCCTCCCCTATGGACGGCTTAAAAATCAGGCCATATCTTTTATCAAGTCCCAGTCCAGGCAGGTCTGCAAAATTCCCAGGGGACAGGAAGTCCGAAACTCATGAATGCTTGGTTCGATCATCTTTTTCCTTCCCGGCTGCAATTCGCCCTGACCACCGGGTTTCATATCCTCCGGCCTCTGCTGAGTATCGGCCTGAGCCTCTTTTTGGTCCTCCTGGAGGGATTGTGGCTTAAAACCGGAGAGGTCTCCTATTACCACCCTTGCCGCTTCCGGGAGCGGTTGTTTCTCCTGAACTTTGCGGTGGGGGTGGCCAGCGGCTTGCCCCTGGAATTCCAGTTATTTGGAGCGCGACCATCTTTGGGGTGGCCTGCCCGGGCCTGGCTGCCAGCCTTTACCCTGGTTTGATTCCCCCCGGTGGTGACCATCACTTTTGCCGCGGCGCCTCCCCTGACCCTGAAGATCATGCTGGTGGGGGTGGCGCTGCTGCTGCCGGTGATGCTCATTTATAACGCTTGCCAGTACCGGGTCTTCCGGGGCAAGACCCGGGAGCGCGGCTACGGTTAGGGGCAATACGGTTCACTTGAGTTAGGAATCGGTGGGCAGTGCCCACCCTACGTTATGTCATTCTGAACGGAGCGCAGCGGAGGGAAGAATCTCTGTTTTTCCAGGAAGTTAGAGATTCTGCGTTTGCCTCCGGCTCCCTGAGAATGACATTTTAAATGACTTCCTTTCATCTTGATACGCCTAAGTGAACAGCATTGCGGTTAGGGGGAGTAAATTAACTAAACGTTATAAGGGAAGGGCAGGGGGCGGCGACCCCAAGCCCCTCCCCCACTAACCCTTTTATTCGAGGTCTCTTTATGGGCAATCAAAGTTGCGACATCGGCTTGGTAGGCCTGGGGGTCATGGGCCGGAACCTGGTCCTGAACATGGCGGATCATGGCTTTGCCGTGGCCATCTACAACCGCACCACGGCCAAGACCCGGGAATTTATGGACCAGGAGGTCGGCGGCCGGGATATCCGGGGCGGCTATACCCTGGCGGAGTTTGTGGGGCATCTCAAAGTGCCCCGGGCCATTATCATTACGGTCTCCGCCGGACCGCCGGTGGACGCGGTGATTGATGAACTCTTGCCCTTGCTTAACCCCGGGGACCTGATCATCGATGGCGGCAATTCCTTTTTTAAGGATACCCGCCGCCGGGGCCAGGCCCTGGAGGCTAAGGGGCTGCTCTATCTGGGTCTGGGAATCTCCGGGGGCGAAGAAGGAGCCCGGCATGGCCCCAGCCTGATGCCCGGCGGCTCCCGGGAGGCCTATGACCGGGTGCGGCCTATTCTGGAGACGGCCGCGGCCCAGGTCCGGGGGGAGCCCTGCGTCGCCTACCTGGGTGGCGGCGCCACCGGTCATTTCGTGAAGATGGTGCATAACGGCATCGAATACGCCATCATGGAGTTGCTGGCCGAGAGCTACGACCTGCTGCGCCGGGGCCTGGGTTTGAGCCTGGAGGAAATAGCCGGCATTTTTGCCGAATGGAACCGGGGGGAACTGGCTTCCTACCTGGTGGAAATCACCGTCCCTATTTTGCGCCGGGTGGATCAGAAAACCGGCCGGCCCCTCCTGGATCTGATTCTGGATGAGGCCCGCCAGAAAGGCACAGGGGAATGGACCTCCCAGGAGGCCATGGATTTGCATGTTCCCACGCCCACCATCGACACCGCGGTGATGATGCGGGACCTCTCCGGTTTTAAAGCCGAGCGGGAGGAGGCCGCCCGGGTGCTTGACGACCCCCAGCCCGGTTTTCTGGGGGACCCCCAGGTTTTTGTGAGTCAATTGGGCCGCGCCCTCTATGCCGGGATGGTGCTGGCCTTCGCCCAGGGTCTGGCCCTGCTGGAGCATGCTTCCCGGGCCTATGGCTACCGTTTGGAACTGGAAGCCGTGGCCCGCATCTGGCGGGGGGGCTGCATCATCCGGGCGGCCCTCTTGGAGGACATCCGGGCCGCTTACCAGTTGCAACCGGGGTTGCCGCATCTGCTGCTGGACCCCAAATTGGGGGAGGCAGTGAGGGACCGGGGCCCGGACCTCAGGGCCGTGGCCCGCATAGCCGGGGAACTAGGCATACCCGCCCCCGGTCTGCAGGTCTCCCTGGCCTATTACGACGCCTACCGCAGCGCCCGTCTGCCGGCCAATCTGATTCAGGCGCAGCGGGACTATTTCGGCGCCCATACTTACGAACGTACGGATAGCCCCGGTATCTTCCACACCTCGTGGACCGAGGACTGAGGAGGTCTTATGGCGACCAATCCTGCTCCAGGCCCCACGGTTTTCGTGATTTTCGGGGCCGGCGGCGACCTGGCCTGGCGGAAACTGATACCCGCGCTTTACCATCTTTTCCTGGATAAGTGGCTGCCGGAGAAGTTCCTGATCCTGGGCCAGGGCCATCGCCGGATGAGCGATGGGGAATTCCGCCAGCATCTGCGCCAGGGCGTGGACCAATTCTCCCGGCGGGGGAAGACGGAGGACGAGAAGTGGGACCTCTTTGCCTCCCATCTCTCCTTCATCACCTCGGAATTGGACGACTCCTCGGTTTATGCCCGGTTGGCAAAAACGCTGGCGGCCCTGGATAAGGAGTGGAATGTCCGGGCCAACCGGGTCTTCTATCTGGCGGTGCCGCCCCGCCTGGTGGGCGCCGTTACCCGGGAGCTGGCCAAGGCCAGGCTCAACCAGGACCGTCAGCGGGCCCGCATCGTGGTGGAGAAGCCCTTCGGCCAGGACCTGGCTTCGGCCCGGGAATTGAACCGGATTCTCACCATGGATTTTAATGAAACCCAGATCTTTCGGATTGACCACTATCTGGGCAAGGAAACGGTGCAAAATATCCTGGCCTTCCGCTTTGCCAACGCCCTCTTTGAACCGGTGTGGAACCGGCGTTACATTGATCACGTGCAAATCACCGTGGCCGAGCAGGTGGGCGTGGAAAACCGGGGCCATTACTATGATGGCGCCGGAGCCCTCCGGGACATGATGCAGAACCATCTCTGCCAGATTCTCTGTCTCATCGCCATGGAACCGCCCCTTTCTTTCAATGCCGATGAAGTGCGGAATAAAAAGGCGGAGGTGCTCCGGGCCATCCGCCCCATTCCCCCGGAGGAGGTGCATCATTTTGCGGTGCGGGGGCAATACGGCGCCGGTTGGATTGAGGGCCAGCAGGTCCCGGCCTATCGGGATGAGCCTAACGTGGCCCCGGATTCCGCCACCGATACCTTTGCTGCGGTTAAACTCTTTGTGGACAACTGGCGTTGGCAAGGCGTCCCCTTTTACCTGCGCACCGGCAAACGTCTCCACGCCCGGATCTCCGAAGTCTCCATCCAGTTTAAGCCCGTGCCCCACCAATCTTTCCCCGCCACCGCGGTGCAGGACTGGCGTCCCAACCGCCTGATCATCGCCATCCAACCCGAAGAGGGCATCCTCCTGCGCTTTGAGGCCAAACACCCGGGTCCCGCCATGCGCCTCTCCCCGGTGATCATGCAGTTTTATTACCGGGAGGCCTTCCGCACCCACCTGCCGGAAGCCTATGAGACTTTGCTCCTGGACCTGGTGCGGGGAGACGCCACCCTGTTCATGCGGGCCGACCAGGCAGAAACCGCCTGGACTGTGGTCAAGCCCATCCTGGAGGCCTGGGAGGCCGCCAGGCCCATGGATTTTCCCAACTATCAGGCCGGCACCTGGGGGCCGGAAGCCGCGGACGTCTTGCTGGCCCAGGATGGGCGCCACTGGGTGACGCCCACCTTCCTCCAATGCCAGGAAGACATTCCCGTCTGTAGGGTCACCATGGCGCCTTCGCCCTAGCCGGGGCCGGCCCATCCAGTAGCCGCAGCCCTGAATTTAACCCGGCCCTAACAAAAGGCGCATTCTATGGTCAAAGTTTTAACAAATCCCCAACAAATTTTAGCGGCAGAGGCCGGATTGCCGTATAATTTGAAAGGTATATGCAGGCGGGGTCAGGAACTGAGTGGGGGAGGCAACCATGGGATGGTTAAACAGAATCGCTTTGCTGATCGTATTTATCCTAGGGCTTTGCGCCTTTTCCGAGGGATCTGTGGGGTTCGGACCAACTTTAGGGAAGCGGGCTCCGGACTTTCGGGTGGAATCCTGGGACAATCAACCCCTCTCCCTGGATATGATTCGGGGCAAGGTGATTGTTCTTTTTTATGAATCCAGAAAGGTGATCAGGAAGAATATCGCCCTAAAAAATGAATTAAAAAGACTATACCGGGCTCAACCGGCCAACATCCAAAAAGAAATTTTCCGGCTGGTGGTGATCGACTGTTCCGAAGCTTACTGGCCCACCATCCCCCTCTGGAAAAGCAAGCTCAAGGAGCACTCCAGGGAAGAAGGATTCCTGATTTACGGCGATTGGAACAAAGGCATGCTGACAAATTATCGCATGAAACCCGGGGAAAGCAATTTTATCATCATTGATAAGCAAGGCGTAGTCAGATATGCGGCTGCGCACAAGATAGAAAAACACCAATTCGACACCATCAAAGGCGTCCTCTATTCCCTGATTCAGGAGAAAAAATGGGGCAGCTCCTTAAACCGATGATGGCCACCTTACTGGGTATCTGCCTGATCTTGATGGCAGACTTGGCCCCGGCTCAACCCCGGCCCATGGCGGAGGACGTCTATACTCCCATTGCCCAAGGTTATGATTTTCTCCAGGCAGGCAATTACCAGGCCGCCGAGCGGGCCTTTGAAACCGCGCTCAAACGGGACCGCTATAATCCCTTCGCCCTCAACAACCTGGCGGCCCTCAGGGAAAAGCAGGGACACCTGCAAGAGGCCCTGGCCTACCTGGTGGATGCCCAGTTAAACGCCAAGGACTACCTGGATAAAGTGCAGCAGACTTGTTTCGTGGGCGGACTCTGCGCCGGCGTCAAGCCTTTGAAGAAGGTGGGGGCCACCAGCGCCATCGCCACGGTCATTGCCGAGAACCTGAAAAAACTCCAGGACAAGATGGCTAAAAACCCTCTGCCTCCTAAGCCCTCAACGCCCCCGGCGCCGGCCCCCGGAAGGAGATAGTCCGGGTCAGGCCACATGGGTACCCATGGTCCTCCGAACCTTCGCCGATTTGTCATCCCTGAGCCGGGCGGCGGCCGAGCTCTTTGCCCGGCTGGCGGCAGAGGCGGTGTCCACCCGGGGCCGTTTCAGTGTGGCCCTCTCCGGGGGAAGCACTCCCCGGCGCACCTATGAAATCCTGGCCCAGCCTCCTTTCCGGGAAGAAATTCCCTGGGACCGCCTCCACGTCTTCTGGGGCGATGAGCGCTGCGTGGCTCCGGACGACCCCTTAAGCAACGCCCGTATGGTCCGGGAAGCCTTGCTGGCTCATGTGCCCCTGCCCCGGACCCAGATACACCCCATCTTTTGTCAAACCTCGCCGGAGGCCGGCGCCAGGGATTACGAGGTTTTACTCCGGGATTTCTTTGGGGAGATGCGGCCCCGGCTGGACCTGGTGTTCCTGGGCTTGGGGGATAACGGCCATACCGCTTCCCTCTTCCCCGGTGACGCCGCCCTGGCGGCCAAAGACCGCTGGACTGCGGCCGTGCACCACCCTGAGGCGAAGCTGCCCCGTATCACCCTCACGGCCCCCTTGATCAACCAGGCCGCCGCGGTGGTCTTTCTGGTGGCAGGGGGGGCCAAGGCCGGGGCGCTGGGGGAGGTCCTGCATGGTCCCCATGACCCCCGGCGCCTCCCCGCCCAACTGATTAAACCGGAAAACGGGGAACTCTACTGGCTGGTGGACCGGGAGGCCGCAGCCCGGTTGCCCTGAAAAACTGGAACCAAGAGTTGTATTCCGCTTGGGGGTGAGGAGCGAGCTGCTATTTGGCTGGAGCCGAGGAACCGGGCCAGAATGATGAACTCAAGTGGTAAGCCTAATCTCTCCTGCTATTTCTTTTTTACCACCAGCACCGGGCACGCACTCAGGCCGATGACCCGCTCGGCCACGCTCCCCAGCAGCAGGCGTTTGAGTCCGGTGCGGCCGTGACTCCCCAGGATGATCAGGTCCACCTCTTTCATGGATGCGGCATTAAGGATGGCCTCAAAGGGGCGGCCGCGCAGCATCTGGGTCTCCAGGGGGACATGGGCCCGGGCCGCGGCCTCCTCCATTTGCCGTAGTGTCTCTTCCGTCCGGCTGACGGCACTATCATCTCTGGCCACCGAAACCCCGATGAGGCTGCTGCCGGCGATACGGGTAATGCTCAGGGCCTCCTCCCAGGCCGCGGCGCTGAAAAGAGAGCCGTCGCTGGCGATCAGGATGCGCTTAAAATCCAGGACAGCCTGTCCGGGCACCACCAGGACATTAAAAAGACTATGGCTGATGGTCTTGGCGGTGACGCTGCCCATCACCATCCGGTCCAGGCCGGTGCGGCCATGGCGCCCCATGATGATCAGTTGCGGCTGAATTTCTTCCGCTTCCTCCAGGATACCGATATCGGCAGCCGTATCGCAGTGTACCCGGATTTCCAGGTCAACTCCTTGGTTGGCCGCCTCGTTTTGCCATTTTTCCAGGCGGCGCCGCGCCGTTTCTTCCCGCAACTTGAGAAACTCCAGGTCCGGTTGCGGCGAAGGCGGCATCAGGTCGGGGGCATAAAGTTCATATCCCGGGATAATTTCCACCACCTGCAGCAGGAACAGCTTGCTTCTGCAGGATCGGGCCAGGGTCAGGCCGGCGGTGAAGGCTCCGGCGCTTTCCGCAGAATCATCCACGCATACCAACATTTTTTGTAGGGCCACAGGGCAGGCCAAGTTGAGCAGTTCCATCTTCCTCCCCCGGAATCCGGATAATTTGAGGGACACCAGCCGAAACGATTATGGCGCGACCGCCGGGAAAATGCCAGAATTTTGTGGAAAGCTGCCCAAAAGGACAGCAGGCCGGCTGACGCATGCCCCTTGGTACTTGGCGGCAACGTCAGGGATTGCCCCCAACCCCAAATCAGGTTCTAAGACTCCCCCACAATGCTCTGCTGATGGTAATCCGACTTTACCCTCCTGCAGGGGGCGTGCTGGAGTCGCTACCCCCGCCCAGCACTGCATAGAGGCGCACTTGATTGGCCAGCTTCGCCAGGCGGATGGCGATAAGTCCCTGCTGGGCGGAGTAGAGAGAGCGTTGGGCATCCAGGACGTTCAGATAGATGTCGATCCCCTTCTCATACCGGGCACTGGAGAGCTTGTAGGTTTTGGCGCTGGCTTCCACCAGGGATTGTTGCGCCGCGATCTGCTCCCCCAAGGTCCCCTTTGTAGCCAGGGCATCGGCCACCTCCTTGAAAGCTCCCTGGATGGCCTTCTCGTATTGCGCCACGGCGATCTCCCGATCCACCTTGGTTACTTTTAAGGCCGACCAGGTGCGGGCGTCGAAAATCGGCAGCACGATTTGGGGGGCGTAACTCCACACAAACGAACCGGATTTGAAAAGACCGGACAAGTCGCCACTGGCGGTGCCTGTGGCGGTGGTCAGGGAAATGCGGGGGAAGAAAGCCGCCCGGGCCGCGCCGATATTGGCATTGGCGGCCTTAAGCTGGTGTTCCGCCTGGAGGATATCAGGACGCTGCAGCAGCACGACGGAGGACGTCCCGGGGGAGACGTCCGGCAACGGTTTTACCACGGTCAACTCCCCCGGCAATAGGTCAGCAGGAACCGGCGTGCCAGCCAACAGGTTAAGGGCATTTTCATCTTGAGCAGACAGTTGCGTGTACCGGGCAACGTCCACTCGCGCTGCATCCACTCGGGTTTGCGCCTGGCGCAGGTCCAACTCAGGCGTGAGCCCCACTTTAAAGCGCCGTTGAATTATATGATAGGCGGCCTGCTGGCTTTCCAGGGTGGATTGGGCCAGCTTAAGGTTTTCCCGATCCGCCGCCAGGGTTAGATAAGCGTTGGCCACTTCGGACACCAGCAAAATCTGGGCGCTGCGCCGGGCGTGCTCCGTGGCGAAGAATTCCTCCAGGGCCTTTTTAGACAGGCTGCGGATACGCCCGAAAAAATCGATCTCCCAGGCACTGACGCCCAGATTGACGCCATATTCTTCTATGGTCGCCAGACCGGATTGGCCGGAAATCCTGACCCGCTGCTTGCTGGCGATGACGTTGGTTTCCACCCGGGGCAACAACTCGGTCCGCTGGACCCGGTATAAAGCCCGGGCCCTTTCCACCTGCAAGGCGGCCAGCCGCAGATCCCGGTTGTGGTTCAGGGCTGTTTCGATAATCTTTTGCAATTGCTCATCGGTAAAGAATTCCCGCCATTTAAGGTCGGCGGTTATCGCCGCCCCCGGCGCGGCCGCAGTTTCCTTGTAGGCCGGACCACTGGGCCAGGCCGCGGGCACAGGCGCTGCCGGCCTGGTGTACTGCGGAACCATGGTGCAGCCGCTAAGACCGAGCCATAATAAGACGACCAGTGATATGGTGATGTTCTGGAAAAAACTTATAAAATATTGGCTCTTGAAACTCCCCCTCCCCCCGGGGGGACGGGGTTGGGGGGAGGGAGAAGACCCTCTCTCCTTATGCAAGATAATTCCGGGAGACATCAATAGGCTCCGAGTCATCTTAACGGCCCTCCTGGAGGCTTAAGGGATCGCCTTGCGGGCCAGGGGCTGGCACTTTTATCCTGCTCTTGAAGAGGCGGAAGATGAGGACAAAGAAGAAGGGGATGAAAAAGAGGTCGATGAAGGTGGCGGACATCATGCCGCCGGTCACCGCGGTGCCGATGGCGTTCATGGCGCCGGCGCCGGCCCCGCCGGCGAGGGCCAGGGGCAGGACCCCGAAGAAAAAGGCAAAGGAGGTCATGAGCACCGGACGCAACCGCAGGCGGGCCGCTTCCAGGGTGGCGTCCACCAGCCCGGCTCCCTGCATCAGCCGTTCTCTGGCGAACTGGATAATGAGGATGGCGTTTTTGGTGGTCAGCCCCAGGGTGGTGATGAACCCGATTTGGAAGTAAACGTCGTTGGGCAAACCCCGCAGCCAGGTGGCCATGGCCGCGCCGAAGAGCCCCAGGGGCAGCATCAAAAGGTTGGTGAAAGGAATGGCCCAACTCTCGTACAAGGCCGCGACGCACAAGAAAATGACGATAACGGAGAAGGTATACAGCAAGGGCGCCTGGGAGCCGGCCAGGCGCTCTTGATAGGAAATACCCGTCCAGTCGAACCCGATGCCTCGGGGTAATTTGGCGACGATCTCGGTCATGGCCTGCATGGCCTCACCCGAACTCCGGCCCGGCGCGGGCTCTCCCCAGATATTCAAAGAAGGGAAGCTGTTATACCGCTCCAACAGCGGCGATCCCTGGAACCAGTGGCCGCTGGCGAAGGACGTAAAGGGCGTCATCGTCCCCGAGGTATTGCGCACATATAACCGCTCCAGGTCTCTGGGGAGCATCCGGTAAGGCGCGTCGGCCTGGACGTAGACCCTTTTCACCCGCCCCCCCTGGATGAAGTCATTGACATAAGCGCTGCCGAAGGCCGCGGAGATGGTATTGTGGATGGTGTCGATGGGCACCCCCAGGGCGCCGGCCTTTTCCCAATCAACGTCGATGCGGTACTGGGTCACGTCTTCCAGGCCCGCGGGGCGGACGCGCACCAGCCGCGGGTCTTGGGCGGCTATGCCGAGCAGTTGGTTGCGGGCGGCCATCAATGCCTCATGTCCCAATCCCCCCCGGTCCTGTAGTTGGAAATCGAACCCGCCGGCCCGACCCAACTCCAGGACCGCGGGCGGCGGAAACGCGAAAACCATGGCATTGCGAATCTGCGAGAACTTGGCCATGGCCCGTCCCGCCAGGGCGTTTACTTTCAAATTTGCCCCGGGGCGGAGGTGCCATTTTTTCAGCATGACAAAGGCCAGGCCGGTATTCTGTCCGCTGCCGGAAAAGCCCCGGCCGGCCACGGTGAAGCAGGAGGCCACCGCTTCCTTTTCATCCACCAGAAAATGGTGGCGGACTTGATCCAGGACCTGCTTGGTCTGCTCCAGGGTCGAACCCGCGGGCAGGCTCACCTGGACGAACATGACACCCTGGTCTTCATTGGGGAGGTAAGCAGTGGGCAGTCGCCAAAAAATGAATCCCACGGCACAGGCGATCACCACGTAGATCACAAAATACCGGAGTTTTCTGGAAAAACCGGCAGCAACCGTGTTCACATACTTATCTCTGAGGCGGAAGAAAAGGCGGTCGAATCTTCGGAAAAAGGGCCGCAGGAAAAAGATGGCGTTATCCGCGGGTTCGTGTCCCGGCGGCACCGGTTTGAGGAGAGAAGCG
The DNA here is from genome assembly GCA_049322315.1 of Thermodesulfobacteriota bacterium. Taxonomy (GTDB): domain Bacteria; phylum Desulfobacterota; class Desulfobaccia; order Desulfobaccales; family 0-14-0-80-60-11; genus SURF-52. The sequence goes on along the minus strand of JBMORF010000024.1, from coordinate 5,799 downwards.
CAGAGAACCGGAGTTAAAACCAGGGCCACTAGCACCGAGAGCAGCATGGCGGAGATGATGGTCACCGAAAACTGGCGGTAGATGACCCCGGTGGAGCCGCCGAAGAAGGCCATGGGGCCGAAGACCGCGGCCAGCACCAGGCCGATGCCGATCAAGGCGCTGGTGATCTGCCCCATGGACTTGCGGGTCGCGTCCTTGGGCGGCAGCCCCTCCTCCCGCATGATGCGTTCCACGTTCTCCACCACCACAATGGCGTCGTCCACCAACAGGCCGATGGCCAGCACCATGGCGAACATGGTCAGCATATTGATGGAAAATCCCAACATCCCCAGAATGGCGAAGGTTCCCAGGAGCACCACCGGCACCGCCAGGGTGGGAATGAGCGTGGCCCGGATGTTTCCCAGGAAGACGTACATCACCAGGAAGACCAGCAGAATCGCCTCGAACAGGGTCAGGACCACTTCGTTGATGGCCACCCGGACGAAAGGCGTGGTGTCATAGGGGTAGATGACCTTCATCCCCGGGGGGAAATACTTAGCCAGCTCCTCCATCTTCGCCTTAACCGCGTCTCCGGTTTTCAGGGCGTTGGCGCCGGGGGCCTGGCGCACTGCCAGGCCGGTGGCGGGGTGGCCGTTATAAAGGGGGTGGCTGCCGTAACGCTCCGTACCCAGTTCCGTCCGCCCCACGTCGCGTACGCGCACGATGGAGCCGTCCGGGTTGACGCGCAGGGGGATGGCCGCAAACTCCTCCGGAGTCTTGAGCAGGTTCTGGACGATGATGGAGGCATTCAGGCGCTGGCCGTCCTGCGCGGGCGCGCCGCCGAACTGGCCTGCGGAAACTTCCACGTTGTAGGCCTGCAGCCCCTGGATGACATCGGCCATGGTCATGCGGAATTCAGTCAGCTTATCCGGATTGAGCCAGACGCGCATGGCATACTGGGAGCCGAACACTTCCACTTCGCCCACTCCCGGCACCCGGGCCAGCACCTGCTCGATCTTGGACTGGGCGTAGTCCGCCAAGTCAATGTCGTCCATGCTGTTGTCTTCCGAAACCAGACCCACGACAATGAGCCAGTTCCTGGTGGACTTGCTGACTTTGACGCCGGCGCGCTGCACTACATCAGGCAGGCTCGCCATGGCCAGTTGCAACTTGTTCTGGACCTGGGCCCAGGCCAGGTCGGGATCGGTGCCCGGCGCGAAGGTGAGCTCGATCCTGCCGCTGCCGGAGGCGTCGCTGGTGGCGGACATGTACAGCAACTTGTCGAAACCGGTCATCTTCTGTTCGATGATCTGGACCACGCTGTTTTCCACGGTTTCGGCGGAAGCCCCGGGATAATACGCGTCAATGGCGATGGAGGGCGGCGCGATGGGCGGATACTGGGAGATGGGCAGGTTGTAGATCGACAGCAGGCCCGCGAGCATGATGATGATGGCAATGACCCAGGCGAATACCGGGCGCTCGAGAAAGAAGTTTGACAGCATTCCGGTTCTTCCTTATTTCGCGGCGGTGGGCGGGAGTTGAGATTTGTCCAGGGCGGCGGCTGTTTGCCCTTCCCAGGGGACGGCTTTGACTGAGGCGCCCGGACGTATTTTCATCAGGCCTTCGACAATCACGCGCTCTCCCGGTTTGAGGCCGGAGGAGACGAGCCATTGGTTGCCGATGGCGCGATTGAGCTTCAGCATCCGCAACTCAACCTTGCCGGCCTCATCTACCAGCAGGGCGTAGGGATCTCCCTTGGGATTGCGGTTTACCCCTTGTTGCGGCACCAGGATGGCCTGTGGTGCGATTCCCTCCTGGACCGAGGCCCGCACGTACATGCCCGGCAGGAGTAGATGTTTGGGATTGGGAACCACGATCCTCAAAGTAAAAGAACCGGTTGACTGGTCAATCGTGACGTCGCGGAATTGCAGGGTGCCTGTCTGGGGGCAGAATTTGCCGTCTTCCAGGAGGATGCAGACCTTTCTGCCGTTTTTGCTGTCAGCGCTGAGCCGGCCGGCTGCCAGGTGGCGTTTCAACCGCAGCAGTTCCGCGGATGATTGGCTCACGTCCACGTAAATGGGGTCGAGTTGCTGGATGGTGGCCAGGGCCAGGGCCTGATACGCGGTCACCAGGGCGCCGTCCGTCACCGAGGATTTGCCGATGCGCCCGGATATGGGCGCGGTGACCCGGGTGTAACCCAGATTGATTTTGGCCGCTTCCACTTGGGCTTTCCAATACTCAATCTCCGCCTGGGCCTGTCCCAGGGCCGCGGCCACGTCGTCGTAGTCCTGACGGCTCACTGCTCTATCGGCCAGCAACTCCTTATGCCGTTCGGCCTTCAAGCGGATGGAGGGCAGATTGGCTTTCGCCTTACCCAGGGAGGCCCTGGCCGAGTCCAGGGCTACCTGAAAAGGGGCCGGATCGATCTGGTAAAGCAATTGCCCGGCTTTGACATCGGAGCCCTCCCGAAACAGGCGTTTTTTAATGATGCCATTGACCTGGGGGCGAATTTCCGCCACCAGATAGGGAGACGTACGGCCCGGCAACTCGGTGGCCAGTTCCACCTGCTGGGGCTGAATGGTCACTACGGCCACTTCCGGGACAGGTGGAGGCCCGGCTTGCGGTCCCCCGCTGCCGCAGCCACTCAGCAAAATCATCAGGGTCATTAAAACCCCGGTCCAGTTCATCGCTTCATAACCGTTCCGGTTCAGTTGCATCGGAAATCTCCCCATATCTTTATGAGCGTATTCATTTGGCCAACCAGGGACGAAATTAGGGATCCAACAGTCCTTTGAAGAAAATATCCAGGATGGTATCGGGATTTTCCGGGAAAGGATGGCGCTCGGGCGCGTCGAACCAGAGAAGCAAAGCCGCATCTATGACGCTGGATAGCGCCATTGCCAAGAAATAGGGGTCGGCGATCTTCTTAAACCGTTGGTTTTTGATGCCGCTGGCAAAGATGGCAGCAATACTTTCCAGAGAAATGTAATAGCGATTGCGGATTTCGTCATCCAGGCCCGCCTTGAGGTTGAAGCTCGCCCCCCGGCTCTCGGCCAGATACAGGCGAATGAAACGAAGATTGCGGCGCACCACCTCGGTTTTGGCCTGGACGTAACAGCGCAGTTTTTCTACTTCGTCCTGGGGCGGTTCAATGGCTTGCGTGATTGATTCTTCAAATTCGTCGCAGAGCTCCAAAAGGAGGGCCTTATAAAGGTCCTCCTTATTCTGGAAAAACTTGTAGAGGGTGCCGATGGCGAACTCGGCCTTCTGGGCGATCTCAGCCATGGAGACGTTGTGGTAGCCCTTCTGGGAAAAGAGGTCCAAGGCGGTGGCCAGCATCTCTTGACGCTGCCGTAATTTCTCCCTTTCCCGCCTTGAGAGAAACTCTACTTTCATCGTTGGACCCCCTAAACTGAATGCTTAATTCATAAAATGAATTAGGCATCATAATATAGAATGAAACGACGGATTGTCAAGAAAATTCAGATGGGGAAAATTTGTTTGAAATCAGTTTAATGAATATATATTGCTGGTAAATTTTGTAATTTACAAGTATAAGGTTGTAAGGGCATTGAAAGGAGGAGCTGTTCTGGTTTTGAACTCCCCAGCGAAGGTTTTTAAACTGGTTAACTAACTGTGGGTGTCGAGGCAGCTGCCTGATTCCAGTTAAATCCCGCATTAAGTATTTCCTTTCTGCCTATTGAAGGAGTTAATTGGTTGTTTTAAGACCCGGAGGCAGTTATCTAAAAATGACCTATCTTACGGAAACCACGGTTTGTTTTGGGTGAAAAGATTTTGATTAGTTCCTTATCATAATCCAAAAACTGAATGGAGTATATTAACACCCAAGTATCTTTCCTTGCCCTAGACATCTGGGAGCTATGGGGAGTTCCCTGTTGGTTACTGCCGCGAGAAAAACAGAGCAGGAAAAGGGGGATGTCTAACATGGGCGGGGTAACCCCCCTCTGTCTTTTAAGTGCCGCTTCTATCTTCTTTCTCTTCTACCCTAAAAAAGTTCAAAATCACCAGGGGTTAAAACCGGCTTTGAAGGGGAAGTTTTCAGGAGGTACCCTCTTCATGGCCGTGGTGGTGCAGTCTGGTTTTAAGGGAATCAACCCAAAACCCACATCAAGACTCAAGGGGAGGAGCTACTGATGGAAAAAGCGAAAGGCCTTTGCAGGCGGGATTTTCTCAAGGGTGTGGCCGCGGCGGCGATGACGGCAGGGATGATTGGCCCCAGTGAAGCCGCAAATTTTGTTAAACACTCTAAGTGTCACCAGATGCCGCCGATCTTGCCCCATACCCTGCAACCCCACCCGGAGATTAGGGCTTTTAAAGGGACGGAAAGGTATTGGGCCAAGGTCCGGCAAACCTTTGTCCTGCCGCACAATTATATTCACTTCAACACCGGCACCACCGGTTCCCAGCCATTATTCTCCCTGATCAATCTCGGCGTCTACAACCTTTATAAATCCATGGATCCCAAGGATTGGCAAAAGAATCTCAACGAAGATTTTCCTGATCTTTTTCCCTTCGTCAATTCATCGGCCCTCACCGCCAGGCAGAAGGCGGTGGCGGACCAATATGGCGCCAGCCAGGAAGAGATCGTGCTTTCTTATAATACCACCGACGCCTGCAACCTGATCTTTGCCGGCACCCCCTGGAAACCGGGGGACAGGATCATCACCACTCATTGGGAGCATCCTGCCCTGGCCGGTCCCATCGCCTGGGCCAGGGATTACCGGGGGGTGGAGGTTAAAATCGTGGGCCTGCCTTCCAACTTCACCGCCAGCACTACCGTAGCCGACGTCCAGGAACTTTTCGAAACGGAACTGCGCCAAGGCCTGGGAGCCGGTAATAAGCAGTATGTCGCCTTCAGCGAGATTTTTTATAAGAACGGCGTAAGGATGCCGGTCCAGGAGATCTGCCAACTGGCCAGAAGTTATGGGGCTTACAGCATCATCGATACCGCCCACGGTTGGGGCATGTTGCCCATCGATTGCCATGCTTACGGAGCTGATTTCATTGCGGGCGCGGGCCATAAATGGCTTTGCGGCGGACCCGGCACCGGCATCCTGTACGTCCGGAACTCCGGGACGGATTTGCCGCCGTTTGCCCAGGGAAACTTTTATTCCTACGGCAACCTGTTCACTATTCCCAGCCTCAGGTATGACAACCGCGACTGGTCGCCGGCCAGCGCCATGCAGGGGCGGGGCGAAACCAATACCCCGGCTCTTTATGCCATGACCGATTCGGCGGCTTATTTCAATTACCTGGGGGTGGAGGACATCTATAACCGGGGGGTGGCCCTGGGGAATTATTTGAAAGCCAAGATCGAAGCGACTTGGGGCGCAAACGCCCTCTGGGTGCAGCGGAATCCCAACCCCGTCTTTGCCACGGCTTTGACCGCATTTAATCCTTTTGTCGGTAAAGACGATACTAGTCAATACAGTGACTTAAGGACGGCGATGAACAACGTGGTGAGCACCCTGGCGGGTGAGGATCCCAAGATCTATATCCGCACCGTCACTTGGAGGGATCAACCGACTGATTCGGCCGACAACCGCATCGGCTTTAGGGTCAGCAGCCATGGGGTTTATAACAATTTTCAGGAGATCGACTATTTGTTTTATCGCCTGCGGCTGGCCGTAAATGCCACTGGACTCCCCCAGTTGGGATAATCCCGGGGAAGCGGGCGGAAGGAGAAAATTCCCCTGCCGCCGCGCCTAAAACCCGGAAGCCGAAATCTGATACCAATTCGCATTCAAAGGACGTTGAACTGTAGGGGCGAACCTTGTGTTCGCCCGTGGCTCCGGGGCG
>JBMORF010000023.1:0-23911 GCA_049322315.1 Thermodesulfobacteriota bacterium | reverse complement strand
CGGGTCTCTCTCATCAGTGCTCTACTCTACCATTCAAAGGACGTTGAACTGGGGCGAACCTGGTGTTCGCCCTGATTGCTCCTAAGCGAACACCAGGTTCGCCCCTTGTAAAAAATTGTCGTTTGATGTCGAATTGGTATTACCATTTCTGTATTTTTGACCACTTAGAGCAAGTTCATTTTTATCCCCCGGGGCTTAAGAAAATACGGAAGGATGCCGATAACAAGATAAGATTATGACCGTCTGGCCAAAACCAAGGAAAAGGTTGGATAAATGATCCAGGACAGGCGCCTGCAAACAGAAAGGGGGCTCAGACATGGATCTCAGCCGGATTAAAATTTTTAATGTTAGGTATGAAGGATACGCTGACGGCTCCATCAAGTTTTTCAACGATCTCATAAAAGATCTAACCGGCTACACTAAGGAAGAATTCAACACCGGGGAAGTCACCTGGACCGGCATCATCCATCCCCAGGACTTGGACGCCGCCAAAGAAGCCTTCAAGGCCGGGTTAAAGGGAGACAAAACTTACGAGCGGGAGTACCGGATCATTGCCAAAGACGGGGAAATTAAGTGGATCTTAGAGTTGAGCCAGATAATCTGCGACGACCAGGGCAAGATTAAATCTGTATCCGGCATCCTTCTGGACTGCACCTATCAGAAAAAATTGGAAGAGGAAGAGAACCGGCACCGGAGACTGGAAGGAAAATATCTCAATTTCCTGCTGAGTAACGAAGAATTCGGACTGCGAGTCGACACGATCAAAGAGATTATTCAGATGGTGGAAATCACTGCCATCCCTGAGGCCCAGGATTATGTCAAAGGAGTCATAAATCTGCGGGGCAAAGTAATCCCCGTGGTCGATCTGGCCCTCAAGCTCGGGTTATCGAAGAACGGCGCTAATGACCAACATAAATGCATCATTATCTCCGAAATGCCCCAAAATAAGGGGTTGGCCGGCATTATCGCCGATTCGGTCCTGGATATTGCCTTTATTCAGGGCCAGGATATAGATGATGCCGTGCAGAATCACTTCCAGGCGGACTACATTTTCGGCTTGGCCAAAACCGACCGGGGGATCAGCATTTTGCTCGATGTTAACCGGACCCTGATTCCGGAGGAAATAATCCCCGGAAGCCAACTCTCTTAAGAAGACCCTTCCCCATAAGGGCCGGCGGTGGCCGCACCCCAAGGCGCGGCCACCGGCTGGCGCTCCCTCAATTACTCCGGATTTTGGACGATTCCCCGGGCTTGAAGGTTTGGTTTCCTGCCCGAAGACTTTGGATTTCCTGCTCTTGGGCCGCCAATTTTGCGGTGAGGATCGCCACGTCGGACATCAAGTTCTGCACCATTTCAAAGGTGGACCGCATCAATTGACAGGCCTGGTTTTGCAGCTTTAAGAGGGTGCCCACTTCCCGTTCCAGTTGATTATGAAGAGACTCCAGGGGGTGGTGGTTTTTTTGGCTCAGGATCTTCGTAATTTCGTCACTGGAACTGCCTTGCCGGTAAAGTTCACCGATGAGGATGATGGCCTCCACCGCCGCGGGAGGATATTTGACAATATCTCCAAAATTGCGGGGGGCCAGAAATGCGCCAAACTTTTTGACCAACCGCCGGCCCTCAATATCAGTGAGATTGGTCTTGTCGATCACTTCGGCCAGTGTCAGCCAGCCTTCAGCGCCCTTATCCATATCCTGCTCCTATCGTCGAGGAACCCCCTTACTTTTTCAGCCAGAAAATAGCCTGGGGCACCAGGTTTTCCTCAAGACGGGCAGATTTTTTAAGCCCGTTTTCTTGGAGATATTTGCGCATTATCTTGCGCATGGTGGGGCTATCGTCCACCACTATTACTTTCATTTTCAAATCGAGCTTGCCGCTCTTTGATTGACTCACCGCGCTTCTCCTGACTAGCAGGGGTCGCCCCCTGGCCTGGCCATAGCCGCAGCCGGGGGGGAAATTTCCTGATAGCGCCATCTCCGATTTCAATGCAGGTCTTCCAAGCATGCCAGTTGCTCCCCGGTCAAGATGCGGTCGATATCCAGAAGAATCTTGACGCCGCCCGCGATTTTGGCCATCCCTTTGATAAAGCCGATATGATTGCCGCTTCCGAAGTTCGGAGTCTCTTCGATCTCTCCTCCCTTAATGTTGGCCACCTCTGAGACCGCATCCACTACCAGGCCCATGACCAATTCCTGGGAACCGCAATCAATCTCCACCACAATAATGCAGGTACGCTCGTTGTAATCCGTGGTTTCCAGACCGAATTTCATCCTTAAGTCCGTAACCGGGATCACTTTGCCCCGGAGATTGATCACCCCTTTGATAAAAGCGGGCGTTTGGGGCACGGCGGTTATGGGCATCATGCCGATGATCTCCCTGATCTTGAGAATGCCGATGCCATATTCCTCCTGGCCCAGTTCAAAAGTGAGGTATTTACCGGCCAGGTCCATCGCTTCCTGGGTTGCCTCTAAGTAAGTGGTCCTATCTTCCATACCGTCATCTCCTCAAAATCTTTAGTTCCTGGGTTCGATTTTCTTTGAAGGATGGGGGAGGTTAGCTACCCGGCAATGCCTTGCGCCCCTCCCCTCATCCCGGAGAAGGCCACCGCAGAGTCTTAGAAGTCCTTAAATTCCCCGTCATCCAAAGGAATGACCTGTTCCGGGGCCACACCTTTGCCTTTCTGGTTATGCGCCAGGAGCCTTTTGTCCTGGACGGGCCGGTGGAAGACCTGGCGCACGCCCGACACAGCCCCTTGAAGTCGTCCGGGCTTCTCCCTGGTAACCCCATGTCCGTCCCAACTCCCATGGTGACCATTGCCACCAACAATCACGCTCAGTTCCTGCACATAGCCCTTCATTTGTTCAGCCTGGGCATTGAGTTCCTCGGAGGACGAAGCCGATTCCTCGGCATTGGCCGCCACCTGCTGGGTGACGCCGTTCATCTCGTTCACCGCTTTGTTGATTTGGTCGACCCCCTGGGCCTGTTCGCTGCTGGCCGCGGCGATCTCTCCCACCAGTTCCTTGACCTTGCTGGTGCTTTCGGTCACCTGATTAAAGGCTGTAGCGGTCTTTTCCACCAGACTCGAGCCTTCCTGGACCTTGGTCACCGTGCCCTCGATGAGGTTGGCGGTGTTTTTGGCGGCCTCTGCCGCCCGCATGGCCAGGTTGCGCACCTCGTCGGCCACCACGGCAAAGCCGGCCCCGGCCTCTCCGGCCCGGGCTGCTTCCACCGCGGCGTTCAAGGCCAGAAGATTGGTTTGGAAGGCAATCTCATCGATGGTCTTGATGATCTTGGCGGTCTCCTCGCTGGCCGCGGACACCTCTCTCATGGAAGTGGTCAGTTCACCCATGGACTGGTTGGCCGCCTGCACCACCCGGGCGGCCTCTCCCATGAGGACATCGGCCTGTTTGGCGTTATCGGCGTTACCCCGGGTCATGGAGTTCATTTCCTCCAGGGAGGAGGTGGTCTCCTCCAGGGCCGCAGCCTGCTCCGAGGCCCCCTGGGCCAAAGATTGACTGGCGGAGGATACCTGGACCGCCGCCGCGGCCACCTGGTCGGAGCCCTCGGTGAGCCCGGCGATGGCCCGGGTGATGGGTTTGGTGATACTGCGGGTGAGGAATAGGGCCATGACTATCCCTAAAATTAAAGCTCCCCCGCTTATCAAGAGCATCAAGAAACGGGCGGTGGCCGCCGCCTGGCTGCCCTCCGCTCCTGATTTATCGGCTAATTCGTTCTGGTATTTCACCAGGTCTTCGATGGCCTTAATCATTTTGACCTGATGCGGCCGGACTTCGGTAAAGAGGACCTTGACGGATTCCTCCCGCTTATTGTCCATGGCCAGGACCATCGCCTTATCCACCAGAGGTTTGACGGTATCTTGGCTCTCTTTGATCCTGGACAGGATTTCCTTGCCCCGGGCCGAGGTCACGGTTTTTTCCAAATTGGCAAAGGCTTTGGCAAAATCGGGCCGGATCCGGTCAATTCGCCCTTTCATCTCTTTATGCAATTCCCGGTCATTAGTGAGGGCCGAGTTGCGCACCGCGATGGCGATGGTGTTGATGCCGGTGTTGAGATCATTGGCCCATCCTATTTTGGGCAATTTGTTGCCGGCTAGATCGGTTAAGTGTTCGGTTATTGAGGACACCCGGCTAACACCGATATAGGCCACGATACCAAGAAGAATCAGCACCACTCCAAATCCCAGGGCCAGCTTTGTTCCAAGTTTCAGGTTCTTAAACACGTCAGGTCTCCTTGAAATCGGTATATTTTGTTGAGGTTATCTTTTTGCTCTGTTTTAAGAATTCAAAAGTCCTTAAAGGCGCCGTCATCCAAAGGAATGACCTGTTCCGGGGAGACTCCCTTGCCTGCCCCGAACCCGGCCGCCTCCCTGGAGTTCCCTAAGAGCTTGACTTTGCTGGAGGCCGCGGCAGCCCGGGGGGATCTGGATGCCAGGCTTAAGGCCTTGGCCGCCAGGTTCCCATGGCCGGCGCGCCCGTTGGCGGAATTCTTGCCTCCGGCCAGCGCCACCAAATCGCCCACGAAACCCTTCATCTGCTCCGACTGGGCGTTCAACTCCTCCGCGGCGCTGGCGCTTTCCTCCGCGCTGGCGGCCACCGCCTGGGTCACCTGGTTCATCTCGTTGATCGCTTTATTAATCTGTTCCACGCCCTGGGACTGTTCATTGGAAGCCGCAGTAATCTCTCCCACCAGCTCCTTCATCTTGACGGAACTGGAGGCCACCTGGTTAAAGGCCTCGGCGGTCTTATCCACCAGGCCGGAGCCTTCTTTTACCTTGCCCACCGTGCCTTCGATGAGGTCAGCGGTATTCTTGGCGGCATCGGCGGCGCGCATGGCCAGGTTGCGCACCTCGTCGGCCACCACCGCGAAGCCGGCTCCCGCCTCCCCGGCCCGGGCCGCTTCCACCGCGGCATTCAGGGCCAGTAGATTGGTCTGGAAGGCAATCTCGTCAATGGTCTTGATGATCTTGGCGGTCTCTTCACTGGCCGCGGACACTTCCTTCATGGACCGGGTCAGGTCCGTCATGGACTGGTTGGCCTGTTGCACCACCCGGCCGGTTTCGTTCATCAAGTGGTTCGCTTCATTGGCGTTACTGGCGTTGGTCCTGGTCATGGAGGCCATTTCTTCCAGAGAGGCGGATGTCTCCTCCAGAGACGCAGCCTGCTCCGAGGCCCCCTGAGCCAGGTTTTGGCTGGAGGAAGAAACCTGCATGGAGGCCGAAGTCACCTGTTCGGCGCCCTCGTTTAAACTGGCAATGAGGCGATTGATGGGACGGGTAATGGAGAGGCTCAAAATGATCCCCAGAGCCAGGGCCACCAACGTCCCGAGGATCATGGCGCCGATGGACAGGGTCAGAATCTTTTGGGTTGTTGCCGCCGTGGACTTTTCTATCTCCTGGGCCTTGTGCTGCGCCTTGGGGCCAATTTGCTCCAGGAGGCCCTGGACGATCCCCAACTGCTTGAGCACATGCTCTTGATAATAGGCGACAGCTTCCCCCCGATGCTCCTTCCCCTTTTTCAGGATATTTTCCAAGCCCTGGGCCGCTTCATGCAGCTTCCGGTGGGGCTCATCCACCTGTTGCAGCAAGCCTTTGATCCCCGGCACCGCCTCTTCCGCCTTTTTCCGGGCATCGCTGTCATACCACTTGCCGAAGGCGCACTTGTGGGGATCCTTTTCCACGTTCAACTCGGTTATGTTTTCATCACGTTGGAACTGCCCCACTTTTCTGGCCCAATTCAGGTGGTCGATCTCCCGGGCCAGAATATTGATAGCAACTCCATCGGTGAAGCTTACTTCTTCACTACCTTTTAAAGTCTTACTAATACCGCTCCACCCCATGAATCCCACCACCAAAGTGATAAGGGCCACGATTATAAAGCCGCCGATGAGTTTAACACTGAGCTTTAGATTCTTAAAGAACATGAAAAACCTCCTCTATTTTTTTGTTATAATGACCCTTTGTTCGCCGCATTATCATTAAAATTGTTTTTACTCTTGAGGCATATCGACAGCCGATAGCTATTATCAGCCAAACTATTAACACCCATAATCGGCTGGGGGAATTAATACCTTTAGACCCAACATTATTTTTAACAATCCATTTTAAGGTGTTTTCCCCTGAGAGTTAATAATGGTGTCGCTTTACTTTCAGGGTTTTTTTTATTAGGTCCTACAACATAACGGTTGGGTCCTACAACGTTATTTTTTTCACTTTCCGAGTCTTTGGTGTCATTTGCCACATTTATCTCCTTAACTAACTCCATCATATTTTCTATGCTGTTTATGATATTATCGAACCTCTTTACAGCCGGATTATCCTGCCCCAATTCCAGAATGCCCATATCGGCATTGCCTAACATGGATTGGAGAACATTGTTCATCCGATGGTGCAAGTTCCCCAATCCGGATTTCTTTCCCCTTTGAGGTTCCCGGCAGTTCTCTTCCAGGGTCTTCCCATCCACCAGGATGGCCGGGGTTTGGCTGCTGCGCTTTTCAATTAACCTGAGGAGGGATTGTTCCACGGTGTGCGCATTGAAAGGCTTCAAAATAAAATCATGGATGCCTATCTTGATGGCTTCGATGGCCAAATCCAGATTGCCGAACGCGGTTATCAACACCTTTAATGCCGGCACCTGGAGGCGTTGCAATTCCTGGAAGAAGCAGAGGCCGTCCATACCCGGCAGGCGGTAGTCACAGATAATGATATCGTAGGCTCCCTTTTGCAGGTGCTCCAGGGCCTGTTCCGCCGTCTCCCGGCACCCGAAGAAGGCGCACTTCTTAGCAAAATAGTAGAATAAAGCGAGACGTATGCTTTGATCATCGTCCACCAAGAGTATCTTTTTGGTCTTCAGCGCCTCCATGCAGCCTCTCCTTCAGTTCCGCCCCCACTGACAATCCGGGACTGGAATTCCCTCAGTACAGGCCTTATGCAGAAGGCATACCACAGGCCCTTATAAGCTATTTTATTAATAATAACTATATGATAGCCAAAAGATAACTAGTTGCTCGTGCTTTGGCCGGCAAGGGGAATTGGCCAAATGGCCCTTTCCCAGTTGGCCAAATGGCCAACTGGAGAAATCGGCTCACCGGGCAGATGGTGGTGTGGAAAGATGGAAGGATGAGGCTGGCGGGACCTGACCCGCCTGGGCAAAGAGGCTCGGCCCCTAAATGAAACTGAAGGAAGGGTGGATAATATTACGGGGAATACTTCTTGATATTACCGGCCTTCGATACTTTTACGTTTGTAGCGAAAGGCGTAATAACTCATATTTAGGAGGTCGGCGGCCTGGCGGCTATTTCCCCCAGCCTTTTTTAAGGCCTCGATAATCAAATGCTTCTCCAGGGCTGCTAAATCAACTCCTTCATCCGGAAGCGGCTGGAAGGGGCTGGCCGGGGAAGCCGGAGTTCCATTTTCCTTCCCATTCTTGGGCGACAGCTTGAGGCCGGTAAGATGCAAGAGGGGGCCTTCCTCGATGAGCACATGTCTTTCAATAATATTTCTTAGCTCCCTGATATTGCCTTTCCACTGATAGTTTTTCATGAGCGCTTCAGCTTCGGGGGCAATGCCCAGAAAATCCTTGTGATATTTTTGGCTCAACTCCACCAGGAAATGCCTGGCAATGGGCAAAATATCATCCCGGCGTTCGTTTAAGGACGGTACCCAGATCTTAATCACTGCCAGCCGGTAATAGAGGTCTTCCCGGAATAATCCTTGGTCGATCATGGCCTGTATGTCTTTATTGGTGGCCGAGACAATACGGGTTTTCACCTGGCATTTCTTCGTGGAGCCTAAACGGTAAAATTCCCCGTGTTCCAAAAAACGGAGAAGCTTGGCCTGGGCTTCGAGACTCAGGTCTCCCACTTCATCCAAAAACAAGGTCCCCCCCGCGGCCTGCTCCACCAGGCCCATCTTCCCCGAGGCCGCGGCCCCGCTGAAGGCCCCCTTTTCATAACCGAACAATTCGCTCTCCAGCAGATCCCGGGGGATGGCGGCGCAGTTTAGGGTGACAAACGGCCCCTGAAAATTGGGGCTTTTGTAATGAATGGCGCTGGCAATCAATTCCTTGCCGGTGCCGGACTCCCCCAGGACGATCACCGGGGTATCCGGGCTCTGGGCCACCTTGTTGACGATTTGCATGACATCGAGGATGGCGTCGCTCTCGCCGATGAAACATGGCATATTCTCCCGGAGATACTTTTCCTGGAGAGACTGGATCTCTTTGCGCATCTTAATGGTTTCCAGGGCTTTCCTGATGCTGACCCGCACGCCTTCCAGATGAATCGGTTTAACGATGTAATCATGGGCCCCGGTTTTCATGGCCTCGATAACCGTATTGATCTCCTCATAGGCGGTCACCATGATTACCAGGGTTTCCGGAGATCTTTTCTTGATTTCCCTTAAGGCCTCAAGGCCGCTCATCCCCGGCAGGCCGATGTCCAACAGAACCAAATCCGCGGTTCCCGGCTGCAATACTTTCAGGGCCTCTTCCGCGGTGGCAAAGGCCTGTACCTGGTAATCCTTCTGCAAAGCAAAGGACAATCCCTGTCTGATACTTATCTCATCGTCAATGATAATGATGGAAAATAATGTCATGGCAGCAGACCTCCTATTTGTTAGGCAGGTGAATAATAAATTGCGTGCCCCCCAAGTCCGAGGAGGAAACCTCTATAGTACCACCATGGTCGATAATGATCCGTTGACAGAGACTTAAACCTATCCCTGAGCCTTCAGCTTTGGTGGTAAAAAAAGGATCAAAGATTCTGTCCCTAATTTCCGGAGGAATTCCCGGGCCGGAATCGTTGACCAAAATCAGGACTCCATCCTTGGCTTTTTGGGTGGTTACCTGGATCTGCCCCGCTTTTCCTGTACTCCTCAAAGCTTCACAGGCGTTATTAATTATGTTGAGCAGAGTCTGCTCCAGCAACTGGAGGTCCGCAATCACCGGGGGCAGGTCGGCAGCCAGACTGCTGTCGATCTTGATATTATCTTTTCGTAAACTGGCGGTCGTAAGTTTAATGGCGATTTCCACCGCCAGATTAACATCCGTGGGGGCCAGTTTCAGCTCCGCAGGCCGGGAAAAATCCAGCACCCTTTTGATAACCGCTTCGATCCGGTTGGAGGTGTCCTGGGCCGCCTCGATAAGTTCATGCACCATTGCCGTGCTTTCCGGATCTTGAAAGTTTTCCTTGATGCCATCCAAGAACACATTAATGCCCGACAGGGGGTTGCGGATTTCATGGGCGATGCCCGCGGCCACCTGGCCTAAAGAGGCCATTTTCTCCCGGATGCGCATCAGTTGTTCCAATTCTTTGGTATGGGTGATATCCGCCATGGTGATCAGCATCGCCTTTTGGCCCCGGTATTCAGAGACCGTGGCCCGGCAGTTGACCCAAATAGGCCTTTTCTCCTGGGGAGTGCTCCCTAGAGGCAAAAACCTCAAAGTGATATCCCCCTGGGGCTGATGTGCCAGGGTTCCCTGGCAGAATTGCTGGACCTTCGGCAAATCATCCGGATGCCCGCAGTTGACGAAGTCATGGCAATTCTGAATATGCAAGTGGCCGAACAATCTCTCCTGTTCCGGGTTTTGATAAACGATTTGCCCATCTTGAACAATCAAGATACCCATGGGCACGTTTTCCACCAGGCCCCGGAAGCGCCGCTCACTTTCCTGAATAGCCGCTTCCAATTGCTTCGCTTCAGTGATATCCCAGATCACTCCGTCAATATGGGAGACCCTGTCATCTTCCCCGGGGATGGGCTTCCCCCTCTCGGCAAAGTGGCGGATGGACCCGTCCTTTTTCCGGAAACGATATTCCACTTCAAAGACCTGATTCAGGGCTATTGCCTGTTTAATAACTTCCCTGACTTTTTCCATGTCCTCGGGGAGAATATATTTATCCAAGGAACAGCTTTCACCAGTGTATAAATCTTGGGGGAGGTATCCCGTCATGGACTGGAGGGCATCGTTATAAAACTCCATTCTATATTTTTCCCGGATATAGACCCGGTAAACCAACCCCGGCAGGTTTTGGGCCAGCGTCCGGTAGGAGGTTTCGCTCTCCAGGAGGTCTTCTTCCATCTTCTTCCGTTCGGTGATGTCGTCATAGACGCCCAGCAACCCCATCACCGCGCCGTCCTCGGTCAACAGGGGAATCTTCGTGCCATCCACCCAAATCTGGCGGCCGTCGGCCAGTTTCTTTGATTCAACCATATGATATTTGGCCTGCCGGGTCTGCATCACCTCCCGGTCTTCGGCCAGAAATATTTCAATTTCCTGCTGCTTCCAGGGCAGATCATACTCGGTCTTGCCCACCACCGCCTCCGGCGTCTCCAGGCCCGCGGCCCGGGCATAGTTCCGGTTACAACCCAGATAGACGGAATTGAGGTCTTTCCAGAAGATAACCTGGGGCACGGCGTTGATGACCAGAGAAAGCATGCGTTCCCGTTCTCTGATGGCCTCCTCCGCCTGTTTTTGTTCGGTGATGTCCCGTCCCACTTCCACCACCCCGGTTATCTGGCCCGAAGCGTCGATTAGGGGGAAGGTGGACACATTCATATGCCTGAGGCCCTCCCGATCCGCCAGCTCTATGGTCACGATCTTTTGATTCGGTCCTCCTGTTCTCATGGTCGAGAGGGCGGTGCAATCCTCGCAAGGCTGGCTGGCATGGTAGAGGGTCTCATAACATTTCTTCCCCACCAGGGGCATTTCGTGGGCAGAGGCCCGCTCTCTGGCGGGATTGACCCGGAGGATGTTGAGGTCCTTGTCCAAGATGGTGATGGAGTCCTGGATGCTGGCGAAGACGCTGGCCAGGAAGCTCTCGCTTTCTTTTAACGCCATCTCGGCCTGCAACCGTTCGGTAATGTCCGTGTGGGCCCCTCGCAAGCCCTTGACGTTGCCCTGGTCATCCAGGAGGATGACGCCGGTGGATTGTAACCACACAGTTCGGCCATTTTTATGGATGACCCGGTGAATGAAATCCCGGGGAGGAATTTTGGCGAAATATTTTGCCAGCGCTGACTTCTTTTTTTCTTCCTTATCCTCGGGATGGAAGAAATCATAAAAATATTCATTCATGATCTCCTCCGGGGTGTATCCCAACAATTTCTCCACGGTGGAACTCGAATAAACGAATCTGCCTTCCGCGTCCAATTCCCAGATCCACTCCCGGGCGCTATCGGCAATATCCCTAAACCTTTGTTCGCTCTCCCTCAGGGCCTCCTCCGCCCGCTGGCGTTCGGTGATAAATCTCGCTTGCTGGACATTCTGATAGGCCATGGCTGAGAGCTGATTGGCCAGGACAAAGAGGGCTTCCGCCACCTTTTTGAATTTTTCCTCCGACATAATCGGGACTTCCAAAAACGCGGCCATAAACTCGTTTTCATCAGCTCCCAGCTCCCGGGCATAGGACCGGAGGACCTCCTCATCCTCCGTTTTATCCCGGACCTGGCCGATCATCCAGTTGGCGATGTGTTTGCCTCCCACCGTGATACTGGCCCCGGCGTTACACAAGCCGGCGCTGAGGCAATGCAGCACGTTGGGACCGTCATGGCACAGCCGGCCCATGCTCGCATCGGATTCTTGACACTTCTTGGAGCCAATTTCCGTCTGGCGGACGATCTCGCCACACAAACGGCAGAAGTTGCTGGGCCTGGTAAGGGGAGCGCCCTCCGGGGTGGTGATGAGGGAGGCCACGCCGGTGACCTCCGCGAAAAGATCCTGTATCCGCTGAATATCATCCAGATTGAAAAGGTCATCGAAATTGATGTCTCCTGCATCATCCAGCGGTTTGCTCAGGGCCACCAGGCGTTTCTTCAATGCCTCTTCCATCTGCCGCCGCTCGGAGATGTCCAGCCCCATGCCCACCAGGAGCGGTTGACCATCTATGATGATGCGCCGGCCCGTTAATACATAAGGAAGCTTGGCCCCCTTCTTGGAGAGCAAGTCCGCCTCGAGACGCACCTCCCCCGTGGCAAAGCAAGTTTGCACGGCTTCCCGGGCGTGCGGTTTATCATAGTCGGGAAAAAAATCCTGGGGATGCATGCCGGCAATCTCCTGAGCCGAGTACTGGGAAACTGCCTCCAGGTTTTTATTCCAGCGCGTTAATCTGCCTTGCTCATCGTAAAGATAAAAAATCCCCGGCAGGCTCTCCATGATGGAAATGGAGAGGTCCCTCTCCTTCCGGAGTTCCTGCTCCACGCGTTTGCGCTCGGTGATGTCGTGACTCACCACCGCCACATGGGCTACCGTGCCCTTCTCGTCATAATAAGGATTATAGGAGACGTGATAGCATCCCCTTCCCTTCCGCCCAAACTCAAACCAACCTTCAAAGTCCACTGCCTGACCGCTAAAGCATCGGTCGAGATATTCTTTGATGTTTCTGGCAAAGGTCTCCTCCCCCCAAATCTCAGCCACGCTTCTTCCCACCACTTCGTCCCAAGTCCTGCCGTGGGCCCGGCAATACGCGGCGTTGGCCGCTTCGTATCGGTAATCGCGATCAATCAGGGTCATGCAGTCTGTGGCGGTGTTGGCGATAAATTCATACTTAAGTAAAGCATCCTCCGCCCTTTTCCGGGCGGTGATGTCGAATATTACCCCGCTGATATAGTCAATCCGGCCGGCGCTATCCAGGAAGATCCGCCCCTGCACCTGGACCCAGATAATCTCTCCGGACTTTTTGCGGATACGGTATTCTCTCTCATAAGTTCCTGAATTCTTCAGCGCCGTTATGAACTTGAGCTTCACCTGGGAGAGGTCCTCTTCCAGAATCAGGTCGATCCATTTTAGGCGCCGGGTATCAAAGTCCTCCTTGGGGTAGCCGGTAAGTTGCTCTATCTTCCGGGCATCGAAGGTATCCAGACTCCAATCCTCGTAACCCCGGAAGACCACCGCCGGGATCTGGTTGACCAACAACCGGTACTTCTCTTCGCTCTCCCGGAGGGCCTGTTCCGCGGCCTTGCGTTGGGAAATATCCCGGCAGACGCAAAATATCAGCTTCTGCCCCCCCAACAAGACGCCATTGGTGCTGATTTCCACGTCGAAAATGGCGCCGTCCCGGCGCCGGTGGCGGGTCTCGAAATGATACCCGGTTTCATCGACGGTTCGCAGCATTTCTAACAGTTCTGCCCGGTTCCATTGCGCATCCCAATCCCAAACGTGTAAGTGGCGGACTTCTTCGCTAGAATATCCCAGCATCTCGGCATAGCGTTGGTTGGCCTCATAGACCTTGCCGGTTTCATCCAGGACCAAGATGCCGTCCCGGGACTGTTCCACCAGGATGCGCCGCCGGATGGCTTCTTCCGCCAAAGCCTCCTCCGCCCGCATCCGGGCGGTGATATCTTCATATACCCCCAAAACCCCGAAGATCTCACCATTAGGCGTCCGCAACGGTACTTTGCTGGTGTTCAGCCAGATATTGCCGCCTTCGGGAGTGGTTTGCGGCTCGATAATGTTCAGTTTGGGGAGACCGGACTCCATGACCAGACGGTCATCCGCCCGGTAGAGTTCCGCCTGTTCCTTCCAGCCCATGGCAAAGTCGTCTTGGCCTAAAAGCTCCTCTGGCCGGCTCAAGCCGGCATCGCCCGCGAAAAGGCTATTGCATCCCAAATAACGGGAATCCTTGTCCTTCCAAAAAACCCTGACGGGTATCGATTCCAAAATCAACTGGAGCATGTTCATGGATTGCTCGAGCTGCTGGGCGGTCTCCTGTAACTCCCGGTGACTCTTGGATAACGCCTCCTCCGCCTGCTTGCGGGCCGTAATGTCGGTGGCGATATGGATAACTTTCTGCATTTTTCCCTGGTCATCATAAACTGGGGTGCAGGAAACCAGATAATAACCCTCTAACGCCTCCACCTCCATTTCCATGGTTTCCATCTGGCCGGATTTCAGCAACTTCTCCATGGGACAACCAAAAGCGGGTTGGTCGCTGCCGCCGTGAAGCAACTGAAAGCATTTCCGGCCCAGGATTTCCTCCGCCTGGCCCCCCAAAGCGGTAAAAGCCGACCGGTTGGCGGCGATGATTCTTTGTTCTGGATCCAGGAGAAAAGCAGGTTGGCCGATGGCTTGAAAGATCTCTTCCCAATCCCGGCGGGCTTCCCGCAAGGCTTCCTCCGCCTCCTTGCGCGCGGTGATATCCCGGTGGATAGCCAGAAAGCCGATGGTCTCCCCCTGCTTATCCTTGACCTGGGTGCCCAGGGTTTCACAAGTCACGCGACTGCCATCCTTGCGCCGGTATTGCCTTTCAAAAATCGTTTGCTGGGTCTGGGCGCCCACATGGTAGCGTGATTTTCCCAGTTCCTCATATTCGGCCTTGCTGGGGTAAAGAAACTCGGTGGTCTGCCCGATGATCTCTTCCAAGCTCCAACCAAACATGGCCAGGAAGGCCGGGTTGGCCATGATCACGCGGCGCCGGGTATCCACGAAGACGGCGCCGTCGCTGATGGCATTGAAAATGGCCTCAAACTCCACGTTCTTGCGGGCCAGATCGTCTTTCACCTGCTTCCGCTCGGTAACGTCCCGGATGTATTCAATGACGCCGGTGACCTGGCCGCTGGCCAGGTCTTGCAAGGGGTAAGCAAAGGTCTCCACCCACCCCTTTAGTTCCCCTCTTTTAATCTCTTTTAATTGATAACCCGTCTTTCCTGTCTCCATGGCCTGGCGGCAGGGACACTCTTCGCAGGGTTGTGAGAAGCCGTGGCGCAGTTCATAACACTTTCGGCCCACCATGGGCAGGTCGTGACGAAATTGATGCTCCTCGGAGAGGTTCGCCCGGAGAATGGTGTAATCCCGGTCCATGACGACAATGCCGTCCTGGATGCTGGCGAAGACGCTGGCTAAAAAGTTTTCCCTCTCCCGGAGGGTCTTCTGGGTCTGGTTTAACTCGGCCAGGTGGCCCCGGATGGTGGCCAGCATCAGGTCCATCGTCTGAGATAAAGTCTGTATTTCATTGCCCCAGCGAGTCACCGGGATTTCTTCCGGGGAAATCTCTTGGACCATCCCCAGGGCCCGTTGCTGCAAGGCCCTCAAGGGACTGACGATGTGCAAGGTCAGACCGGCGCCGATTACCAGAATCAATATCAGCACTCCGAGAAAAAACGTCAGGAGATGCCTTTTCTTCTCCTGCAACAGGTTATAGATCGGGGTGGTGTCGGTATTGACCACTAAACAGACCGTCTCATCACCGATGTCAATGGGGACATGGAACGAACTGGTGTTTGACTGGTGATCGATGTGGAAAAATGAGTTTTTTTCATGAATGGTGCGGGTGACCCAGGGAAGGCCGATTTTCCCTCGTTCCCCCGGCGGCCAGGAACTGGCCAGCACCTTATAAGGCGTGCTGAAAGAAATGTTGGTATGGGTGGCCTCGGCGATCAACCGGGCAAAGTCATCATTAAGATAGATACCCAGGATCAGGACCCCATATTGTCTGCCATCCTGGAAGAGAGGGGCCAGGCTCCTTATGGCCCAACCCTGGGGGCCGTAACCTGACGACAATATTTCTTCTCCCGACAACGCCTCCTCCAGACCCCAGGTCCGGTAGATGTCGCCGCCACCCACCGAACTCGGGGCCTGATAGACAATATTGCCCCGACTGTCGGTCACAATAAAGAGATTCACCGCCACTTTGGACAAATGGGGAGACAAATTATCCACAGCCTTTCTCAACGGTTCTACATCACCATTCTCTTGATGTTTAATGCTGCCCTCCAGTAACAGTGGATCATCTTTTAATATCGTAGATAGCACCTTAATGTCGTTGATCATATTATTGATAATTTTTTTAACATAATAATTTATATCACGGGCTTTGCTTGCCTCTCTCGCTTCCAGGCTCTCTTGCAGAGTACCCTGATATATATAATACCCTATAAAAAGCGTAATGCTTGATACTATTATCAAAACAGATAGGATAAGATATAAGATGCTGAATTTAAATCGCATAAATTATTCCTTATTAACCGGGATTACCCCGTATTCTTTCAAAACGTCTTGACATTCCTTGCTAAAAATAAAATCAAGAAAAGTCTTGGCTAAATCATTCAATCGTTCTTCTTTGAAAATCAGGGCATAAGGCTCAAGCAGTTTGTATCTGTGCGACCGGGCGTTTTCCGGAGTGGGGGCGATGCCATCCAGGGACAGAGGGTAAACAGAAGAGTGTGCCCCTTTCAGAGCACTAAAGGTGAGCCAGCAGAGGGATTGCTTATATTTCTGCACTGCTTCAAGCAACTTGGGATCAGTATGGATCGACTTGGCGCCGGTGGGAAAGACAATCTGCCGGAAGGCCGGCAACTGCTCCTGGATTACCAGCAAGCTGGAATCCCCCGGTTGCCGCACGAGCAAGCGGACGGGGCCGGGGGCGCCTCCCAACTCCCGCCAGTTGGTAATCTTTCCTGAATAAAGGTCCAGCAGTTGGGCGGCAGTCAGGTTTTTGACCGTCACTTTGGCGCCCACGGCAAAGACCACCATATCCTGGGCAAAGACCAGATACCTCAGCCCATAGGTCTTTTCTTCACCTCGTAAGGGCTGGGCCACCCGGGCCAGGATGGCCCGGTCGTCGCGCACCGCGCGGATGCCGCCCCTGGAGCCGACACTGTTGGGCACCAAAACCTGGTGGTCCGGATATTTGGCGTTAAAGGTCTGGGCCACCCCCCGGAGCAGCACCTGGCAGGCGCCGGTGCCCGGGATTTCCAGAATATCGGCCTTGACCGGCTGGAAGTAAAGAAACGACAGGAAGGAACCTAGAAGGACCACCAACAGACGAAAGAGTTTCTTAACCCTAAGACACGGCTGCATATATTCCCCTCGGCCTGCATATCACTTTGGCGAAATTTCTGCCAGTATGAGGGCGCGCAGGAGGAATATACTGGGAGTGAGAATACGCCTGGCAAAATTCCAACTGTATGATTTTGCAATTCTTATGCCAGTGCCCGACAAGATTTACCCGGCAAGAAACCACCCCCCAAACCCTGGTAGTCCAGGGAGAATCAGCAGGTTGGGTACTACAGAGTTACCCTCATTTTATCAGGGATCGGAACTAATAAGAAGAAGATTTTACAGGTCCTGGGGGGGGGAATCTGGACCTCAGTTACCGGTGATCTGTTCCAGGGATTTAGCGCGGCAGGAAAGAAAGGCGGACGACCCGACAAAACTGGAGGCGGCAACCGGATTCGAACCGGTGAATAACGGTTTTGCAGACCGTTGCCTTACCACTTGGCTATGCCGCCCAAATAAAAATGGAGCGGGAAACGGGATTCGAACCCGCGACTTCAACCTTGGCAAGGTTGCACTCTACCGCTGAGTTATTCCCGCTCGGAGGTAGTTCTTAATTTTTGCAAAAATGCCCGTCTTGTCAAGGGAAAAAATTCGCCGGGAATGAAAGATGGCCTCAATGAAGAGAGTCTGCCCCGGGTTTGAGGCAGTGGCGACCTGCCTCACCAACAAGCTGGGCCCCAAACTCTGCATCGAAAACCTGGCCTGGGGCTGGACCAGCAGGCCGGATTTGTTTGAAAAGCTCCTCCGCCTGTCCGGGGTCTGGGCCACCCTGAACGTAGGTCATGCCCGGGGGAGCCCCCGGTCACCAGCGGCCTCTTCCGGGTGCGGGATTTTGTGGCCCCCCACCCGGAGCGGTTTCTCAACGCCCACGTCTATCACGAAGAGACCGAAGCCGGGCATCTGCCCCCCCCAATCCCTGGCCGATCTGCAAGACCATCTGAATTTAACAATGGGAACCTGTGGGAGGAACAGAGCCAAGAAGCAGCTAGTGACACATCAGGTTACGCTCATTAACGGGAAATTAATGTGGCACTCCCCATAAAGCATATTCCAACAGCAAGCCCGAGGTAAGCCAGGGGGCCTTTTTTTCCAGGTCTTTAATACGTTTGGTTAAATATTTGACCTTGGCCTGGAGGTTCTCATTGTCGGGTTCGGCTTCAAGATTTTTTCCGGCCGCGTGTAGGTGCTGCCGCAGCTCCAAGTACTCCCTTTCCAAGGCCCGGGACTCCTGGCGGAAAATTTTATAATCTTCCGATTGGTCGTCATAAAACCACATCATCTCGTTAAACATGTCCGGCCTCCCGGTTCCGGTCTTTACGTTGGTTTGCCAGGGGAACAGTCGACAGCTAGAAGCTATGGCAAAACCTGACTTCTATGGTCGTAAGTTGCCCCAAAGATCCATTTTTGCTTCAGAGGCGCCGATCACTTCGGGCGTCATAAAAGATGTTCGGCGTTTCCTGTCCAGCCACGAGTTTTCTTAAAGAATCCACCGCCAAACCGGCGATGATTTGATTGGTCATGATGACCGAGGGATCAGGCTGGTGGATACAGGACTCCGGCAGACGCGGGTTGGTCTCGAGATTACGCCGCTCCACAATTTCATACAACCCCAGGAGGGCCGCGGGGGTCTCGGCGTCCCGGCGCGGGTCATAGACCACGACCTGGCCCTGATCGATGTTAGTGCCGCCGCTGATCAGGACCTTCTTTTCCTGTGCACATTTTTCGCTCAGCACTATCCTGGTTTCATGATTATCAACGCCATCGAAAATAATCGCAAAGGGGGAAATGTCGGTGGCCTTTCTCAAGTAGGTGACCCAGGATCGGGCCCGGGTCCCGAAACCAGCGTTAAGCCTTTGGGCCAATAATTCGGCTTTATTAAGGCCCAGAGCCTCGTAAAAAAATATTTGCCGGTTCAGATTCGTGATCTCGATGGCGTCCGGGTCAATAAAAGTAATACGGGGAAATCCCGAGTACGCCAGGCCCAGGCCGATGAAATTGCCCAAGGCGCCGGCGCCCACCACGCCGATGGGAAGATCGGTGGGGACCGGGGTTATTTTTTCTCTCCGGTAGTCCGTCAACTCCGGGGATACCTGCTGGCCCATCAAGATATTTTTAGTCTCCGCCAGGGCCATACCCGCGCAAATGATGGCCAGTCCCGCATCTTCATCATGGCGGTGAGGGAGGTTCAGGGGTGAAACCACCTCCGCCAGCGCCTGCCATTCCCGCCCCGGCAGATAGGTGAAGATTTTGAAGCCCGCCTCGTTTTTGGTGTCGTAGCAATACCCCCGGACCACCGGCAGGTTTTCTTGCCGCCCCTTTTCCAGGACCAGTTTATTGGCCAGTCCATACCGACTCAGGTCCACGATCACCTGGCAGCCGCCAAAGATGTCACCCAGCAGCGGATGAGTATACCATCCATGTAAAAACGTGAGGTCGAAGCCGGGGTTGATTTTCCGGGCCATATCCAGGAGCCGGTCATCCAAGGAGGGGGCGATAACCACGACCCGGTTAAGCCCGAGAGCCGCCGCGGAGAGGATAAAGAGGGAGGCCAGCCGGTCGGTGTCACCTACTACCCCTATTTTCGCGTCGCTCAGGCGGCGCTGGTCCCAGCCGGGAATTTGGAGTTGCCGGTCCAGCCTGGCTTCGAAGATAGTGGAAGTAGAGGCGGATTCCATAATAAAATAATGGACTTGCTGGTTACACGCTTTCCAGCTTGGCAAGCTGATACTTTATGGGTTGAATCTTGGTGCGCACCTCATCCTGAAGAGCGGCGATCTCTTCTGAGGGGAAAGGCCCGGAGGTGTCCACTTCGATAACCTCGGCTACTTTCTTGGTGATGCCGGTTTGCCCCGAAAGAATTCCCCGGCGCTTGTAATGAATCTCCTGGCGGTGCCAGCCCGAGTCGCCGATGACGATGGCGTAGCAAAAACCGCCATACACGGTTTCCATGATTCTGGCGGCCTTGACCGGGACATCGGTAATGAGGTTGACGCTGCCTTTTTCCAGGTCCTGATGACCCCAGCGGCCCTCCACCAGCAAGGCCAGGTCCTTGATCACCAATTCTCTCTTAGCCACCGGCTGTTTTACCAGCGCGGTCACATAATCGAGAACCACTTCCTGATTTTCCTCATCAATAGACGAGAATCCCTGGAGATCCAGTTCCCCGTGAGAATGAATCCAGCCGTTGATAATCTTCTCGCCCGGCAGGGCCTCCTGGTAGGCGGCGATATTCTCCGGGCCGATGCGGGTGTATTGCTGAATATTTTCATCATTTTGAGGTATGCCGATGTCCCTGATTATTTCCGGATTATCCCGGCTGCCCAGGGTGTAGCCATACCATTCGTAGCTATCTCCATGGACCTCCCGCACCAGTTCACTGATCTTGAAGGCCTTGGCCCGGGCATACCCGGTCATCCTGATGTCTTCCGGCAAGGAAGCCAGAATTACCTCATAAACTTCCGACCGCTGCAGTTGGGCCAGGCTCTTGAATCTCACCCAAATCTCCCGCGCACAAAATCTTCGTCCACCGTCAAGGCGCCCGTATAGGTTCCGGGCAGGCGGAACATTTCTTCATGAAGGACCTTATGGAGGATGCTGACCAAACCCCGGGCCCCGGTGCCCTCCTGTTCGGCCTTATGGGCGATGGCGGTCAAGGCTCCGTCGCTGAAAGACAGGTCGATGTTCCAGGCTTTAAAGTCGTCCACGTAGGCCTGCAGAGGGCTGCCCGCGCTTTTTGCCAGGATATCCTTCAGGTCCTGGGTGGAGAGCAGGCTGTAAACCACCCGCACGGGAAACCGCCCCATGAGCTGCCGGATCATCCCAAATTTAACAAAATCCTCGGTGAGGAGGTGGTCCCGCCAATCGCCGTTGTGGCCCTGAGGGCCCAACCTCTTTTTGACAATACCTTCGAGATTTTCATAGACTCCGCCGGCGATGAAGAGGACGTGTTTGGTGGACAGAGAGATGCGTTCGTTCCCCAAATCAAACGTATTTTCCACGCCTTCCACCAGTTGCAGGAGGCCTTTCTGCACCCCGGTGCCGGACACGTCCCGGTAGACTCCGGGCTCATGGGCAATCTTGTCGATCTCATCCAGATAGACTATTCCCAATTGGGCGACCTGGGAGTTGCCTCCCGCGGCAATCAGCAAATCCACCAGGATGTCCGCCACATTCTGGCCCACATAGCCTACTTCACTGAATTTGGCCAGGTCCACCGCCATGAAGGGGACCCCTACCAGAGACGAGGCTATTTCACTGGTGTAAGTCTTACCGCACCCCGTAGGTCCCACGATCAAGATGTTGGCCTTAGGCGTCCTGGTTTGCTGCAAGATGGAGTCAAGGTTTTCCTGATTCTCCCCGGCAGACTGCTTAAAGGCCGCGCCCAGCCGCCGGTAATGGAAGGAGATGGCGGTGGCAATGATTTTTTTCCCGGGGTCTTGCCCGATAATAAACCGGTCCAGCTCCACCTTGAGATCGGAGGGGGTTTTCTTAAATTCCATGATTTGCTGCATTACGTCGCTGACCTGGCGCTCGCGCCGTTGCCCCAGTTTTTCTTTGATCCGCTGCTGTTGTTGCCGTTTCACTTCGTCATACATGATTATGCTCTCTTGGAAGTTTCAGGTTTTTCCCCGGCAAGATCGCCTGACAATAAGGTCTGGAAGTGATGCGCCCCCAGCTTTCCCGGTTCCAGGTGAGGATGGCGCTGGAATAAAGGGATGCACCAGAGGATCTCCTCCGGGGAGTGGGCAAAGTGGAGGTAGGGATTGTTTACTTTGTCGATAATGGCCATGGCGAGGCGATATTTTTCCAGGCTGGCCAGGGCAAATAAGGGGAGTTGCAGATTTTCTTTAACCATGGCTCCTTTAGACGCGAGTTTAGCCGAAGGAAAATTGTTAGTAAACTCATCAATTTTACTCAGGAAATCATCTCCCAAGCCGTATTTTTGCACCAGGGCGTGAATTCGCACAAACAGGCTGGGCTGAAAAGGCTGTTTGTCTTTCTTTTGGCCCCGTTCCCTTTTTAGGAGGCGCGGCAGATCGGTTTTAGAGGTAAGCATTTTTTATTTCTACCTGTCCGGAAGAAATTTTCGGGTGGTCCGGATCGATGCGGTAATCCTCAAAATCCACCAGCCGCTCCTCCAGCGGTAGCCTATCCAGGCTATGATAGCCATTGCGCCGACGGTAATTGTACCCGTAAAAGAGGGCGTTAACACCTTCATTCAAGGCGGTGACGGCAGCTGTGGCATTGAAGGCTGGAGGAGGGGTGAAGTGTTGCAGGCAAATATCCTGGCCCGGGGCATGGCGGCGCAAGAACGGATGTTTATACTTTTCCAGAACCAGCGGCCTCAGGCGGCCGGCGGTGGCAATGGCGACCCGGCAATCGGGGAACAGATAAGGACGGCCGTAATAATCTTTGAGGGCATATTCTCCGGTGCGCTTGTAAATTACGTACTCACCGCTCTTACCAATCCGGAAAAAACCAAAGCCTTCGATCTCCAGGGAGCCTTTTGCCGCCAGGAACAGGAGAACCTCCCCTTTTTGCCGCTGATGTTTAGAGAGCTGCTCATCCCGGGCAATCTTTTGCCGCACGCGGTCCTTTTCTTTTTGTAATATTTGTGCGCTTATTGCTTGATAAAACCATCGGCGCAGTTCTTGAACCCTTATCCTACCTTCCCTGATGGGCTCCACGGTTACAGCCAGGTTGTCCAAATAAGCCAATAATTTTCGTAATAATTCCGGGTTGTCCAACCTTTCTCTTAGCCGTTTATACTTGGGGGGAATATAAAATTTCTGGCAAATGAGAGCCAATAATTCTTCATTACCCGGTTTTTTTCTCCCCCATATCCGGTCTGCTCTCCTGAGAAAATGGGGCATTATTTCGAACACTATGGTTTGCAGTTTTTCATCAAGAGAAATTTCCTCCCGGTTTAAGACAAAACCGAGCCTTTTGTTCAAGAAATCATCTCTTAATTGTCTATAGGCGTCTGGATGAAGGTTAGCAAATTGCTCAAGGAGGGAAGGTAAACTCAGGGTCTTGATGAAGTGCCGGCCGTTGACCAGGAGAAGCTCATCCCCGGGGGGAGACCCCCGGGCTGAGCCTTGGTCTGTTAAACTGTGGGTGGCCTCGATTTCTGCGGCCACGGAGGGATCGAACAACAGGGGCACAAAGAGAAAACCATTGACCACCACCAGTTCGAGGTCGGATGCCAACAATTGTTGCACGGGAACTCCTGTCTGTTATCCTCCCTCTTGGGGTTTAATAGCCCTCACCGCGACATAGAGGTACTTTTCACCGGCTGAGGTCTCTTCAAGAGTAGCATACTTGGGGGCGGCATTGCCAATTCCCCCGCCCTTGGTCAGAAGCCTGCCGCCGTCAAGTTGTCTCTGAATATCTTCCAGCACCTGCAGTTCCTCTATGCTCCAATTGGTCTTAGCCAACATCCGGGCGCATAGTTCCTGAAGAGATTGGTCTTCGTATTTTCCCGGTTCATAAACCTCGATCAATCCTTCCCCTGCCTGCCCGGGGATGATCTCCACCACTAACGGCAATAATTGTGCTAATCTCCCCGGTTGTTCGGCCTTCTTTTCTTGGATTTCCATGTTCAACCGTCCTTTCCAGGCCGCTCAGGAAGCCTGGCGTTTGCCTCGGCTCCTTTTCCGATCTCAATATATTTTTATATCGATAAAAAATGTGGCTCTGTCAAGGGGGAATGCCCAGCAGGCCGCCAATGACCGTTTAGCACTATAATGTTCTTGCCATTTGCTGGAATGATCGACGGAAGGCAAGAAATTCAGATATGAATATCAAACCTGAAAGAAGTTGGGCCGAGAATGGGATACCGCCAGCGCTAAGTTTGCCGTGTTTAGAGTGCCTGCTAAGCTTAAATGTTGGGAAACCTCCCTGTTCCTGCTTTGATTAATCACCAATGGAAAAATTACCATGATAAACACAATGCCGTTGACTTAAGCCCACTTGTTGGCCCATTTGCCGTGGTGGCTTTTGGATTTACGGGGGAAATTGCGACCAGGCCTGGGGCGGTATTGTCGCCAGGAGATTTCGGCCAGACAACGCCGGAGAAGCTCTTGGCATTGATCCAGGGTTTCAGCTATCCAGAGGCGGTC
>JBMORF010000022.1:0-24151 GCA_049322315.1 Thermodesulfobacteriota bacterium | reverse complement strand
CCGCTCCCGGGCCGTCAGCTTCCCCGAAGCATGCTGCTTCTCCACCGCCTTCGCCCCCCCCATCCCCTTTACTTTAGCCTCCTTTTCCCGCAACTCCTTTATCTTCTCAGCCACTGTCTTCATAGGCGACTCCTTTTCAGCGTGACCCTTCCGCCCCTGGTGTTTCTCTTTAAAATTCACGGCATTAGCGAGCCTAAAGCGGCCTGGGGCGAGTCCAAGGGAATAGAAAAGATTATTTTCTTTTTCCCCCTCTGTCAACCAGGTTTTGTGAACTTTTTCCCTTTTATAGTCCGGCTTTCGCTCCTATAATGGAAGGCAGCAGGTTGGCAGTTTGGTCGAAAACTCTACCGGAACAACTGAATCACTTGTAACCCTTTAGAATTGACCGGGAGCCGCGGTCAAAACAATGAACTTGTGGCTTCTGGGAAAGTGTCTTTTTGTCATCCTGAGTGAAGCGAAGGATCTCGTATTTTAGCCCTCGGGATTCCCAAATTGGGTGCAATCATCAGCAGGTCTGGAAAAGCTTTGCTGCCAGAAGTGAGATTCTTCACTCCGCTGCGCTCCGTTCAGAATGACAGAAGAGAGACTTTCACAGAGGTCTCAACTTTGATGGCACTGTAAAAAGTCGAAAAAATGCTGATTTTCTGAAATCGCGCTCAATAAAATCAGCCACTTAAATTGGCGATTTTGGGCATTTTTAACTTTTTACCAGGCCATCAACTTTGAACCTTGAACTCTTGAGCAGTTAAGGGAGAAGAGCGATGACCTCCACCCCTAATCAGTCCTGGGAACAAAAGGCGCACCGCACCACGGTGAGAGTCCGCTTCGGGGACACCGACCCCTACGGCATCGTCTATTTTGTCAGCTACTTCCGCTACTGCCACCGGGCCATCGAAGAATTTTTGCGGGCCTGCGGCCTGAAGCCCGAGGAGACCTTTAAAAACGTCCAGGAAGGCTTCGGCCTCCCCATTGTCGAGGCCTGGGCCCGCTTCCGGCGGCCCTCCAGGTACGGCGACCTCCTGCGCATGGAGACCCGCATTCAGGAATTCCGGGCAAAGGCCATTATCTTCCGTTTCGAATTTTATCCGGAGGAGGGGACGGAGTTAATGGCGGAAGGCACCGCCAACCTGTTGGCCATCGGCGCGGACTGGAAGGTCAGGGACCTGCCGGTCCGGGTGCGGGAGGCCTTAAACCAGATGCAGGAATAAGGGTTGATCAGATTTTCCACCGACAAAAAGGCGGTCATCGATTGGGATGCGGCCGCTGGCGTCTTTGCACGCGCTCCTTTGGGAAAGCGCCGCCGCGACCCCCAAGGTTTGCAACGGGCCTTTGCCGCCAGCTATGCGGTGGTTTACGTCTTTGATGGAGACAAACTAATCGGTTTGGGAAGAGCGCTTTGCGACGGAGAATACCAGGCCGCCATTTATGATGTGGTCTTATTGCCGGAATATCAAGGGAAAGGTCTGGGAAAAGAGCTGATGGCCAGGCTTTGCGAGCAATTGCCCGTGGGCAATATTGTGCTTTATGCGGTTCCGGGGAGGGAAGGGTTTTACCAAAAGTGCGGCTTCCAGAAAATGCGCACGGCCATGGCCATCTTAAATCCCAGCATGTCAAACCCCGAAAGTGGTTATCTCGAGTAAACCATAGCTTTTATCAAGTTAAGTTTAGCCTAAAGGCCCCCAGAAAATCCGCCCAGTTAAAAAGTCTTGACGTCCGGAAATTTTCCGGTTACGGTAGAGACCGACCAGTCGGTTCCATGAAGGAGCTGTTCCCCATGTCTCTGAAAGAAAGGATAATTCATGAGGCCTTGCGCCAATTTTCCACCAAAGGATTCATGAGTACTTCCATCAACGACATCCTGGAGGCCGTGGGCACTTCCAAAGGGGGATTTTATAATCATTTTAAGAGCAAAGAAGAGCTCTTGTTCGCGGCCCTGAGCGAAGCACGGAAAATTTGGCGGCAGAAAAATCTGGCCGGTCTGGACTACTGTGACCGGCCCCTGGACAAGATCAAAAGGCTGTTGGAGAACTACCGGGAGCATTATATCACCGATACCGAAAACTTTCCCGGGGGCTGTATCTTCGTGGCCCTGGCGGTGGAATTGAATGACCAGCAACCCCACCTGGCCCGGGAAATCAATGAGGGCTTCCGCAGGTTCAAGGCGATGCTGAAGCGGCTCCTGGACCAGGAGAAGCAAGGCGGCGCCCTGAAAAACGGCATTGATACCGAAGTGGTGGCCGAGATGATCTTTACCGGCCTGTTGGGGTCCTGTGTGGCCTACACCTCGGATAAATCCAGGGTTCATCTGCATCAGAGCCTAGAGGGGCTCATCAATTTCTTAAAGATGATCAGCCTCTGAAACTTGCGTTATCCAGGTGCGCCTGTCCTCCCTGGGAGGAAGGCGGAGATTTTTGAGACCTTAACAGGGGGACCGGTCGGTCTCCAATCTTAAGGAGGTTCCTAAAATGGATTTCAAGATGTCAGAACGCGAGGATTTGCTGCGAAAAATGACCAGAGAGTTTGCGGAAAAGGAGATTACCCCGAAAATTGAGGCCATGGAAGAAACCGGAGAATTTCCCCTGGATCTTCTCAAACCCATGGCCAGGTTGGGGATCACGGGGGTCATCGCCCCCCCGGAATTCGGCGGCGTCGGCTTGGGATATCTGGCCCGAACCATCGTCCTGGAAGAGATGGGCCGGGTCTGCGCCGCCATCCCCATGGCCCTGCAGGTCCACCACATGGCTATTGCCGCGCTCAAAGATTTCGGCACCGAGGAGCAGAAACAGAAATACATTCCCCCCCTGGCCGCGGGCGATACCATGGGCTGCGTGGCGGTGACCGAACCTTCCGGAGGCTCGGACGTTTTGGGCATGCAGGCCACCGCGGCATTGCAAGACGATAAATGGATTCTGAACGGCCGCAAGTGTTTCATCACCAATTCCCATACCTCCGATTACTGGATCGTGATTGCCCGGACCGGAGAAGGGCCCAAGGGTCTGTCGGCTTTTATCGTCGACAAGACCGCGCCCGGCGCTAAAACGGGGCGGGTGGAGCACAAGATGGGCCTGAAGGGGTCCAATACCGGTGAACTGGTATTGGATAATTGCGAAATCCCCAAGGAAAATATCCTGGGACAGGAAGGCGGCGGCCTGTCCGTGGCCCTGAAGACCGTGAGTGAGAGCGGTAGAACCGGCATGGCCGCAGTGGCCCTGGGGATTCTCCAGGCTTGCTACGAGGAGGCCGGTAAATTTGCCAGCGAAAGGGTCCTCTACGGCAAACCCATCGCCACCCTGCAGGCCATCAGCTTCTACATGGCCGAGATTTATACGGAATTAGACATTTGCCGGTTGCTTTGCTACCGGGCCTCCTGGATGAAGGACCAGAATATGAGGTTCGATACGGAAAGCGCCATGGCCAAATCCTACACCTGCGACGCCGCGGCCCGTTGCGCCAAAAAGGCCATCGAGATTCACGGGGCCTACGGTATCCTCAAGGAATACAAGGTGCAGCGGCTGCTCCGGGACGCCCTGGTGACCATCTCCGCGGGGGGCACCGGCGAAATCGGCAAGGTGGTGCTGGGGCGGGCGGCCCTGGCGCCTTTCCAGAAGAAAGGTTAAGGATTTAGGGGCCGTGCAAAGGGTAATAGTCTGCGTCAAGCCGGTGCCGGACCCCCAAGACTGGGACCGGCTCCGGTTGGACCCGGTGACCAAGACTTTGATTAGAGAGGGTATTGGCAGCGTCATCAACCCCTTGGACAAACACGCCCTGGAAGCGGCCCTGGAACTTAAGGACGCCCACGGTGCGGAAGTGGTCCTTCTGGCCATGGCCCCCACCGCCGCCCGGCCGGTTTTACGGGAAGCCCTGTCGATGGGAGCAGACCGGGCGGTGCTGCTCTCGGATCAGGCTTTCGCCGGCTCGGACACCCTGGCCACCTCCCGGATTCTGGCCGCGGCTTGTCGCCGGCTTGAGCCCTTTGATCTCATCTGTTGCGGGAATTTTACCCTGGACGGCTCCACCGCCCAGGTTCCTTCCCAGATTGCCGAACTCCTGGGGATTCCCAACATTATGCACGTGAGCCGCATGGAGCTGGGGGGCGCAAAGCGGCTTTTTGTCACCCAAAAGATCGAGCAGGGGTACCTGCGCCTGGAAGCCGGGCCGCCCCTGCTTCTTTCTTTTACCAAAGAGGCCAATAAACCGAGGCTGGGCAGCTTCCTGGAGATTCTGGCCGCAGAACAAAGGGAATTGGCCGTCTGGACCAATGCCGATCTGAACCTGAAAGAAGCGTTGATCGGCCTCAAGGGCTCGCCCACCCAAATGGCGGACCTGCAGGTCCGCCAGCAAGGCCGCCAGGGTCTGCGGCTGGAGGGCAGCCCTGAGGAGATGGCCCGGCAACTGGTGGATAAAATTTACCGGCTGGGGGTGATTTAAAACCGGCGCCATTAATTTGACAGAATATGGCGCAATTACCAGCAAATAGCCTAAATTAGCAGGCTATCATCCCTGCCTTTGGGGGCCGCGTGAATGTTTTAATTTAATTAAAAGTTACTTTTCCTCCCCAATTCTGTTATGAAAAAGTGAAAGGTGGCGTATAATTTTATAAAATTAGTTATTAACCGATAATGCTCAACAGAACATCTCGCCGATAGGTCACTGTTTTCGAGTTCACGGTAATGGCACGATATCGGCAAATATATAAAAATTGATATCAACTCACTACGGGCAAATAGCACAATTTCTAATACATCGGTAAAGTAATACGGTTTTAGCGGCAGGCTCCGAACCGATACGGAGGTATATTATGCCCCAGTGTCCTATCTGCAACGCGGCCGTTTGGGTGGGCCAGCAGTATTGTTCAATCTGTGGCGAACCCCTGCCCCGCCCGGAGGAAGAAGATCATTTTTGCCCTCAATGCGGCGTCCTCTTGACCACCAAAGAGGAAGTCTGCCAGAAGTGCCAAGTTGCCTCCTCTGAGATTGCCAAGATTCCCTTAACAATTCCGGTTAGGACCTGGAAATTCATCTGGGGCAGCCCCAGTACTTTATTGGGCGCGGGTTTGATCGCCGTCGCCCTCATTTTGATTTTCCTGTTCTATAACAGTTCCGAATTTCCTCAGACCGTGGCCACGCCTCCATCTCAGGTCTTTTCCGGGCCAACTTCTCCGGCCCCTCCTATTCCGCCGGCGGCGATTAAACCATCGACCTCCGCAGTTGCTCAAGTTGGGAAATCTCCGGTCCCCTTAGCCCCGGCAGCCTCTTCCTCCCAGGAAGAGACTAAGCCAACCTCAACGCCCGCCAGGTACTTTGTGAACACCTTTGAACTGTCCCTCAGGAGTGGCCCCACCATGGGGGCGTCCCAAATCTCCTACCTCAACTTCAAAGATGAGGTGGAACTCCTGGAGACCTCCGGCGGTTGGGGGAAGATAAGGGACACGCGGCGTAATATCGTCGGCTGGTCCTACATGCGTTACTTGCAGCCGTTAGCGGCTGAAGCTCCTGTGGACGCTTCCCAGCATCAACCAGCTGACTCCGAGGAGTCAACAACCACGTCCGTCAAAGTTTCCCGGGAAATGCCGCGGTAGATGATCCAGGTAAAGGGATGGTATTTATCCCGGTTCCCAGGTGATCCCTGGGAATCGGTTTGTTTGTAAGGCTTTTATTTAATTACGAAATAAAAAGGTTTTTCAGCCAGGACCGTCAATAATTAGTTGGTTCTCATGGATCTTAGGACCTGATCACCTGCCTCAGCCAAGTTTGGGAACGGATCAATCACTACTTTGACGTTATTTAGGAAATAAAATAATACCGGAACCCACCACTATGGAAAAACCGCAGATTTGGGTGTTTATGGAACAGCGGAGGGGGTTGCTCCACGACGTGGGCCTGGAACTCCTGGGCAAGGCCCGGGAACTGGCCGGGGCCCAAGGAGGCGAGGTGGCCGCCCTGCTGCTGGGCGCGGACGTGTCCCACCTTACTGATGAGGTTATGGCGCACGGCGCGGACCTGGTCCTGGTGGCGGAAGATCCCGCCCTGGAGCCCTATCGCCTGCTTCCTTATACCGCGATTCTCAGCCAAGCTTGCCGGCAACGCCAGCCTGCCATCCTGCTTTTCGGGGCCACGGCCATGGGCATGGAGTTGGCGCCCCGCCTGGCGGCCCGCCTGGAAACCGGTCTGTCCGCCCATTGCCTCGACCTGCAACTGGACGCCGACGGCCAACTGCTGCAGATGGTGCCGGGCTGGGGCGGGGGCGTGGTGGCCACCATCAAGTGCCCGCTCCATCGCCCCCAGATGGCCACGGTAATGCCGGGGGTGATGCAAAAATGCCAGCCCTCTCCCAAAAAAGGCCAGGTGGTCAATTTAGCTGTGCCCCCGGACCTGGACCTCTCCGGCCCCCGGGTCCTGGAAGTGCACCGGGAGGCCCCCCAAACCCGGCCCCTGGAGACCGCGGAAGTGGTGGTGGCCGGGGGCTTCGGTATCGGCGGGCCGGAAGGCTGGCAGCTCCTTGAAGAGTTGGCCGGACTCCTGGGAGGCGCAGTGGGGGCCACCCGGCCGGCGGTGGACGAAGGCTGGGCCGCAGAAGAGCAAATGATCGGCGCCAGCGGCAAAACCGTGAGACCCCGCCTCTATATCGGCGTGGGCATCTCCGGGATGTCGCACCACGTCGTGGGCATGGACGGCTCCGAGGTGGTGGTGGCCATTAATTCCGACCCCAAAGCCCCCATTTTTGAGGTGGCGGACATCTGCCTGGTGGGGGATTTCCGGGAGATTATCCCGCCGTTGCTGGCGGAGATCCAGCACCGGCTTCAGGATATTAATCCACATTGAGCCGGGAGCCGGGACGGGGTAGAGGAGACTCAAACCTGCCGCCTCACCCTCAAGAGACTTGAAACTTTTCCCTGTAGGCCTGGCTTATATCTTAAAAAATATCTGTCGGCGATAAAGAAGACCGGTGAACAAAGTCCAGAAGCTCAGGTAAATCAAGGCCCAATACAGGGAGGGCCACCGGGGATTGCGCCAAAACGCTCCCGCCAGGATGCCTGGAAATTCAAAAACGAAGAGGCCGATGAGCGTGTCTTGCTGATCCCGGTGCAGGTCAAGATTTGCCGATA
This sequence comes from Thermodesulfobacteriota bacterium, assembly GCA_049322315.1. Lineage (GTDB taxonomy): Bacteria > Desulfobacterota > Desulfobaccia > Desulfobaccales > 0-14-0-80-60-11 > SURF-52. Next base: position 17,046 of record JBMORF010000022.1, on the reverse strand, counting down.
CAGCCTGGACCGGGGCTCCCCCTTTTCCAGCCGCCGGCTGAGGGAAAATACCGCAGAAACGCCGACAATAAAGATTAAGCAGGGGAAGATCAACCCTGAGGCTAGCGCCTCGGCCCAGTAATCCGCCGGTCTCGAATATTCCCGCGACAACCGAAAGCTATCTTTTCACCACCAGTACGGAGCAAGGGGCCTGGCCCAGGACCCGCTCGGTAACGCTGCCCATGAGCAGCCTCTTTAAGCCCGTGCGGCCGTGGCTGCCCATAACGATGAGGTCGACTTCGTTTTTGATGGCCGCCTGGATGATGCCGTGATCCGCGGTCTGTCCCTGGGGGACCGAGCCCGTAAGGCGCAACCCGGCCTGATTGGCCGCGGTTAACATCTGCTTAATTACCTCTTTCGCCTGGGCGATCTCCCCTTCTTCCGCGGCCACGGAGACCGCGAAGAGCTTGCTTGCCTGCCGCCGGGCCACCTCCAGGACTTCCGTAAACGCGGCCTGGCTGAAAGGGGAGCCGTCGCTGGCGATGAGGATGCGGCCAAAGGAAATGCCCCCGCCTTTGGGAATCACCAAGACGTTGAAAGGGCTATGGCCGATGACCCGGGCGGTGACGCTGCCCACCAGGAGCCGGGCCAGACCGGTGCGGCCGTGGAGACCCATGACGATGAGGTCCGGCTGGATCTTCTCCGCTTCTTGGAGGATGGCGCTGGCCACGGAGACGCCGCGGCTGATCCGGGTCTCCAAGACCACCCCGGTCCCGGCAGCCGCGGCCTTGGCCTCGGCCAACTGCTTGGCCACCTCTTCCCCCACCAGGGCCATTAGATCCGGAGCCGCGGCCTCGAATTCCGGGATAATTTGCACCACCTGCAGGAGATAGACCTGGCCGCCGCAGGTCCGGGCCAGCGACAGGACTTCCGCCAACGCGGCCCGGCTGTTTTCCGAACCGTCGGTGCAAACCAACAACTTTTGGGGCTTATCCGGGCATACTGGGGCTTCCATGTTATTTCTCCCTTGGTCTGGGAAGATTATGTTGAGGAAGGGGGCCAGGGACCCCGGGTCCCTTCTCCCCCAACTTATTGGTTCTTCCCCTGCCTCTCCTCCTCCCCAGGCCGCTCGTAGTGGCCGGAGAGGAAGCGTTCGGACAGGAGGTAGATCTTGGAGTCGTCGGACATGAGCATGTCCATCTGGCGCACGTAGGCCATGAGGCGGCCCAGGAGGTCCAGCCGCTCTTCGGTTTCCGCCGCGGGGCGCTTGCGGAAACGGGCCCGGACCACGTCCTTATGGATTTCCAATTCAAAGCCCAGCCTTTCCAGGACCAAGGCGATGAGCTTGGCCCGGCGGACCCGGCGAATCTCATCCGCGGCCCCGCCTTTGAAAGCGAAATTGATGAAATTATTATCGGCCATCGGCCCGCAAAAGCTGTCCACGGTAGCGAAATGAAAGCCCAGACGGCAACTGTAATTCACGTAATTGCTGGCGACGATGGCGTAGGTCTTGTCCCAGAACCGCTCCGGGGGCCGGATCGCGGTTTGGGCCAGGACGTGGAGGAAGCCGCCCACGGACAGCGGCACCGGACCGGCCCAGGTGATGCCCGGGTAGCTGATGCCCCGCCACAGGGCCCGCATGGGCCGGGAGGTGATGCTCTCCGGGGGCACCGGGGTGACGTGGGTGGCCAGGCCCCCTCCCAGATCCATGAGGTGGAGGTTGAGGGGCAGCGGCGTATCCAGTTTCAGGAGCCGGAGCGCGGGATAGCGCCCTGCCTCCACCCCGTCCATGAGGCCGAACATGGCCTGAATGGCCTTCTCGTGGGCGAAACGGGTGATATCGTGGTAGGTGCGGCAGTTTTCCGGGCGAAAGTCCTGGCTGCGCCGGTCCACCAGGGTCAAGGGCGCCACCAGGTCCACCACGGCCTGGAGTTTTTCAGAGGAAGGGAACTGCCGCAGGTGGGGGTTTCCTAAATTCTCCTGGTCCGGAGTCTCCGCCAGGAGCCGCTGAATGGCCTCTTTGATTCTGACCCGGGCCTTTTCCAATTCCTGCCAGCGCCCTCCGGACATGCGCTGCAACGCGGCCACCAGGTCCGCTTGGTGCTGATCCAGGGAGACGATGCGGCTGGCCAGAAAGGGCCGGTCGAAAACCTGGCCTTGAGCGCGCTTCTCCTCCACCTCCCCAATAAGGGCCAGGGATTCGTTGTTGGCCACCAGCACTTGCTGAAAGCCCTGGAAGATCTCTTTCAGGCCCGGTCCCGGCGGCGACTTTTTCTTTTTGCCTCTAAAGAAACTGAGTAGTCCCATAAAGATTGCCTTACTGAATATTTAACTTGTCTTGGAGGCCCATGGCTAATCTTTTTTGCGCCGGGATATTGTGATTTTATTCACTTTCCTTCTTTCTGGAGAGCGCCTAGGACTCCTTTTCAACTTCCGGGCCGGAGCGTGGCCGCGGCCATCCTGACGGAAATAAAGCAATTTTGACGCTGTTTTCCTGGATAACTACCTGCAACTGCTCATTTCTTTTACAAACCGTAAAATTTCCTGACAGGTTTAGGGGGCCAGGTCACATAAGCATTAACCCTTGAGGGCATTTTATTATTTTAATTCACCAGTTAGTCCCCGGAGATTTTCCGCCGCTCTTGGCACGGACATTGATAAGTAAGAAATAGCCAAGACGAGTAACCGGAAACGAGTTTTTGCTGGGAATGCCCCCCCGGAGTAACAATTGTCCGGAGTTGGAGGCGGAAGCGAACCGGCTGAACTGATAATTCCTGATCAGAAAGATAACTTTCCGAAGGGAGGTGAACCATAATGAGAGGATTGCTGGCAATAATTTTTAATTTTTTTCTGCTGACCATCCCCATGTCCACAGTCTGGGCCGATGCGGTCAAGAAAGCCGAGAAGCTGGAGAGGAAGGTGGACCTGGCAAATCTAGGCGGGCTCAACTACTTCTTCGCCAAATGGTACAACGAAAATCTTTGGATCTACGCCACCATCGCCACCGTCTTGATGGGCCTGGTGGGCCTGATCATCGCCGCCAGCACCGATGTTATCCTGAAGATGATCGGCATGGATGTCAGTAAGATCGAACACCACGAATAATCAGGGAATTAGGGGAGATATACTATGAGCATGTTCGATATTTACCTACCTATTGCCGGCCTGCATTTCAACGCCCTCATCCTCATAGCCATCGGCTTTGCGGTAGGAGTCCTGGGAGGTTTCTTCGGAGTGGGCGGCGCCTGGGTGGTGACCCCGGCCCTGAACATCTTCGGCTTTCCCATGGCTTACGCCATCGGCACCGACCTGGCCCACATCTTCGGCAAGTCCATCGTGGCCACCGCCAAGCACCGGAAGATGGGCAACGTGGACATGAAACTTGGTCTGCTGTCCATTGTCGGTTCCGTCATCGGGGTGGAAATCGGGGCCCAAAACGTCATGTGGCTCACCCGTCTGGGCCTGGCCGGTCCCATTGTCCGTTATACCTATATGTTTCTGCTCTTTGGTTTGGGCATTTATATGCTTTACGATTATGCCACCAAAGATAAACGGGCCGCGGCCCAGGCCGCCAAGCAGGCCAGCATGGCCATGGGCGCGGCTCCGCCCAAAAAAACCTGGAGTCTGCCCCCCATGGTCCACTTCCCGGCTTCAGGGATCACCATCTCCTTCTGGACGGTGACCGGGGTCTTCCTCTTCACCGGCTGGCTCTCCGGCTTCCTGGGTGTGGGAGGCGGCTTTATCCGCATGCCGGCCCTGATCTATCTCATCGGCTGTCCCACGGCCGTGGCGGTGGGCACCGATCTGTTCTCCGTGGTCTTTACCGGCGCTTATGGCTGCTTTACTTACGGGGTCAAGGCCCGGGTGGAGATCATGGCCGCCATTCTCATGCTCATCGGCGCCTCGGTGGGGGCCCAGATCGGGGTGACCGCGGTGAAATACATCCGGGGTTACGGCATCCGGCTGCTCTTTGCCATCATGATCCTCCTGGCGGGTTCTTCCGTGGCTTTGAAGCAGTTCAATTTCGGCTATCTCGCCGGCTGGGTGGTGATGTGCGCCGCCCTGGGGATGTGCGCGGTAATTATGATCAAGTTGTGGATCGGCTTCAAGAAAGAGCAGGCTGAAAAAGCCGCACATCTTCAATCCGGAGAGGGGGTAGCGCCATGAAAATTCTTGTGCCCGTGGATGGTTCGGCCTACTCCCTGAAGTCGGTGGAAACCGCCTGCGATCTGGCTAAGTCCCAACCCCCGTCCAGCATCGTCCTGGTGGCAGCAGCCGTGGAAATCCCCGAACTGGGGGAAGGAAGGTTTATCTACGAAAAAATGAAATCCCAGGCGGAAAGCGCCCTGGCCAAAGCCAAGGAAGCGGCCCAGGGGCAAGGCTGCGCCGCCGAGGTGATCCTGGCCACCGGGCCGTCCCCTGCGGAGGAGATCGTGGAGGTGGCCAAAAAGGAAAAGGCCGATCTCATCGTCATCGGCAGCCGGGGTCTGGGGGCCAAGACCCAATCCTTTATCGGCAGCACGGCCAGCAAGGTGGTGACTTACTCCCCCTGCTCCGTGCTGGTGGTGAAGCTCCAGGCAGATTGAGCCGTTATTTCCGGGAGGTTATCCCGCCGAGGCGGCCTAAGGGGCCGCCTCGGCTTTATTTTGCTCCCACCGGCTCTTTCCTCGGGGACTGGGACAAAGCTTCCTTGAAGCCGGTGGTTCCACTAAAGTCATTGTTATTTCCCCGGGTCTCAACAAACTTGACCAGGTGAGGGAAAATACGCTAAAATTTAGAAAAAATCATGACTTGAGCAGAAGTTCCGGCTATATTTATTTCCTTGACGGTTTACCTCTCCTGGAAGGATAAAAGACGGCAATGCGGCGCTTCCCTTTTTTATTATCCCGCCATGCCCTGGCCCTGATCCTGGTGGTCAATATCCTGCTGCTGGGGGTCAGCATCTACCTGGGGGTGAAGTCCGCCAACCAGATGCGGGAGATCGTCAAGGAGGACTTTAACCAGCAACAATTGGTGCTGGCCCAGCATACCGCCGGCCTGCTGGAACAAGACATCCATTTCTTAAAGCGGGAACTGAGCACTCTCAATTTTTCTCCCTCCATCCAATATCTGGAGACTCTCACCTGGGCGAACCGCATGCGGGCCACCCTCTCCAGCGTCCGGGAGGATGGGGTGGTGGAAATCCGCCGGATTAACGCGGCGGGCACCAGGGCTTATTTAGTTGACTCCCGGGGCGTGGACCATATAATTTCCGGGTCCTTCCAAAACGCGCCCTACCTGAAATGGGCCCGTCTTCCCGAAAATAAGGGCCTGATTTATGTGGGCCCCATCTCCACCCAGGTCCCCGACTTTGTGGGCCGGCTCATCTCCATTATGGCCGTGCCCACTTATGATGAATCCGTGGATGAGAGCCATCCCCACCCCACCGGCGCCATGTCCGGGGTCTTGCTCTTTTACATCGACGTCCATCTTCTGGCCAATAAATTCACCCGGCAGATCAGGAGCGGCAAGACGGGCTACGCCTGGATCATGGATAACCAGGGGACCTTTTTAAGCCATCCGGAACGGGACTTCATCGGCAAAAACGCCTTCACGGTGCGCAAAGAACGCATGCCGGCCATCTCTTTCGATGCCATCAACGAAATTCAACGCAAGAAGATGCTCACCGGCCAGGAAGGCTGGGGCACTTATATTTCCGGGTGGCACCGGGGCATGGCCGGAGAGATTCAAAAACTCATCGCTTATTCTCCAGTGCGCCTGATGGACCCCATTTTCGGCAAGACCCTGAAAAACCAACCCTCCTGGTCAGTGGCCGTGGTGGCCCCGGTCAGCGAGGTGGAAGGGGTGGTGCATTCCCTCTATCTGCGGCAATTTTTGTTGCAGGTGATCATCGGCTTCTTTGTTCTGTCGGGCACCATCGTCATGCTCTACTTCCGGTACGAACGGCAATTTTCCGCTTCCCTGGAGGAAGAAGTCAACCGCCAGAGAGAGAAGCTGCAAAAAACCGAGGCCCGCTACCAGGCCCTGGTGGAAAACGCCGCGGACCTCATTTACACCGTGGACGAGAAGGGCCATATCCTGTCCATCAACCGCTTTGCCGCCAATCTCTTTGCCATGGCCCTGCCCTTAAAGGGAGGCGATGAGGTAAATCCCCAGGAATTTTTGGACCTTCAACTTAACGATATTTTTAGCAGGAAGTCAGCGGACTTCCATCTGGAATGGATTCAGGAAATAAAAGCCACCGGCCGCACCCGCAACAAGCGCCACCAGGTAACCATCGGCGACCACGAGTTCTGGTTCTCCACCAGCATCGTGGGCTTGCGGGATGAACATGGGGAGATCTTCGCCTACGAGATCATTTCCCGGAACATCACCGGCCGCAAGGCCATTGAAGACCGGCTGGTCAACATGGAGAAACTGGCCTCGGTGGGCACCCTGGCCGCGGGGGTGGCCCACGAGATCAATAATCCCGTGGCCGTGATCCTGGGGTTCACTGAACATCTGCTGGAGCAGACCGAAGAGACTCCGGAGGTCCATGAAACCTTGAAAGTCATCGAGGAAGAAGGACTGAAGTGCAAAAAGATCGTGGAAAATCTCCTCACCTTTGCCCGCACTCCGGAAAAAACCGAAACCACCACGGAGATCAACACCGTCCTGGAAAAGATGCTGGCGGTGGTGCAAAATACCCTGCTGATTAAGAAAATCCGCCTGGAAAGCAGCCTGGCCCCGAGTCTCCCCCGGGCCAAAGGCGATCCCCGGGAATTGCAGCAGGTCTTCATTAACCTGGTCAACAACGCCATGGACGCCATGAAAGGCGGGGGCCTGCTCAAGGTGGATACCCGGCTCTCCCCCGACGGCAAACGGGTGGCCATTGAATTCACCGACACCGGCAACGGCATTCCCAAAGAGAGCCAGGCCAAGATTTTCGACCCCTTTTACACCACCAAAAAGGTGGGGGAAGGCACCGGTCTGGGTCTGTCCGTGAGCTATGGCATTATCAGCAAGTTCGGGGGCAATATCATCTTTACCAGTTACCCCGCGGCTGAATACCCGGAAAAACACGGCACCACTTTCACGGTTTTTCTTCCCGTAGTCTCGGAAACAGAAGCGGAGGCGACCGCTCCCCAGGAAGGGGAAGAGTCTCCCCCTATACCGACTTTTGCCTTATAAGATACCAGGCCAGGAGGAGCAGATGGCGGAGCAGTTATTAGTAGTAGACGATGAGCCCAATATGCTGAGATTGCTAAAAACCATCCTCATGGACAAGACCGGCTATGAAGTTACCACCACCAACAATCCCCTGGAGGTCAGCAAACTGCTCCAGGAGAAGCCTTACGACCTGGTGGTCACCGACCTGAAGATGCCCCTGGTGGATGGCATGGATTTGATCGATATCATCAAAAAGATCGATTCCCAGATACCCATTATCATTATTACCGCTTACGGCACCATGGAAACCGCGGAAGAGGCCGTGCAAAAGGGGGCCTATGATTTCATCACCAAGCCCTTCCGCAAGGAGACCATCCTCATCACCATCAAACGGGGCCTGGAATGGAAGAAGATGCAGAAAGAACTGGCCACGCTGAAGAAGCAGTAGCCAGTGATCGGTAGCCAGTTGTCAGTTGTCATGCCGTAGTTGGCGCATATAGGACCCATTGGAATACAATAAGGGACTAGATATAATAGTAATATTCAACAACCATACAGTTTGATTTAACCACTATCATCTGGCCACTGGCCACTGACTACTGGCCACTAAACATGATTTTTAGATTCCTCCGCCGTTTCCTGAAAGAAGAAATCGACGAGCCGACGCGCCTCAAGCTGAAATTCGAGCATTTCCGGCGTCTCCTGCAAAACAACACCCAGGCCCTGGAGATCATGGCGGACATGGAGGAAAAGCTCTCCGGGGACTTCCTCTTTGACCGCATCTATCTTGAAACCCAGGCAGAGCGGCTGGGAGAAAATGTCTGCCACCTGGTAACCGAGCTCAACCGACTGACGGAGAATCGCTACCCCGAACTGCGGGCCATCTGTCAACAATTGCGGGATGATATCCGCCGGGAACTCACCTCCACCCCAACTATCCTCCCTACCCCCTTCGTCCTGCCTCTGGCCGAGCTGAACCGGGAGATGGCCGCCAGTGTGGGGGCCAAAATGGCCAACCTGGGGGAAATGGGCAACAAGTTGGGCCTCTCGGTGCCTGAAGGCTTTGCCGTCACCGCCTCGGCCTATAAGCGGTTTGTCTCAGCCTCGGGCCTGGAAGGGGAACTGGAGAAGCATCTCTCCCAGGCCCGGATTGACGACCTGGAGAGTCTGGAGGCCATCAGCCGGGAAATTCAGACCCTGGTGCGCCAGGCGCCGCTGCCTCCGGACTTAGAGGCGGCCCTGCAGGAGGCGGGAAAAGGCTTTCAGGGCCGGCCCCTGGCGGTGCGTTCCAGCGCCGTGGGTGAGGATACGGAACTCTCCTTTGCCGGCCAGTTTGCCACCCTTCTCAACGTGGACGCGGCGGACCTGGCGGCCCATTATAAAGAGATTATCGCCAGCAAATTTACCTCCCGGGCCATCTTCTATTGGAAATACCAGCACTTTTCCGCGGATGAGCTGCCCATGGCCGTGGGTTGCGTCACCATGGTGCCGGCTAAGGCCAGCGGCGTCATGTTCTCCCTGGACCCCCATGCGCCCCAGAGCAACACCGTCCTCATCAGCGCGGTCTGGGGCCTGGGCAAGTACGCGGTGGACGGCCACATCACCCCCGACCTCTACCGGGTCTCCCGGGAGGCGGAGCGGCAAATAACAGAACAGCGGGTGGCGGAAAAACCCGTGGCCCTGGCGTCCAGTCCCGAGGGAGGCACCGCGGAGGTGGCCCTGGCCCCGGAGCAGGCCCGGACCCCATGCCTGGCCCCGGAGCAGATCCAGGGCCTGGCGGCCATCGCCCTGCGGCTGGAAGAGCATTTCGGCCACCCCCAGGACATTGAATGGGCCCTGGACGATGACGGCGAAATTTATCTCCTCCAGTCCCGGCCCTTGCGGGTCACTGCCCCCAGTTTTGCCGTGGAAGAAAAGGAAAGCACCTGGGAGCCGGTCCCCCCCTTGCTCCGGTTCGGCATCCGGGCCGTGGGGGGCGCGGCCGCGGGCCGGGTTTTTTTGTATACCCGGGATGAGGATGTCGCCAATATTCCTTGGGGAGCGGTGGTGGTGGCCCGGCAGCCCGCGGCCAAGCTGGTCTTGGTCATGGACCGCATCGCCGCCATCCTCACGGAAGTGGGCAGCCCCACGGACCACATGTCCATTCTGGCCCGGGAATTTAAGGTCCCCACCCTGGTGGAGGTGGGGGGCGCCACCCGGGTGCTCCACAACGGCCAGGTGGTCACCGTGGACGCGGACGCGGCCCGGGTCTATCCGGGCCTGGTCCCGGAACTTCTGGAAGCCCGGGCCCAGGTTGACGAAGATTTGTCCGCCAATCCCCTCTTCCAAAAACTGCGCCGCATCTTGAAAATGGCGACCCCCTTAAACCTGTTGGACCCGGTGAGTCCGGAATTCGAGGCCGGGAAGTGCCGCACCCTCCATGACATCACCCGTTTCGCCCATGAAAAGGCCATGGACGCCATGTTCGCCCTGGACGTGGACCAGTCTTTAGAGCCCAAGGGGTGCTCCCGGCTGAAAACCGATCTGCCCCTCACTCTCTTTGTCCTGGACCTGGGAGGGGGTCTTAGGTATCCGGGCCAACCCTGGGTCACCGAAGACGACATCCTCTCCCGGCCCTTCCGGGCCCTGCTCCGGGGTTTTCACCATCCCCAAATCAGGTGGGCTGGACAGGTAGCCCCGGACCTCAAGGGTTTCATCTCCGTGTTCGCCAACACCATGTACGATATGGGCAAGGCGGAAAAGGGCCTGGGCGGCAAAAGTTTTGCCGTGATTACCGATAATTATCTCAATTTCAATTCCCGGCTGGGCTACCACTTCGCCATCCTGGACGCCTATTGCTCCGAAGAAAAGAACGACAACTACATCAGTTTTCAGTTTAAGGGCGGGGCCGCGGGGGTGGAGCGCCGGGAGCGCCGGGCCCGGCTGTTAAGCGAAATCCTGGACGACCTGGGGTTCAAAGTGCAGGTGATCGGGGATATGGTCCAGGCCCGGATGGTGAAATACTCCCTCCTGGAAACTGAGCAGACCCTGGAACTGGTGGGGTTATTGTCGGCCTTCGCCCGGCAACTGGACCTGGCCCTGACCAGCGAAACCGTGGCGGCCCGCTGCTTCCAGGCCTTCAAAGACGCCGACTACCGGCTGAGCTTCCTCCACCCGGAAGAGAGCGTTAGTCAGTGAGCAGTGAGCGGTCAGCAGTGAGCAGTAAAGAACTGGATATATCGGAGCACTGTTTTTTTTAACCGCTCACTGCAAAGCCTGGGGGTTGGCCACTCCCACCAAGCGCAGGTCCCCTTCGTAAAAAGGGGCCACCGCAACCACGGTGACCCAGGAACCGGTCAATTTGCAGGACTCCCGGAAGGCGTGGAGGCTCGCGGCCGAACCGTCCACGCCCACCAGGAGGCGATGATATTTACCCATAGCTCTTATCTAAGGCCAGGGCGGCTTCTTTTTCTTTGGCTTCGGCTCTCTTGGCCCTCCACATGGCGCCCAGAATGATGAGGGCGCCCATCCCCAAGGCGAAGCACATGCTGAGGAAGCTGGCGGTCATGAGAGTCTTGGTGGTAGCGTCGCTGACGGTCATGAGTTCCAGATCCTTCAGGTAGGTGGGAATGGCCAGACCCCGGCTCACGGCGACAATGAGCATGATGGAGCCCATAACCACCTTGATCATGTGCTCTTTCACGTAGGTGGTGCCGATGGCGCCCAACTGCACTCCAAAGAGGGAGCCGCCCAGGATAAGCAAGGTCAGGCGGATGTCCACCATGCCGGCCATGGCCCACTTGATGGTGCCGCCAAAGCCCATGACAAAGGCGATGACCAGTTCCGTGGCCGAAGCCACCAGGCCCGAGACGCCCAGGACGTAGATCATGCCGGGCACCCCGATGAAGCCCCCCACGGCAATGGTGGCCGCCAGCATGCCGGTGGCGAAGCCGATGGGAATGGTGAACCACATGGAGATGCGGATGTTGGCGGTCTTGAAGTGCATCATGGGCGGCAGGTTGATGGACTGCAACCACTTGGCCAGGGCGGGAACCTTCTCCACGCCCCCGGTCCTGGCGGTCTTCCAGGCGTCATAGAAGACGTAGCCGCCCACCACTATCAGGATGATCACGAAGGACAGGCTCACGTAGAGGTTGGAGCCGGCCTGCCCCCATTGATTCAGAATCCACTGTTGAATATTTATCCCCACCCAGACTCCGCCGCCGGCGGAGGCCGCCATCACCAGGCCCAGCTTGATGTCCACCTGGCCGTACTTAAATCTCTTATATGCCCCCACCATGGCTTTGGGGAACTTGTGGCACATGTTGCTGGCCACCGCCACCGTCCCGGGCACGCCTAAGCTCATCATGCCCGGGGTCAGGACAAAGGCCCCGCCGGAGCCGATGAAGCCGCTCACCAGCCCGCCGATAAAACCGACGATAACCAGGAACAAGATGTTCGCCGTATTCAGGTCGATAAATTTGATGGTTTCTGCGGCTACGTCATGCATTACTCATTCCTCCTCTCAGGTCTTCCGATATCCGTACTTGAGCGTCAAAGGGTGATCTCTTAGGTGTCGATCCGCAGCTGGGGACGGGGCCGCTTTCTGGCCACCGGCCGCTTCGCCGCCGTCGGTCTGGGCTGCGCCTTCTTGGTGGCTTCGATGCCCATGAGGGACCAAAACTCGGAAGCAAAAGCGCCGTGCACAAAAGAAAAAATGAACGCCGTGGCCACGGGCAGGGCCGCGTACCAGGCTCCCCGGGTGAAATACTTCATGACCGTGTCCGCATTTAAAAAGACGGCGGCATACAAGGATGCCGCGGCGAGACCTAATCCTACGGTTTTGCCGATCATTTTGCCTCTGCTGCTGTCAGCTGTTTTAGCCATGGTCTTTTCTCCTTGGTATCCAGTAATACTGAAAACGGGGAGATTGATTTCCCCATTGACTTCCGTTTCCTCGACTCCGTCCTGGGTGATCACGAACTCAATCCGCTTAATCTTCCGGTTGACGTCGGCCACCGCTTGTCCCACATCACCGAATTTCACTAACTGCTCAAAGTTGATGCCTTTCAGGGCCAGTTTCCTTTGCAGGGCTTCCCCCGCGGCTTTGGCCTTCTGGGTGAACTTCTCCCTGAGGAGTTGCTTGTAGGGGGAGAACAACCGTCCTTTGGAGCCCAGGGTGGGGTTGACGTTCAGGGCGATGAGGTCATAACCCAGGCGCTCGGCCAGGTTAATGGCGTAATCAATGGCTTCCGCGTCCAGGGTCTCGCCCTTGCCCACCACCAGGATCTTCCGGGGAACCTCGTCTCTGGCAGCAGCTTCCTGGCCTTCCGAGGTTCTGAGGTTACCCTCCCGGGGGGTTTCCTGCCGCCGGGCCTTTTCCTTTTCCTGGATTTTCTTCATGAAACTCAGCATGGCTTGCTTTTCCTTCAGGTGCTCTTTCCTTAACCCAGGCCAGATGGCCGTTTCCTTTGGCTATCTTATATTCAAGATCCTTGCCAAATGGTTAACATACTGTTTTTACTAAATAATCATAATTATTACCCTCACCCCGCACCCCCGCCAACCGTTGCATTGTGCAATGCTTCACAAGCAATATTTTTAATATATAATAATTTCTAATAGTTACCTACTGTTTCACTTCCTTCTGTTGCAGATTGCATAATGCAACACAACCCCTGCCTCTTCCCACGCCAGCAGAAAAATCAGAGAAAACCACAAAAATTTGCCTCAATGGGGGGGACGGTGGTGATTGCCCCTCCCCAAGTTTTTCTTTATACTGAGCCCGGGGTATGATAATCATCAACTAGAAGAGAGCACTCTAAAAATCGGTTTGTGGTTCAGGGGATCAGGACCGGGGGCGGGCTTCCCGGCCTAAGGGCAGCCTAAGCCGGCCCCCCCTGGGAAACCACTGCTGTCAAGCTTTTAAAAGGGTTGGCTGCCATGATTTTTTTCCGTAAAGGCGAAGAGGAAAGGCCCAAGACCGGCCAAGAGTTGGCGGACCTGCGCACGGCCATCCACAAGGCCCAGCTTCCCCCGGAAGTGCTGGCCGTGGCCCTGAAGGAATTGGAGCGGGTCGAAAAGACCGATCCTTCGGTGGCCGAATATTCCATCGGCCTGAACTACCTGGATTATCTCATCTCGCTGCCCTGGAACCGCTTTACCGAGGACAACCTGGACTTAAAAAGGGCCGAGCGTTTGCTGGAATCCCAGCACTACGGCCTGAAGCACGTCAAGGAACGGATCCTGGAATACCTGGCGGTGCGCACCCTCTGCAGCCTGCAGAGCGCCCGGGTCCTGGTGGTGGACGACGAAGAGATCGCCCGCACCAATTTGGAGTACATCCTCCGAAAAGAGGGCCATCAGGTTAACGGCGCGGCCAACGGCGCCGCAGCCCTGGAGATGATCAAGGCCCAGGAGTACGACCTGATTCTCACGGACTTGAAGATGGAGAAGATGGACGGCCTGCAACTCCTGGAATCCGCCAAGCAACTGGCTCCCCACTCGGAAATCATCATGGTTACGGGTTATGCCACGGTCTCCACCGCCGTGGACGCCTTGAAGAAAGGCGCGGCCCATTACCTCTCCAAGCCCATCAAGATAGATGAACTCCGGCAAACGGTCCGGGAGATCATCGACAAAAAAAGGCACATGCAGATGAGCCGGGGCCCCATCCTCTGCTTCGCCGGCCCTCCGGGCACCGGCAAGACCTCCACGGGTAAGGCCATCGCCGAGGCCCTGGAGCGTAAATTCGTGCGCATGTCCCTGGCGGGCCTCCGGGATGAGGCGGAACTCCGGGGCCACCGCCGCACCTACGTGGGGGCCATGCCCGGCAGAATCATCAATGAAATCCGGCGCATCGGTTTAAAAAACCCGGTGTTCATGCTGGATGAGATCGACAAGATCGGCCAGGACTTCCGGGGGGACCCGGCCTCCGTGCTCCTGGAGATCCTGGACCCGGAGCAGAACAGCCATTTTGTGGATCATTACGTGGACGTGCCCTTCGATCTTTCCGGGGTGATGTTCATCACCACCGCCAACGTGGTGGAGACCCTGCCCCACCCCCTCCTGGACCGCCTGGAGGTCATCAATTTCCCCGGCTATACGGAGGGCGAAAAGAAAAATATCGCCAAGAAATATCTGATCCCCAAGCAGCTCCGGGAACATGGCCTGACCCATCTGTCCCCGGATTTTACCGGCGCCGGCATCGCCAAAGTTATCAACGACTACACCCAGGAAGCGGGCTTGCGCAATCTGGACCGGGAGATTGCCACCATCTGCCGCAAACTGGCGCGCATCTGCCTCCATGCCAAAGGCGAGGCCTGTGCCCTCACCGTGGACGAAGTCCTGGTGGAGAAACTCCTGGGCCCCCGGAAGTACAGCCATGCGGTGGCGGAAGCGGGCAACCGCGTCGGCGTCACCACCGGCCTGGTGTGGACCGAGTTCGGCGGCGAACTCATCTTTGTGGAGGCCTCCCAGATGCGGGGCCACCAGCAATTGATTCTCACCGGCTCCCTGGGGAACGTGCTCCAGGAATCCGCCCAAACCGCCTTGAGTTTTCTTCGCAGCCACGCCGAAGATTTTGGGTTAGACCCCGACTTCTTCATGGGTAAGGATATCCATATCCACTTACCCTCCGGGGCCATTCCCAAGGATGGACCGTCAGCCGGCGCCACCATCGCCCTGGCGCTGCTCTCCCTGCTCACCGGCCGCCCGGCCCGCCGGGACGTAGCCCTGACCGGGGAGCTGACCCTTACCGGCCGCATCCTGCCGGTGAGCGGCATCCGGGAAAAGATCCTGGCCGCGCAACGGGCCGGCGTCAAAGTGGTGGTCTTCCCCAAACTCAACGAAGTAGATATCAACAACCTGGAACCGGAAGTAAAAGAGGGGATGAATATCTTCCTGGCGGAAGAAATCAAACCACTGGTGGATTTGGTGCTGCTGCCGAAGTAATTTATTAGTTACATCCGTTTATCAGCCAAGTACTTTGCTATCTCCTCAAAAAGCCTCAATTGTTCTGTCCCTGGTTCTTGATAGAGAACCTTTCCCTTCACAGACGCAACTTCACTCACATGCCTTTCAATGTCCTGTTCCAAATCCTTTAGGAACCTTTCTTCCATGTCGAGGTTCCTAACTTTATGAGCTTCGCACAAAAGGCGTCCCATGAGTATGACTTTCGCATCTCCCAACGAAATCTTAATTCCCACATTCTTTAGAGAAGATATCTGAGTTTTTGCCAAATCAAGGGCGGAGATAAGGCAACCATCCCCCGATTGTCCCCCAGTGCCCTGTAGATCTTTGCGGCATACTAGAATAAGATCTAAATGTATCGGAGACTTTGCCTGCTGCAAAGGCTTGGAAACTGACATCTCAGCCTTTATTGGATACGCCTGTATACATATGAACCCTGCATGTCTGATGGCCCGATGCACAGCTGTCCATCCCTCGTGTCGCGAATGATGGTAGGTAAAGACGAACAGACCATCATCACGGAGAACACGGCCGCATTCAGCGAAAACAGATGTCAGCTTACTTGTAAACAAGTCAGAATCTATATCTTGAACCTCACTAACGCATCTAGTTGTCATCGAAGGGGATATTTCTAAAATCTGGTTCATCCAATAGTAGAAAAAATCTGCAAGCTGGGAATAGTGAACGTTATCGAAGAAAGGTGGATCAGTAACAACCAAGCTAACACTTTTATCAGGCAAGTCTAAGCAACTAGAATCACCGGCGCTAAGATACACACTTCCTTGCTGAGAGAAGAAATCAGAAAAACTTCCAACTACTTGAACCTCCATGGGATGGCTAATCTTTCCCACCTTCATACTTTTCGATGAGTTCAAGCGCAATTCTGTAGGGTTAGACTTATAAGCAAGCGCTCTCAAAACACGGGAACGAAAAAGACTTGAGAATGCACCGGATGACTTATTTGTCCCCCAAATGTTGGCCTCCAATGGCATCATTTCTGGTTTGAGCACATGGTGAGCAAACATGTGGCGTACTGCTCCTGTTCCCTCTCCCTTGAAAGATGTGAATAAGTTGTTAAACTCTAGCACCCCAGAAAACAGGCAGGCAAAGAGAAGTCTTAAATCTTGGCCTTCAATCGTTTTAATAGCCCGCATCATATGACTAATACAAACCAACTGACGGTCCGAAAATAATTGATGCCAGTATTTGTATTTATGCTTAAGTATCTGATCGGTATTATATCCGGCTTCGATAGGAACCATCGGGAAGCTATGCTCAATGGTGGCAAACTCCTCTTCCACCCGTCGCTCGATGGCCTTGTCAAAGTCGTTCAAAGATTCGTATTTCTTCTGTCCATCTTTGGTAAGGATCATTTTCGCGTATCGGCGAAAGCCGAGAGGCTCACCTATAGATTTCATTCTATCTACTAAGCGGAATGACGACTGACAAGCGTCGCATCTAACGTTCGGACCGCTGATGTTCCCTTCTTGTGGGTTATATGATAGGGAACAGCGGCGACATTTAACACTTTCTGCGTCGTAAAAAGTGGAATTCACAGAACCACATGCAGGACAAAGAGCTTGGGCGGAGGGGTCCTTTCTTGATACGGCATTCTTAGAGAAAATCCGAGTCTTGAGTAGATCGATATCCTTACCGCATTGCGGACATGCTACGACCTTAACGAGGAAATAATATAATACAACTGCATGTTCACCTGAATCCGTCACGGCCTCAAAGTAGCTTAAAAGCTTCGGGGCAAGCGTCTCCTCCAGCCTCCTATAGGTATTAATTACTTCTGCGGCTTTATAGCGAGAGAATGCAGCCCGACATGCTACATAAGCGCAATGCCGTTGACTTAAGGAATGCTCCAGGTTATAATCAAGCATAACTTATTGAAATGAAAGGATATCACATGATCACACCGTGAAATTATCGTGCCAAGTGCGGCAGAAAATGATACTGCTGATA
>JBMORF010000021.1:0-24187 GCA_049322315.1 Thermodesulfobacteriota bacterium | reverse complement strand
TCGGCCTTGTTTCCACAAGACCTTGAATACACTATTATTCAAAAAAAGTCGCGCCCCCAAGGCCATTTTTTTTCATTTTTTCAAAAAATTTTTCGCCTTTCCCGATAAGGGGGACTGAACGGTTACGTTAAATTTAGGGGCTGTACTAGATTAGAGTTTTATATATCCCCCCACAGCCTCAACGTTTCGAGTTGTTGCTTGGGTGTTCCGTAATTAAACCTGAACTCACACTTCGACGAGCCACCGAGTGTAGCTCAGCCGCCCCAGCCGTTGACAATCCGCCGCATATCCCAGCTGCCTCACATCACCGCGCCATCAGCGCGAACACACCCCATCCGAGGTATTCACGCGTGTACGCGGCGTAGCGTTTCGGTTCCAAAGTCAGTTTGGCTCTAACATCTTGCGCGAAGTCGTCGTCGGGATTCGCTTCGAGCCATCGGCGCATGGTGAGCCACTTGGCCGCTTCGTACCTATCCCAGCCTTCTTGGTCAGCCAGAACCATTTCCACAACGTCGTAGTCGAGGTCGCCGAAAGACGCGAGAAGTTCTGGAAGCATGAGAAAGTCGGAGATAGAATTGGCAAGGCATCCCTTGGCAACGTCTTTCGTCGGTGGTAACTGCAGCCAGTAGGGCTCGCCGATGAGGATGATTCCTCCGGAGCGGAGACTCTTCGCCAGAAGCTCGATGGTGCCGACGACTCCCCCACCGATCCACGTGGCACCGAGACAGGCTGCCACACCGACCTTTTCGTCGGCGACGTAGCCGACAGCGTCGCCGTGGATGAACTCGACTCGATCGGCGACTCCGAGTTCTTCAGCGCGGAGTTTCGCTTGCTCGGTGAACAACTGGCTCATGTCGATGCCGACGCCGATGATTCCGTAATCGCGTGCCCAGGTGCACAGCATCTCGCCCGAACCGCTGCCTAAATCGAGCACACGAGTCCCCGGTTCCAGGCGCAACGCCGCGCCGAGAGTGGCGAGCTTTTCTGGTGTGAACGGGTTATGGATGCGGTGAGCACTTTCGGTAATGTTGAAGATACGTGGGATGTCCAATGGACAAACTCCTTTTACTAAGTTGTGTAATAACTGGAATATACCCTTAGTGACTGTAGTAGATAAGGGTTTTAAATATCCATCCACAGCTTCAACGTTTCGAGTTGTTGCTTGGGTGTTCCGTAATTAAACCTGAACTCACACTCTTTCAAAACAGTGGGAAAGAATCCGTGTGGATTCCATTATATTTCCTCAGCACTCTTTTGGCCTGATTCCAAATACTCAATACCATTGATATGATTCTTACCCTTGAACCTTGAACCTTGAACCTTGAACTTTGAACCTTGAACTATCAGTTCAATCTTCTCCGAAGAGCGGCACCACTTGAAACTTATTCACGTCCACCAATCCTAAGTCCGTGAGTTTCAGGGCCGGGATTACCGGCAGGGCCAGGAAGGAGAGGGCCATGAAGGGATCGTCCAGGGTCCCTCCCAACCGGCGGTAAGTTTCCTTAAGGCGGGCGTAGGCCCCGGCCACTGTTTTTAAGGGCTCGGGGCTGATGAGGCCGGCAATGGGCAGGGGCAGGTCCGCCAGCACCCGGCCTCCGGCTGCCACGACCAGGCCGCCTTGCAGTTTTACCAGATGCTCCACGGCCAGGAGCATATCTTGGTCATCGGCGCCCACCACCACGATATTGTGGGAATCATGGGCCACGGAAGAGGCCAGCGCGCCTTGCTGCATACGGAAGCCCCGGACCAGGGCCAGCCCCAGGTTGCCGGTGCCCTGGTGGCGCTCCACCACCGCCAGTTTCAACAGGTCTTGGGCAGGGTCGGCAGCCAGGAGGCCGTCTTTGACCGGTGGGGGCAGGACCAGTTTCTCCGTAAGCAACTGATCGGGAATGAGGCCGATGACCTTGACCGCGTCCCCGGCTACGGGAGGAGAGAGGGATGCCGGCGCCGGCATCTTCACCCGCATGGAGGGCGGCGGAGGAGGGTAGGGGGGGAGTTCCGGGCCGGCAATCAGGATGCCGCCATCCACCACCATCCGGCCGTCTTTCAGGACTTTGTCCACCTTAAAAGACTTGAGGTCCTCCACCACCACCAGGTCCGCGGCCAGCCCCGGGGCCAGGGCGCCCCGGTCCCTTAAGCCGAAATAAGTCGCGGGATTAAGGGTGGCCATGGTCACCGCGGCCAGGGGGTCCAGGCCCCGGCTCACGGCCAGGCTCAGGAGATGGTTCAGGTGGCCTTTTTCCACCAGGTCTTCCGGGTGGCAGTCGTCGGTGACCAGCAGGGTGCGCCGCAGAGAGGCCTGGGTCACCACCGGCAGGAGGTCCGCCAGATTTTTGGCCAGGCTGCCCTCCCGGAGCATGATATAAAAACCCAGCTCCAGTTTTTCCCGGGCCTCGGCCAAATTCGTGCATTCGTGGTCGGAGCCGATGCCCGCCAGGCGATAGGCGATAAGGTCTTTCCCGGAGAGCAAAGGGGCATGGCCGTCCACCGGGCGGTGGGGAAAGAGGGCGATCTTCTCGAGGAGGCCGGGGTCTCCGGCCACCACTCCCGGAAAATTCATGACCTCCGCCAGGCCCAGGACCCGGGGGTGGCTCACATAGGGCTGCAATTCCAGGATCTCCAACCGCGCGCCGGCAGTCTCCAGGGGAGAGGCAGGCACACAGGAGGGGAGCATAAAAAAGAGGTCTAGGGGCAGTCCTTCGCTGGCGGCCAGCAGGTAATCCAACCCCTTGGTCCCCAGCACGTTGGCGATTTCATGGGGGTCGGACACCACGGTGGTGGTGCCCAGGGGCAAGAGGGCCTGGGCCAGTTCCCTGAGAGTGAGCATGCTGCTCTCCACGTGGAGGTGGCCGTCGATGAGTCCCGGCAGGAGATAGCGGCCGGAAAGATCGATCTTGGGCCCGGAGTAATCCCCCAGGCCGACGATGACGCCGTCAAAGACGGCCACGTCTTTTTTCAGCCACTCCCCGGAATAGACGCAGGCCACCTGGGCTCCGGCGAGGACCAGGTCCGCGGGGATGTCCCCCCGGGCGGCCTGTAAACGCTTCTGCCATTTGCTGAGATTTTCCATAGTTAAGATTGATCCCCGCTCACGTTCGTCATTAGGAGAAGGGTAGGGCAGGGAAATCCCCATCTTATACCAAGCAGATATTAGAGGAATGCTTTCCGTAGGGGCGAACCTTGTGTTCGCCCGGTGGCTCCAGGGCGAACACAAGGTTCGCCCCCACGATTTAATACCTCTTAGACTGCAACTCGGTATTAGGGGGCTCGGCCCTGTACCCACAACACCATATTATTAAAAAAGGCCGGGACGCAAGGATAACTTACTGCAGAAGAGAAGACAAAGGCAGGGCGCAGTGGTTTTTTTGGTTAATTGCAAGGCTAAAAGCGCCAAGCGACAACCGTCTTACCGGGGCCGGGCCCGGGACAGGTCCAGGGCCATCTTTACCTCCGCCAGATTCAGTTGCAGGCGGCGGGCGATCTCCTCGGTGGAACACCCCTGGCGGTGGAGAGTCTCCACTTGGGAGCGCAGCGACATGCCGGTTTCCCAGGGGGGGGCCGGCTCTACGGGGGCCAGGGATGGGGATCCGGCCCGGGCCAGTTGTTTCTGGAGGATGGCGCTTTTCTGATCCATCAGGGTCAAAAGCTCCTCCAAGCTGCGGCGCCGTTCCTCCAGGACTGCCGTCAGTTCCACCATGCGGGCTATTTCTTCCCGGGAGGGCTGTTCTGCCTGTAAGGCCAGGATACGGCGGTACCAGGACCTGATTTTCCACAGGAAAAAAGCTATCAGGGCAATGAGGCCCACTTCCAGGACCATCTGCACCAGAACCCAGTATTCCAGGCTTTTGAGAGACACGACGCTTCTCCGCAATCAGACTTTAATGTCGATGAGATGTTGGGATTGCCCGTTTTCCGCCGGGGACTCCTCTTCCGGGGGCGCCTCCTGGTGGGGGCGCTGCCGGTAATATTGGGGCCGGGTCCCCTGGCCGCCTTTATCCCGGAGTTTTTCGCTGATCAAGGTCTGATCCTTGGGGATCAGAGTAATCCTGCTCTGTTTATCGATGATATCCACGGTTTTTCCTCCTGTTAACGGAGCAAGAGGAAGCTTTGATCCACCTTGACGGCGCTAACCGCCTCCTGCCCCAGGTAGCGGTTTACCAACCCGGCCAGGAGCTTTTCTCGTTCTTTCTTCTCCCGGTCGGAAAGGACCTGCCCTTTGGCCACCAGAAAGTCATAGACCATTTCTCGCAGGACTGGGGATTGGGGGTCAAACTTGGGTAGTAATTCCGGTTGTAAAATTTCCCAGGCCACCTGTATCCGCTGCACCCGCACCCGGGGCCCTTCTTCGATGATTAAGAAGAAGGGGTCCAGGGTCACGGGCGGCGCCGGGGTTGAGGGTTTCGCCGTCTCTTCCTGGATTTTCACTTCCAGGATGGGGCTCGATGGGGGAGTGACCTTCTCACCGGCTTGTCCCAAAGCGGCATCTATCCCGGAGCCTCCCAGCACTGCCAGGGCCAGGAAGAGGAACCAACACCGGCGGAGAAAAAAAGAAGGCCGCCGGATCATCTTATTTGTCCCCAGTTTGAAAATGTTCCCGCAGCTTATTGCGCAGACGCAGCATGGCCTGGGTGTGCAACTGGGAAATGCGGGATTCGGTGTAGCCCATAATCTGGCCGATTTCCTTCATGGTCAGCTCTTCGTAATAATATAAGGAAATCAAGAGTTTCTCCTTGTCCGGCAGGTTTTCGATGCCCCGCACCATGACTTCCTGGAGTTGGGAGTAGTGCACGGCCATGAAGGGGTCCCGGACGTTTTCATCCTGGAGAATCTCCGGCACGTCATTTTCGGCCAGTTCGGGGCCGCTGCTGATGGCCTTCCATACTCCCTCCAGCTCCACCAGGGAGACGGACTTGGTTTCATCCAGGAGCCGGTAAAATTCGTCCAGATCCAAACCGAGGGCTTCCGCCACTTCCTCGGGCTCCGCGGGACGCCCCAGGGTTTTTTGCAGTTCCCCGTAAGCATTCTCGATGAGGTGGGTTTTTTTGCGCACCGATCTGGGGATCCAATCCAGGCTGCGCAATTCGTCCAGGATGGCCCCCTTGATCCGGAACTCGGCGTAAGTCTTGAAACTGATGTTCTTGCCAGGATCGAACTTGTGGATGGCGTCGATCAAACCGATGATCCCGGAACTGATCAGGTCGTCCAGGGAAATGTGGGAAGGCAGCCTCAGGGCCAGGCGGGAAGCGATATATTTGATCAGCGGCGCGTATTGCAGCACCATATGCTCCTGCCAGGCATCGTCCACCTGCGGGGGCCAATAGTCCGCGGACGCACTGAAGTTGTCATGGGCCAAGGATTGCTTTTTCATATTTGTTTCCGTCTCTTTTACTGGCACTGGAATTCTCAAATTCGGAACTGGAGCAAGCGCCGCCAAAAGAATTTGATGTTTCCGTCCACTTCTTCGGGGCCGGGCGTTTCCCACAGACGTTGAGCAATCTGGGTAAAGGACCTGGAGACCCTAGCTTTGGGGAACAGGGTTAAAACCGGTTGTTGTTTTAAGACCGCTTTAGGCACGGAATCGTCGTGGGGGATAAAACCCAAGTATTCCAGGGAGATGTCCCGGCCCAGGAAGCGCTCCGCCACTTTCAGCAGAGTGCGGTAGACCGCCTCTGCGTCCCGGGGGTTGGACAGGCCGTTCACCAGCAGTTTGAAACGGCGTTCATTATGCTGGGTGGCCAACACCTTGATCAGGGCATAGGCGTCGGTGATGGAGGTGGGCTCGTTGTTGGCCACCACCAGCCGCTCCTGGGCGGCGATGTTGAAGAACAGGACGTTACGGGAGATGCCGGCCCCGGTGTCGATCAAGACCACGTCGACGCTTTCGGAGTAGTTGTCCAGCTCGTTTAAGAGAAACAACTTCTGGTATTCGTCCAACTCCGAGAGTTCCGGGATGCCGGAGGACGCCGGCAGAATCTTCAGTCCGCCGGGTCCTTCCACCAGGACTTCCGCCAGGGTTTTGCGGAGTTGCAGGACGTCGTGGATGGTGTACTGGGGGTTCAGCCCCAAGATGATGTCCAGGTTGGCCAGGCCCAGGTCCGCGTCGATGAGGAGGACCTTGAGGCCCGCCTGGGCCAGAGCCAGTCCCAGGTTAGCCACCACGTTGGATTTGCCTACCCCCCCTTTGCCGGAGGTCACGGCAATCACCCGTAATTGCGGCCCGGGCTGGCTAGTCATTTTCGGGGACAGATCTTCCGTTTCTTCCAGCAGTCCAGTCGGTTTCATGGGCGCTCCCATAAGCCTTAAAGGTAACAGTTAATTGCGACGCCGTAATAACAGTTCCGTCACCCGCCGCCGGGAGGCGAGTTCGATGTCCTCCGGCACCCGTTGGCCCGCGGTGAGATAAGACACGGGCACCCGGTGGCGGCAGAGTTGGTTGAAGATTCCGGAAAAGTCATTGGTTTCATCCACCTTGGAAATGATGTAGGACGAGATGGGAAGAACGCTGAAGCGCTTGATGGCATTGATCAGGTTGCTTTCCTTGGTGGTGGCGCTCAACACCAGATGATGCTCCAGTTCCGGCATTCCCCCCAGGAGTTGGTGCAACTCCTTCTGGAGGTCGGAGGCGTAAGGGCTGCGGCCGGCGGTGTCGATCAATACCAGGTCCAGATCCGCCATCTGTTCCAGGGCTGCCAGCAATTCCTGGCGTTGATGCACCACCACCAGGGGTTGCCCGGTGAGCCGGCCGTAGGCGGCCAGTTGGTTGTGGGCCCCCAATCTCTGGTTATCCATGGAAATCAAGCCCACGTTTAACTTTTCATAGAGGCCGAACTTGGCCGCCAGCTTGGCGATGGTGGTGGTTTTGCCCACCCCGGTGGGACCGATGAAGGTCCAGTAGCGGGGTTTGCCTGCTCTGGATTTCCAGGGGTCCACCACTTCGAAGGCGTGCATCAAGTAGCGGATGGCTACCTCTTTGAGGGTCGGGGGCTGGTCGCCGGGTTGCTCCAACAGGGACTGGACATTATCCAGCCAGCGCTGCAAAAAGCGCTCATCCAGGCCGGTGCGGGTAAGGAACCGGTAAAACATGGCCAATTCTTTATGCTGCAACAGCCAGGAAGGCGGGCCGTTGTGCCGCATCCATTGGCGCAGCAGGTCCTTGACTTCGTCTAAATCCTCCTGGATCCGGCTGACCGGGGTCCGGAAGGGGGGAAACAAATCTCTCATCATTTCCGCTTCCGCTTTACCGTTGCCGCCATTGCCGTTACCGCCTTCCCCATTATCGGGGAAGGCCGACAGCTCCACGGCTGCGGTGACTTCCACTCCGGGGCGCCGCCCCCTCCCTTCCCGTGATTCTTTTAACCACCGGGACTGGGTGGAGAGAATTACCGCTTCCGGCCCCATCTCCTTCTTCACTTGGGACAGGGCTTCCTTCAGGTCCCGCGCCGAAAAGGTCTTAAGCTTCATGGCTTAAACTCACTATTCCTAAGGATTGAATCTTGGCTTCCGTAACTAGTTCATGATGCGACAGCACCCGTAAGGTGGGCAGATGCCTTTCCACCAGACGGCGGAGATGCCGGCGCACTCCCGGGGAACAGACAACGATGGGTTGCACGTTCTGGGCCGTGGCCTTATCCACCGATTGCTGCAAAGCGTTGATGATTTCCTGGGCCGTGTCCGGGGCCATGGCCAGATAGACGCCGTAATCGGTCTTTTGCAGGCTGTCCTTGACCAGATCCTCAATGAAGGGGTCGAGGGAATAAACCATAATCTTGTTATTCTGGGTTTCTAAAGGTTTGGTCAGGGCCCGGCCCAGGCGCTGGCGCACGTACTCCGTGAGGATATCCGGGTCCTTGGTGAAAGGCGCATAATCCGCCAGGGTCTCCATGATGGTCAGGAGGTCCCGGATGGAGACCCTCTCTTGCACCAGGTTTTGCAGCACCTTCTGGATGCCCCCCAGGGAGAGTTGTCCGGGCACCAATTCCTCCACCACCTTGGGATTGCTCTGGGACAGGCGGTCCACCAGTTTCTGCACATCCTGGCGGCCCAGGAGTTCATGGCAGTGGTTGCGGATCACCTCGGAGAGGTGGGTGGCCACGACACTGGCCAGGTTGACCACGGTATATCCCAGATGTTGGGCTTCTTCTTTTTTATTGGTGGAAATCCAGAGGGCCGGGAGATTGAAGGTGGGTTCCCGGGTGGGAATGCCTTCGATCTGCCGCAAGGCGTCTCCGGGGTGCAAGGCCAAATGGTAGCCCACCATCAATTCGCCCCGGGCCACCTCCACCCCCTTGATGAGAATCACGTAGCCCCCGGGCTTGAGCTGCAGGTTATCCCGGATGTGGATGGGGGGCACAATCACCCCCATCTCCACGGCGAACTGCCTTCTTAAAGCCCGGATGCGCTCCAGCAGTTCTCCATCCTGCTCTTCGTCCACCAAGGGGATAAGGCCATAGCCCGCCTCCAACTCCAGCAAGTCCAGGGTGAGGAGGTTTTCCATGGGTTCCGGTCCCTTGGGCTTGGGTGCTTTTTTGGCCTCTGCCTCCGCAATTTCGGCCTTTTGCTTGTTGTTATGGGCCACGTATGCCAGGCCCCCGGTAAGCAGAGAGAGGGCGATGAAAGGGACATGAGGCAGACCCGGAATCAGGCCGATGATGAGAATGATGCCCGCGGCCACGCTCATGGCCTGGGGTTTCAGGGTGAACTGGGCCGCGTATTCTTCGCCCAGGGAGGCCTCGGACGCGGCTTTGCTCACAATCAGACCGGCGGCCGTGGATACCAGGAGGGAGGGGATCTGGGCCACCAGACCTTCACCGATGGTCAGCAGGCTGTAGGTCTGGGCGGCGTCGCCGATGGTCATATTGTGTTGGGCCACCCCGATGATCAGCCCGCCGATGAGGTTGATGGCCATGATCAGGATCGCGGCCATGGCCTCCCCCCGGACGAACTTGGAGGCGCCGTCCATGGCCCCGTAGAACTCACCCTCCTTAGAGAGGGCGGCCCGGCGCTTCCGGGCCTCGATGTCATCGATGTAACCGGCGTTCAGGTCCGCGTCGATGCTCATCTGTTTGCCGGGCATGGCGTCCAAGGTGAACCGGGCCGCCACTTCCGCAATCCGGGTGGACCCCTTGATAATAACGATGAAGTTGATGACCACCAAAATCAAGAAGATGATGCCGCCCACCACGTAATTGCCGCCCACCACGAAGCTGCCGAAGGAGTGGATGACCCGGCCCGCGGCTTCCATGCCTTCATAACCGTGGAGCAGGATCATCCGGGTGGAGGCCACTTCCAGGGAGAGGCGGAAAAGGGTGGTCACCAACAGCAGGGAAGGGAAAATGAAAAATTCAATGGGCCGGATGGTGTACAGGGAGAGGAGCAGGACCATCAAGGAAAAAGTGATATTGAAGCTTAGGAGCAGGTCCAGGACAATGGCCGGCATGGGGAAGACCATGACCAGGAGGGTGAGGATCACCCCCAGGGCCACGAAGATCTCGCCCTTTTGGATGCCTAATCCTTGCAGGCCGGAAGTTTTTTGGGTCAGGGGCAGGGTGCTCATCCAGCACCTCCCGTGGCCGCGCCCCGCAGGCGGTAGATATAGGCCAGGACTTCGGCCACCGCCTTGTACAGGGACAGGGGTATGCTGCGGCCCACTTCCACCACGCGGTAGAGGGCCCGGGCCAATTCCCGGTTTTGCACCAGGGGGACGCCCACTTCCTGGGCCAGGGCGATGATCTTCAGGGCGATGAACCCCCGGCCTTTGGCCACCACCTGGGGGGCCGTCATGGTGGCGCTGTCGTATTTCAGGGCCACGGCGAAGTGGGTGGGGTTGGTGATCACCACGTCCGCGGTGCGCACATCGGCAATCATGCGCTTGGTGGCCATCTGCTTCATGAGGCTGCGGATCCGGGCCTTGACCTTGGGATCGCCATCCACCTGGCGCATTTCATCCTTGACCTCTTGCTTGGTCATCTTCAGGTTTTTTTCAAATTGGTAGCGTTGATAGAGATAATCCAGGCCCCCGAGAGCCAGCAAGGCGATGATGATGCGGGCGGCGACCCGAAAAGCGGTGCCCGCCAGATGCACCACCACCTGGCCCGCCTGCTGGTCCGCCAGCATCATCACCTCGGGTAGCTCCCGCTTTACGGAGTAGAAGGCCACCAGGCCGATGATCAAGAACTTGGCCAGGGATTTTACCAACTCCACTATGGTGTTCAGAGATAAGAACTTCGCAAAACCTTTGAAGAATTGGAGGCGGCTCAGGTCCGGGGCGATGGCTTCGGTGGAAAAGATTTTACCCACCTGGACGAAAGTGCCCATGATGGCCATAGCCGAGAGACTGATGAAAATCGGCGCCAGCATGCCCCCCAGGGTGAGGCCGAAATCCATGAAGAGCGCGGACATCTGGTTGGGGTTGACTATCCCCGGACGCATATGCCCCAGATGTAACTTTAACATCTCCATGATCTTCCGACCCATTCCCGGTCCCCAGATGATCAGGCTCAACAGGGCCGTAAGAAGCACCAGGGCCCCGGACAGGTCCCGGCTGCGGGCCACCTTCCCCTTTTTCCGGGCCTCGGCCCGGCGCTTAGGAGTTGGTTTTTCTGTTTTGTCCTGATAATCGTCAGCCATTTAAATACCGTTTTACGTTTTACGTTTTTGGTTTTTCGTTATATTTCTTGTTCTTAATCTGAACTTGGAAACTATTCGTTTTATTTTTTGGTTGTTCTTTTTCGTCTTTCGCTTTTAACGAAAAACGCCAAACGAAAAACGAAAAACCGTTTTTACCCGTGCCAGAGCTTCAACACCTGGGCCAAGGGGGCCTGGAGCCAGGAAAACTTGTTGCTCAGTTGGTAGCCGATGAGCGTCATGGTTAACGACAAAAAAACCAGGCCCAGGGCGATGGTTAGAGGGAAAGCCATAATCATCACCTGTACCCGGGGAACGGTGCGGGCCACCAGGCCCATGGCCACCTGGGTCAGAAACAGGACCAGGAGAATGGGGGCCACCAGTTTGACCATGAGCTGGAACATTACGCTCCCCATGGGGAGGAGAAAAGAGAAGATGCCGGCAGGCATCAGAGCCGGGCCCCCCACCGGCGCCTCGCCGAAGCTCTGGGCCAGGACCCGGAGCAGCATATGGTGGCCGTCCAGGGCCAAAAACAACACCGTGGCCGTCAGGGTGAACACGTCCGCAATCAGGGAACTGGAATCCGCGGTTTGGGGATCGATGAGGGTCACCATGCCGAAGCCCATCTGCACCCCCAAAAGGGTCCCGGCCATCTGGATTCCGGAGAAGACGAAGCGCACCACCAGACCCAAAGAAAGACCCAGGAGCAACTCCCGGAGCACCAGGAACAACAACGCCACCCAGGTGTGGGGAAAAGGCGGCAGAGTTCCCCCCACCACCGGGGTTAAGACCAGGGCGATCACCAATATGGAGAAAATCTTGACCTGCGCCGGCACCGTGCGGCTGTCCCAAATAGGCATGAAAAAGAGAACGCACCCCACCCGCATCACTACCAGGAAGAAATGTTGCAGTTGCAGGATCAGGTCGGGCATTTAGCATTCCTTCAGCGCACATAGTTGGGGATATTTTGGAACAGCTCCGTCGTATAAGTCACCAGATGGTTCATAATCCAGGGCAGCAGGATCAGCAAACCCAAGAAAATGGAGATAATCTTGGGGACAAAGGTCAAGGTCATTTCCTGGATCTGCGTGGCGGCTTGCACCAGGCTGACCAGGACGCCCACCACCAGTCCGATGCCCAGGATGGGCAGGGCCACCAACAGCGTCACCTGGATAGCCTGCCGGGCCACGCCGATTACCATATCCGGATTCATCTATCTCTTCCTTTCCAGGGTCATTGGAAACTCTTGACTAAAGACCCCACCACCAGGTTCCAGCCATCCACCAAAACAAAGAGCAAAACCTTGAAAACCAGGGAAATCATGATCGGGGGCAGCATCATCATGCCCATGGATAACAGTACCGAGGCCACCACCATGTCAATGATCAGAAAGGGCAGGTAGAGAAGAAAGCCGATCTCAAAAGCGGTCCTGAGCTCGCTGATCATGAAGGCCGGAATCATGGTGGAAATGGGCACATCATTGGCATTTTTGGGCCGGGGGTTTTTGGCGATGGAAATGAATAAACCCAGGTCCTTTTCCCGGGTCTGTTTGAGCATGAAGGCCCGCAAGGGCTCCAGGCCCTTTTTCACCGCCACGTCACCCGGCATCTTTTGATTGATATAGGGGGTGACCGCCTTCTCCTGAATCTCCTGCCAGACCGGGGCCATGATAAAGACCGTAAGGAATAAGGATAAAGCAATGAGAATCTGGTTGGGGGGCATTTGTTGGGTCCCCAGGGCGTGGCGCAAAAAGGAAAAAACCACGGCCAACCGGGTGAAAGAAGTGACCATGACCACCAGGGCCGGGGCCAGGGAGAGGACGGTGAGGAGCAACAGGATCTGGAGAGAGAGGCTCAAGCGATCCGGAGCCAGTAGTTGATCCAGGCTCAAGCCCGTGGGCGCGGCGGCCCATCCCGGCCTGGCCAACAGGCAGAAGATGGCTAAAAGAGTGATTTTAACAATGCGGGCCTTCATCCCAGACCCTCTTTCCCATTTTTTTGGGGCAGCCTCAAGGGCGGCGTTTCGGCCGGGGCCGTGGCGGCTGCCGGCGCTAAAGAAGCAATTAACTGCAAGTGATCCCCGGCGCTGGCCAAAAGCAGGCGTTCCTTGCCCACTTCCACCAAGATCAGGGCCTTTTTGGGGGCCAGGTAATGGGTGGCCAACACCTGAATCAAAGGAGAGACACCATGGGGCCGCAGGAACCCTGACCTTTTCCAAAGATGGAGTCCCAGGAACAACAAGCCCAACATGCCGCTGAGCACGGCCACCACTTTGACGAGGTGCTGCCAGAAAGGAAATTCCGGGGCGGTGACGACGACACCGGCCGCAGCGCCGGCGGCCTCCTGGGCGGCGACGCCCAGCCAGCTCCAACTCCCGAGGACCCATCCCCCTAAATCCATCGTCATCCCGCCTTAGGTGAGTTGCTTGATGCGTTCTAAGGGACTGATGACGTCCGTCAGGCGGATGCCGAACTTTTCGTTGACCACCACCACTTCCCCCCGGGCGATGAGCTTTTGGTTGACCATGATCTCCAGGGGTTCACCGGCCAACTTGTTCAGCTCAATCACCGAGCCCTGGCCCAATTGCAGCAGATCGTTAATGATCATCTTGGCCCGGCCCAGTTCCGCGGTGATTTCTAAGGGGATGTCCAGGAGCAGATCCAGGTTGGGATGGCCGCTTTGGGGTTTAGCGGCGGGAGCGGCGCCCCCTTCAATCCCGGCGGCGCCGGCATCTTCCCCCTCCAGGCTGGTTTCGTTGAGGGCCTTTTCCCAGTCGTAGTCCACTACTCTTTGGGTATTCTGGTCGCTTGCCATAATCCTACTCCCCTCCGGTCTTCCTTACTTAACTTAGTGACTTGGCGTATACAGCAGGCTGCGCAACTGAAAGGCCTTGGCATTCCGGACCTGTCCGGCGGTGCCCAGGAATTTGGGGATGCCTTCCACCTTGGCCAACAAGGGGTCCGTCACTTTTTTGTCAAAAGTGATAATGTCCCCCACCGCCAGGTTCATCACGTCTTTGGCGCTCATCACCGTGGAGGCCAATTCCACTACCACGTTGACGCTCATGTCATGGAGCTGCTCATGGATGCGGGCGGTCCAGCGGCTGTCCATCTCCAGCTGTTCGCTCTGGAACCCGGAATAGAGCTTGCCTTTGATGGGCTCGATGGTGGAGTAGGGGATGCAGACGGTGATAAAACCGTCGGTCTGTTCCATTTCCACCTGGAACTTGCTGATGACCACGATATCGTTGGGAGTGGCGATGCCCACGAACATGGGATTGATCTCCACCCTTACTAAGTGCATCTTCACCGGGTGGACCGGGGCCCAGGCCTTCTCCAGATCCTGGAAGGCCATGAGGACCACCTTGTTGATCAAGCGGCGCTCAATGGTGGTGAAATCCCGGCCTTCGATCTTGAACCTGGTCTTGGCGCTGCCCCCTAAGAAGCACTCCACCAGGGAGAAGACCAGCTTGCTGTCCACCACCATCAGGCATTGGCCCCGCAAGGGGTCCATCTTATGGATGTGGAAACTGCTGGGTAAGGGCAGGGAGCGGAGGAACTCGCCGAATTTCACCATTTGCACGAAGTTGGTCTGGATGTCCACGGTGCGCCGCAGGGTCATGGACAAAGAGACCCGGAAGGCCCGGGCAAAATGTTCGTTGATCACCTCCAAGGTGGGCATGCGCCCGCGAATGATCCGTTCCTGGGAAGTAAAATCGTAGTTGATTACCCCTTCTTCCGGGACGGTTTGATCGGTCTCAACGTCTATTTCTCCCTCAATCATCCCCTTGAGGAGGGCATCCACTTCTTCCTGGGATAAAACCTTGGTCACCTTGCTCTCCTATTGGGCCACAAATTCAGTAAAAAAGGCGCCGGTGATTTTTTTGCCCGTGGGCAAGGCCCCCAGACGGGCCATGATGTCTTTCTTCAACTGGTACTTGCCTTCCGGAGTGGAGATGTCCTGGTAGCTCTTGCTGCTGAGGAGGAAAATGAGCTGATCCCGGATGCGGGGCATGGACTTTTCCAGCTCTTTAACCGTCTTTTCGTTATCCACTTCCAGGTCGATCTTTACCTTGAGATAGCGCCGGGAGTCTTTATCCGCCAGGTTGACCAGGAACGGCTCCAGGGGCATTATGGCTCTTTCCACATGCGCCTCCTTCTTTTTGGGAGCGCCATCGTCAAAAAGAAGGAGATAGGCAAACGCGCCGCCGCCCAGCAGCACAATGAATACCACCAATAACAGGATGATTTTTTTCAACTTTCCCTTGGGCTTCGGGGGAGCTGCTTCCTGGGCTTCCGGGGCAGGCTCTTTTTCTCGGGCCATCACCGCGCTCCTTCGCGCAATTTTTTCCCTTTAAAAAGCAATGATTGTGCCAGCCGGAAAAGATGGCCACGTTTGGCGCAAACCCTGATGAAAGACAAGGAAATCATTTTCAGGGAAGAGATGGCAGGTAAAAAATCCGTCAAAGTTACTCGGCTTTGTCAAAAAATTGACAAAGATAGTGGCCAGTGATCAGTGGTCAGTGGCCAGTAGCCAGTAGCGAATTGCCTGTTTTTCACTGACTACTGACCACTGGCCACTGTCTTTAAAGGGTTTTTGATTGCTAAAGCCCGGCTCTTGTGATAAAAATAATCCAGTTAATTTACTCAGATAGGCTAGTTAGCATGCCCCGCCCCGGGGTACCCGACCCTTACCGCACTAAAGCCCAGACCGAAGGATTTGTGGCCCGGGCTGTATATAAGCTTAAGGCCATTGACGCTAAATACCGCCTGTTACAGCCTAACCAGCGGGTGCTGGATCTGGGCTGCAGTCCCGGATCCTGGCTGCAATACCTCGCTTCCCGGGTGGGCGGGGGCGGCCTGGTGGTGGGGGTGGATGTGAACCCGCCCGCCATCGACGTGACGCCGCCCATACGCTTTGTCTTAGGTGAAGTGGGGGGCCCGGACCTGGAGGCCGTCACCGCCCTCAGCCCCACTTTTGATGCGGTGCTCAGCGATATGGCGCCCAAGACCACCGGCATCAGGGAAGTGGACCAGGAGCGCTCTCTTAATCTGGCCCGGTCCGCCTGGGATTGGACCCAAAAGCTCCTCCGGCCCGGAGGACATTTTTTGGTGAAGGTCTTTGCAGGGCCGGGAGTCGAGGCCCTGTTTAAGGAACTGGCGGGGGCGTTTAAGATTTGCCGGCGAGTGAAGCCCCCGGGCTCCCGGGCCGCCAGCAAGGAGATTTACCTGCTGGCGATGAATAGACGGAAGAAATAAAAGATTCACCGCAGAGAAGCAGAGATCGCAGAGGTGCACAGAGAATTTTATAATTTCCATTGACGCCTTGGCGTCAATGGAAATTGAAATCTTCCTCTGCGCAGCTTTGCGCCCTCTGCGCCTCTCCGGTGAAAATTCAAGGAGGAATAGCCAGATGTCCGGCCATTCCAAGTGGAGCACCATCAAGCGGAAAAAGGGGGCGGTGGACGCCAAGCGGGGGAAGATCTTCGGCAAGCTCACCAAGGAGCTCACCGTGGCCGCCCGCCTGGGGGGCGGCGATCCCGCGGGCAATCCCCGGTTGCGCGCTGCCATTGCCGCGGCCAAGGCGGAGAACCTCCCCAAAGACAATATGCTTAAAGCCATCCGCAAGGGCACCGGCGAAGGCGGCGGCGCGGCCCTGGAAGAAGTGATTCTGGAAGGCTATGGCCCCGCGGGCGTGGCCCTGATGGTGGAGAGCCTCACGGACAACAAAAACCGCACGGTCTCCGACGTCCGCCATCTCCTCACCAAGTACGGGGGCAATCTGGGGGAGCCGGGCTGCGTGGCCTGGATGTTCGACAAGAAAGGGGTCATCGTCTTCGAGAGGGACAGCGTCAAGGAAGACGAACTCCTGGAGGCCGCCCTGGAATGCGGCGCCGAAGATTTGCAGAGCGACGCGACGCAGTTCGAGGTCCTCACCGAGCCCACCTCCTTTGTGGAAGTGAAAGAGGCCCTGGAGGCCAAAGGTTTTCAACCCGCGCTGGCGGAATTGCAACTGCGGCCCCAGACCACGGTGCAGATCGAAGAGGAAAAACCCGCGCAGCAGGTGCTGAGACTGGTGGAATTGCTGGAAGAACACGATGACGTGAACAACGTCTTCGCCAATTTCGATATCCCGGATAACCTCATGGAGGCCCTGATGTGAGCCAGGTGATCCTGGGGGTGGACCCCGGTTCCCGGAATACCGGGTTCGGTATCATCCACGGGGAAGGGGACGACCTCCGGCATCTGGCCTCCGGGCGCATCAATGCCGGGAACCGCCAGACCTTGGAGAACCGCCTCCGTCAAATATATGACAGTTTGACTGAACTGATCCAGCAGCACCAACCCCAGGCCCTGGCCCTGGAGGAAATCTTCCTGGCCACCAACGTGCGCAGCGCCTTCATCCTCGGACAGGTGCAGGGCGTGGTGCTGCTGGCCGCGGCCAACTCTTCCCTCCCCGTTTTTCAGTATGCCGCCACCACTGTCAAAAAAGCGGTGGTGGGCTACGGCCAGGCCACCAAGGCCCAGGTGCAACTCATGGTGGAGCACCTCCTGGGTCTCAAAATCACCAACGAACACGCGGCCGACGCCCTGGCGGTGGGCGTCTGCCACCACTTCCACAGCCGCTGGCCCCGATGATGCCTTTCTTCGTTTCGGGGTTCCTTTAAGATTATTCAATCTGCTGCTTCCCGAATCAGTCGATAAAGCAAGAGGTTGGCAAGTTATAATGCCTTCTCGATATCAGGGTTTTTAATACCGAGTTGCAGTCAAAAAGATACTATACGTAGGGGCGAACCTTGTGTTCGCCCTGGAGCCACGGGCGAACACAAGGTTCGCCCCTACAGTTCAACGTCCTTTGAATGCGAATTGGTATAACTCGCCAGCAAATGGTAGGTTACAATTTTTCCATTGCTTTGTCCCAGGCTGCGGCATAATCTGGCGCATGGGATTTATGGCGTATGGCTGGGGTATGCAACCTCCCCAAGGGAGATTATATGCTTAACAAATGGACGGGATTTCTCTCATGAGTGAGCTTGATATCATTGCCCTTGAAATCCCAATCTTGCTAACGGTGGCTGTAGGGTGGCTGATCGTGCGGATACGTCTTCTGAAGACCTCGAGCGCCGATGTCCTCAACACCCTGTTTATTCACGTATTCGCACCGGCACTCATTGTCTCTCTGTTGGCAAAACAGCAACTTGCCTCCCTTCTGGACATCCAGTTCATCCTGGCGACCCTTTTCCTGATGCTCGGCCTTTACGGTGGATTATTCTTGGTGCATGCGGTACTGCTGAGAAGCACACTTGGTGTCAGCGCGTTTGCTGCCTTTGCCGGAACCAAATTCAACACGGTGGTCGTCGGCTTGCCGGTTCTGGTCGCCAATCTGGGTCACCACGCCATCATTCCCACGATTATCAACCTGGTGGCAGCCTACTTCACGATACTGCCGCTAACGCTCATCCTGTCCGACATCTCAAGTTCGGGCAGCGCCCGGAGAACGGCCGTGTGGGGCGTGGCCCTGGCCGCGGTGAAAAAGGCGATTACTCATCCATTTGTCGTCGCCACCATCTTGGGCCTGTTCCTTTCCGGGACCGGGGTCGCCTTGCCGGTTTGGCTCGATAAGACGCTGCTAACCCTGGGTAGCGCCGCAATCCCGTCGGCTCTCTTAGCTGTCGGCATGGCGCTAAGTGCTCCTTCCATCAGGGAGAACGCCGCCGAGATCGCCGGGGTCTCGGCGGTGCGGATGATCCTTTCGCCGATTCTGGCGATAATTGTCGCGAAGATGTTTGGGCTCTCGCCCGTATTTGCCATCGCCTTGGTCGTGTCGTTCAGCCTCCCGACGGCGAAGATGGTGCTGCCACTCGCCGAGGAGCATCGGACCTACGTGAAGCAGGCCGCGGGGATAATTACTGTAACCACGGTCTCCCTGGTCGCCGTATTGCCGATTGTCATCTGGGTCTGCGAGCGCCTTTGGCCGGGCTTCGTGGGGGCGGTGACTATAGCAAAGCCTTGATCCAATTTTATTAAAGGCTTTGTAGGGTTATCAACGGGTTTAAAGAGAAGATATTCCCTCCCCTTTATGCCCCCTTCCTGAGGAAGGGGAAAATAAACCTGGACTTATAGCCGTCTTTTGCATTAGAAAATCCAGAAAAGAGTTTTATTTCTAAGCCACGGCCTGCTGTGCCTTGGATTGGCTGTCAGAGGACCTATGATCGGCTTCCTGGAAGGCGAACTCCTGGATAAGACCCCGGGCCAGGTCCTGGTCAAGGTGGGCGGGGTGGGCTACCTGGTGCTGATCCCCCTATCCACTTTTTACGCCCTGCCGGAGCCCCCGGCCGCGGTCCGCCTGCGGATCCATACCCGCATCCAGGACGACGCGCTCAACCTTTACGGCTTCATCACCCACGAAGAGAAGGACCTTTTCCTCAAACTGCTCAACATTCCCCGTATCGGCCCGGGCCTGGCCCTAAAAATCCTGAGCGGCATCTCCCCCCAGGAATTCGAGGAGGCCATGTCCCTGAGCGACTCCCGGCGGCTGGCGGGCATCCCCGGCATCGGCAAAAAGAGCGCGGACCGCATCCTCCTGGAATTGAAAGGCAAGGTGATCATCAAAGTCCGGCCCCGGCCCGGAGTGGCCGGGGACCGCCCCTACCAGGACGCCCTCTCCGCCCTGCTGAATTTGGGCTATCCCAAAAACGTGGCGGAAAAGGCCCTGGACCAGGCCCGTTCCCAGGGCGCAGCCACCGTGGAGGACCTCCTGCGCCAGGGCTTGAAATGGCTGGCGAAATGATTTACCACAAAGACACCAAGACACAGAGATTCACAGGGAAAAAAAATAATTCCTTTGACGCTAAGGCGTCAAAAGAATTATTTCTATGCTCTCTGTGTCTCTGTGGTATATTTTCGTAATGAATAATTGGGCCAAGATTATCTTTGGCGACAGCCGCTTCATGCCTGAGTTAGGTGACATGTCCATCGATCTGGTGGTCACTTCTCCCCCCTACTGGCATATTAAGGATTATGGCATTCCCGGACAGATCGGCTATGGCCAGAGCCTACATGAATATTTGAAGGACCTGTATCAAACTTGGGGTGAATGTTTCCGGGTCCTGCGGGAGGGAAGCCGCCTCTGCCTCAACATCGGCGACCAGTTCGCCCGGTCCAGTGTTTACGGGCGCTACAAGGTCATCCCCCTGCACGCGGAATTTATCAGCCAATGCGAGCAAATCGGCTTCGACTTCCTGGGGTCCATCATTTGGCAGAAAAAGACCACCATGAACACCACTGGCGGGGCTGTTATCATGGGTTCCTATCCTTATCCCCCCAACGGCCTGGTGGAGATCGACTACGAATTCATTTTGATTTTTAAAAAGCCCGGGAAGGGGAGGGTGGTAGCCAAGGAAATTAAAGAAACCTCGAAGCTGACCAAAGAGGAATGGAAGGAGTATTACGCCGGCCACTGGCGGTTCGGCGGGGCGAGACAAGTGGGCCACGAAGCCATGTTCCCCGAGGAACTGCCCAAGCGCCTCATCCGCATGTTCACTTTCCAGGGGGACACGGTCCTGGACCCCTTCCTGGGGAGCGGCACCACCGTCAAGGTGGCCCTGGAATTGGGGCGGCACGGTGTAGGGTATGAGATAAATTCTGATTTTATAGATATTATAAAGGAAAAAATAGGAATTAAAGATAGGCTGCCCATTTTTGGAGAAATAAAATTTATACAAAAGGGAAGTGAGTTATTAGACATTCATGAGATCGACTATATTCCAAGAATTCAAGACGCTAAGCCTCAAATTATTGTTAATGAAAATGAATTTAGGAAAGAAGATTTACCAAAAGTTGTTAAAATCATTGATGATAGTACACTTCAGCTTAGTTCTGGACAACTTGTTGGATTTCTTGGTGTTAATATAATAAGAAAAAAGGAAGCAATAGAATATCTCAAAGATCGCATTTTAGGGAAACAAGTAATAATAAAATATGATAATGAATTTGTTCATGAAAAGAGAATAGAAGCTTTTATTTATATGAAAAATAAGATTTTTATAAATTCTTATCTAATATCTTCAGGTCTGGCTTCTCCTGATTTGAAGATTAATCATAAATATAAGAATAAATTTATAAAAATATGGAATACTTTACAGGTTAACTAAAGGAAAGAGGTTTTGAAAATAAAGATACGTAATGATGAAATAAGATATTATTTAGATGTTCCAGAGGCAAAGTTTGATACATATATATCACCTCTAATAAATTTGGCGAACACTTTTGCGAAAGGAACCATTCCTAAAGTTGTTGGCCAGATGAGTGACCTTATTCAAGAGTTTGATGGGACTACCATATCCGAATGGGAAGAATGGTATTTATCGAAAAATCCAAGAGCGATACAGAACGCCACAGATAAAATTATTAATAAAATAGAAGAGTTTAAACATATAATTAACAAAATAGATAAGAATACCATTGAAAAATGGGTTAAAGATTTGGTAATATTTAAAACTTTTATGGGGCTAAAATCTCAAGGAGCAATTATAAAGAAAGTAGCTGAGTTAAAAGCTAAAACCTATCGGTTTTCCAATCGAGAAGAAGAATCAAAAGGAATAGATGGTTTTATAGGAAACACACCAGTTTCTATAAAGCCAAAAACTTATCAACTTAAAGGTTCCTTGCCCGAAGTTATAAATATTACGATTATTTATTATGAAAAAACTAAGGATGGAATTGAGATTGAATTCAGTTAATTAACCGACTTTAAAGTCTTTTGAAGGGGTTGAACAATGGCTGCCATAAACGAAATATTAAAGGAAGCCCTAACGCTAAAACCTGCACAAAAAGCAGAGTTAATTGACAAACTGCTTTCCAGCCTGGATATGCCGGACAAGGAGATTGACGAATTATGGGCCCAAGAGGCTGAAGATCGAATCGATGCTTACGAACAAGGCCAAATCAAGGCTGTGACCTTAGAAAAAGTGCTGGAAAAGTATAAATAGGTTGAGACTATGCGAATCCGGTTCCTGGAGATCGCCCAGATCGAACTGGATGAGGCTATCCATTTTTACAATAATGAGGCCTCCGGGCTTGGCGATCTTTTTCTCACCGAAATATTGAAGAGCCTGGAAAGAATTGCAAAATTTCCCCGATCATGGCATCCATGCTCAAAGCGAACGAGAAGATGTCAGACACGGCGTTTTCCTTACGGAATCATCTACCAAATACGAAAAGAAGAAATCCTAGTAGTCGCAATT
Source organism: Thermodesulfobacteriota bacterium (assembly GCA_049322315.1). Taxonomy (GTDB): domain Bacteria; phylum Desulfobacterota; class Desulfobaccia; order Desulfobaccales; family 0-14-0-80-60-11; genus SURF-52. Next base: position 2,320 of record JBMORF010000021.1, on the reverse strand, counting down.
GCAAATTTACATCGAAAGCCGGACTATTGGAGAGAACGAATTTAAAATGAATCTCACTGCGAGATAAACTTAGGAAATAGCTGGTGGTTCTAGGAGGTTGTCAATGCAAAGTATTGAAATAACCGGCGCTAAGACCAACAACAGTACCTTGCTCAATTGGATTAAGACGATAGCCGACCTCACTAAACCGGATGGGGTGCATATCTGTGACGGTTCCCAGGAAGAATACCACCGTTTGTGCGAAGAAATGGTGGAAACCGGGACTTTTATCCGCCTCAACCCGGAAAAACGGCCCAACTGTTATCTCAGCCGCTCCGATCCCAGAGACGTGGCCCGCACGGAAAGCCGCACTTTTATTTGCTGCCTCAATAAAGCCGACGCGGGCCCCACGAACAATTGGATGAACCCGGTGGAAATGAAAGAAAGATTGGCGGGCCTGTTTGCCGGTTGTATGCGCGGGCGCACCATGTACGTCATTCCTTTCAGTATGGGGCCTTTGGGTTCCCACATTGCCCATATCGGCATCGAGATCACGGATTCTCCCTATGTGGTGGTGAATATGCGGATTATGACCCGCATGGGGCAGGGGGTGCTGGACGTTCTGGGCGACGAGGGCAACTTTGTCAAATGCCTGCACTCGGTGGGCGCGCCCTTGGCGCCGGGCCAGCAAGATGTCCCCTGGCCGTGTAATCCGCATAATCTCTATATCACTCACTTTCCCGAAGAGCGGGCCGTCTATTCTTTCGGCAGCGGTTATGGGGGCAATGCCCTGTTAAGCAAGAAGTGCTTTGCCTTGCGCATTGCTTCGGTCATGGCCGAGGACGAAGGTTGGCTGGCGGAACATATGTTGATTTTGGGGGTGGAAAATCCCGAAGGCGAAAGAACCTATGTGGCCGGGGCTTTCCCCAGCGCCTGCGGCAAGACCAACTTTGCCATGTTGGTGCCCCCCAAGGGCTTTGAAGGGTGGAAGGTTTTTACCATTGGCGACGATATTGCCTGGATCAAACCCGATCAGACCGGGACTCTCAGGGCCATCAACCCTGAGGCCGGTTTTTTTGGGGTGGCTCCGGGCACTTCCATGAAATCCAACCCCAATGCCATGATGTCCTTAACCGCAAACTGCATTTTTACCAATGTGGCCCTCACGGATGACGGCGATGTCTGGTGGGAGGGGATGACTGACGAACTCCCGGCTCACTTGATTGACTGGAAGGGGCAGGATTGGACGCCGGATTGCGGCCGCCTGGCGGCGCACCCCAATGCCCGGTTTACTGCGCCTATTCAACAGTGTCCCACTTTCGATCCCGAATGGAACAACCCGGAGGGTGTGCCCATCAAGGCCTTTATTTTCGGGGCCCGGATGAGTAAACACGTGCCCCTGGTCTATCAGGCCTTCAACTGGTCCCACGGCGTGTATATTGCCGCCACCATGGCTTCCGAAGCTACGGCCGCGGCGGAAGAAGGGCTGACCATGCGGCGGGACCCCATGGCCATGCTGCCGTTTTGCGGCTACAACATGGCCGACTACTGGAGCCACTGGTTAAATATCGGGCGGCATCTGGCCAATCCCCCGCGCATCTTCCGGGTGAATTGGTTCCGGCGGGATGAGGACGGCCATTTTATGTGGCCCGGGTTCGGCGAAAACATGCGGGTGCTCAAATGGATCGTGGATCGAGTGCGGGGCCGGGGTTACGGCGTGGAAAGCCCCATGGGTTTCATGCCCCGGCACCAAGACATCCACTGGGACGGGCTGGACTTCGACCCGGAGAAATTCTACGAACTCATGTCGGTGGATCGGGCCGAAGCCGCCAAAGAGGCCAGATCCCATGAGGAGTTGTTCGACCTATTTTTTGATCGGCTGCCCAAGGAATTTATTTATATCCGGGAACTGTTTAAATCCCAGGTATGGCGCTCCCCCAAGAGGTGGGAATTAGCCCGGGCCATCTTTTAAAAGCGCGCCGGGGCGCCGAAGTAAAAAATACCTCACGCAAAGACGTTAATACCAATTCTCAATCAAAAGAAATTAATATGTAGCGAACCTGGTGTTCGCCCTGATTGCTGCTGGGCGAACACCAGGTTCGACACGAAAAATTGTCGTTTGATGTCGAATTGGTATAAGACGACAAGAAAGAACGCAAAAAATATTTTATACCAATTCGCATTCAAAGGACGTTGAACTGTAGGGGCGAACCATGTGTTCGCCCGTGGCTCCGGGGCGAACACAAGGTTCGCCCGTATAGTATCTTTTAACTGCAACTCGGTATTAGAATACCGGGGTTATCTACTGGAATCTCTCTATCCCGCTGTTGTACGAAGAGGC
>JBMORF010000020.1:0-24407 GCA_049322315.1 Thermodesulfobacteriota bacterium | reverse complement strand
GGATTACTGGAACTCTCCCGCTTCATCCAAACTATGCTGATGGAACGTTGTAAACTCTGGGACATCCTTTCACCCAAGGAGTATTTCCCTGAAAATGGCCAATTGTCCCTATTCAATTTCTGTGCCGGACACTAATGATATCAAACAAAAAACCTAGCGGGTGAAGGGATGGCAAAGGTCACTATAGCCCTGGTTGGCAACCCTAACTCGGGAAAGTCCAGCATCTTTAACCACATGACCGGCGCCCGGCAACATGTGGGGAATTACCCGGGCGTTACCGTAGAGAAGAAAGAAGGCGTTTGCACCCACGGCAAGGTGGAAATTCAGGTGGTGGATCTGCCGGGAACCTATAGCCTGACGGCTTACTCCATCGATGAAATTGTAGCCCGGAATTACCTCCTTCAGGAAAAGCCCGACGTGGTGGTGAACATCGCGGATGCCTCGAACCTGGAGCGAAACTTATATCTTACCACCCAGTTGCGGGAACTCGGGGCGCCCCTGGTCCTGGCCCTTAACATGAGCGATGTAGCCCGGGCCCGGGGCATCGAAATCGACTGCAACCTTCTGGCGGAGGTCCTGGGAGTTCCTGTGGTGCCCACCATCGGGCATAAAGGACAGGGCGTCGAGGAACTGCTGGATACCGCGGTTTCCCTGGCCTCCAATGGCCATCGTCCGGTTCCTCTTAAGGTGGACTACGGCCGTGATCTGGAACCTGAGTTGGCTGCTATCCAGGAACTGATGGAAGAGCTGGAAAAACCCTTGGCGGCGAAATACATCCCCCGTTGGCTGGCCGTGAAGCTGCTGGAAAAAGATGAGGACATCCGCAAGCAGAGCGTCTCGCCGGAGGTATCGGCGGCGTTGTCCAGGAGCGCCAGGAAGCTTGAACTCCTGGCGGGGAGTTCCCCGGAGATTATGATCGCCGAGGCTCGCTATGGTTTTATTTCCGGGATCTGCCAGGAGGCGGTGCGCAGCTCCCTGGAGACCCGGCGGCAGTTGTCCGATCGCGTCGACACCATCCTGCTGAACCGGGGGCTGGGACTGCCCATCTTCTTGGGCCTCATGTACCTGGTCTTTCAATTTGTCTTCACCCTGGGCGAACCGCCCATGGCCTGGATCGAATCGGCCTTTGCCTGGGCCGGGAGCGCCGTGTCCGGCTGGTGGCCGAAAGCCTCGGAGAGCGCCCTCAAGTCGCTGTTGGTGGACGGCGTCATCGGCGGGATGGGCGCGGTGGTGGTGTTTTTGCCCAACATCTTTTTGTTATTTCTCGCCATCGCCATCCTGGAGGATTCGGGCTACATGGCCCGGGCGGCCTTTTTGATGGATCGCCTGATGCACAAGATCGGTTTGCACGGCAAGAGTTTCATCCCCATGTTGCTGGGATTCGGCTGCAACGTGCCGGCCATTATGGCGACCCGTACCCTGGAAAACCGGGCGGATCGGCTCACCACCATCATGGTAAACCCCCTCATGAGCTGCGGCGCCCGGCTGCCGATTTACGCCCTCATTATTCCGGTCTTCTTCCCGGTGAGGATGCAGGGCTGGATCCTGTGGCTCATTTATCTCATCGGCATTACTCTGGCCATCGCCACCGCCCGAATCTTACGCAGCACCCTGTTCAGGGGTAAAACCGTCCTGTTTGTCATGGAACTGCCGCCCTACCATCTGCCGACCATCAAAGGCGTGATTATCCACATGTGGGAACGGGGGGCGTTATACCTGAAGAAGGCCGGCACCATCATTCTGGCTTTGTCAGTTATCCTGTGGTTTCTGACCAGCTATCCCAAGAAGGAGAACTACAATCAGGACTATCAGGCCATGACGGCGCAAGCCGAGAAAAGCTACCTGGCAAAGGTGAGGGACCTAAACCAAGACCTCGGTTTCCCCGGAGACTCCATGCTCCTCGTCCAGGCGATTCAGGCCGAGCATACGAAGCAGGTAGAACAGAAGGACTATTACGAATACGAAGCCGGCTATATCCAGGCCCAGGCAAAGCATGACGACCGTCTCCAACAGCTGAAAAAGGGGGAGCAGGGCGCCACTTTAGCCGCCTTCCTGGAGATCAGGGAGATAGTGACCAAAGCGCACCAGGCATTTGACGAGGCCGTGAAGAAGGATGGTCTGGAAAAAGGGACTCCCGCATATGCGGCCCTGGAAAAGACGCGGGACGCCAGGTTGGCCGAGGCAGAAAAGGTGAACCCCAAAGTGTATGCCGCAGCAGTCAAATTCCGGGAAGACATCCAAACTCCCTATAACGAGAAAATGACCGAGATCAGGCAGTCCCGGGAGTCTGAGACCCTCTCCTATTCCCTGGCCGGCCGCATCGGCCATGCCCTGGAGCCGCTTCTTGAACCCCTCGGCTTCGATTGGAAGATCGGCACGGCGCTGCTGGGGGCCTTCGCCGCCAAGGAGGTGTTCGTGGCGCAATTGGGCATTGTCTATGCGGTGGGCAAGGCGGAAGAGGGTTCAGAGGCCCTGAGAGGCCGGCTGAAAAAGCATTATACTCCCTTACAGGCCTTCGGCATTATGCTGTTTTGCCTGGTTAGCGCTCCGTGTATCGCCACCATCGCGGTGACCCGGCGGGAGACCGGCTCCACCGGTTGGGCCCTCTTCCAGTTGGGGTTTCTCACCCTCCTGGCCTACCTTGTAACCCTGATCGTCTATCAGGGCGGCAGGCTCCTGGGTCTGGAAGGTTAAGCATATAAGTGTTCGCATTTAACTGGGGATACATATGCGACCCATCCATGATGATGTGGAACCACAGGCGCGCAGACCTGGGAGGACTTGAGGATAGGCCGAGGATCAGGGACATGGATGATCATCTGCGGGACCTGCCTTACCCTGAACGGAACTGAAAGAATTGCCCGTCGATGTGAATATTCCGGCGCCCCATTCCCGTACCCGCTGCCTGTCTGGACGATCGAGGCTTGGCACAGCCACTACAACGAGCAGTGGCCGCACAGCAGCCTAAGGGGTCTAGCGCCGTTGGAGTGCCTCTCGGGGGCTCTGCCCCCGGACCCCCGGAGTTTATCGCTTTTATAGAAGCTCCGGATGGGCAGGCAAACAAAGGGCAGGGCCCCGGCCCTGCCCATCCTTCTGCTTCTCCACCGGGCGCTCAGGTTGCTCGAAAGCCAAGCCCTATCCTTCAGATGGGCAGACAGAATATACCACGACCCCATAAATGGAAAGACGCGAAATTTTCTCACTCAAAATGGTCCAAATAAGGGGGCATCTCCAGTCCTCATACCTCAACCATCCTCCTCCTGGGTTCTGGTCTCCTGGGGTTAGCTATCCGTAGGAGGTTCAGAAAAGGTTAATGTCTCCTTCGGGGAATGGGAGAAAATCCCTCGCCTTCAGGCGAAGACCATGTTCACCTTTTCGTTTCGGTTCCGCCGCAGCTATCCATCAGCAAGGTGATGGGCCGGATCAAAGGAAAAACATCGCGAAAGCTGTTGAGCGAATACCGTCGATTGTCAAAAGAGTTCTGGGGTCGCCATCTGTGGGGACCCGGGTATTTTGCAGCGTCTTCCGGCAATGTCACAGATGAGGTGATTATGCAATACATAGCGACACAAGACCTCGAAGAGCGTGCCCACGATGGCGACTTCACGTTAACCCCTTGAGCCGCCTTTAGGCGTCCCCTGTTTCAAACCACCGCCTTTAGGCGGTTGTAATTGATTTCCGGTCATAAATTCCGGTCATAAAATGGTCACAAAAAGAGAAAAGGGGCTACCTGGAAACCCGGTAACCCCTTGAAATTCCTGGTAGGCACGAGGGGATTTGAACCCCTGACCCCTACCGCGTCAAGGTAGTGCTCTCCCCCTGAGCTACGTGCCTGTGAATCTACATATAACCTGGACTACCCCCAGCGTCAAGATACTTAAGCAAGGGAAAACACAAACTCCCCCAGGAAACTGGGGCGGAGGCGCTCTACTGCCCGGAAAAGGTGTGTGCCAATTCTCCTTGACGCCTTTAGGATAGTGGCATATCTTTTTAGGGCATGGCGATTTAGCGCGGCCTGGTCAGAGCAGCCGGCATAGCTCAGTGGTAGAGCAGCTGATTCGTAATCAGCAGGTCCGGGGTTCGAATCCCCGTGCCGGCTCCAGTAATATTAAGAGGTTAGCTATTTGTAGCTAACCTCTTTTTAATTTGGATAGCATTTTGGCTAGCCTAATCGGGGTTGCTATCACCTGAAAAAAGAACAGGCCGAACCTATGGGGAAGCGTCGGCTGGCCATAACCCATAAACAGATAGGACTAAGAAAAGGAGGATCGGTAATGAGTCAGGAGCATTCAAACACGGTAAAAAGGAAGCGTTCAGCTAAATTCTATGTACAGAAAATCGACGATTGCAGAGATTGTCCCGGCTGGCCTTTAGGAGCTACAGCCATTGTCATGACAGGCACCTCGAAGAAAATTAAAGACCATGACCTAGTTGTTTATTTCGATCATCAGGCCGCAGCTCATATCGGAAGGATTATTTTTGCCGAAAAGAAAATAATCCTCAATACAAATATTATGGCCCCGGACATGTTCCCTACTCAACCTATAGTTTTTCCATGCAAGGAAATCAAAAGGTGTGATCTGGTGGTCATGATTTCCTATAGAGAAGAAGGTGTGGATCAACTCTTAAGGAACATTCGCCAACGGCACGCCTTATCAAAATATGTTGAAGGTTTTGAAGGTATAGGAGTATAAGGTCCGCTGGGGTGCCCATGGAACTGGGCACCCCATCTTTTTTTTAGAGCAAGTCATTACCCCCCTGTGCATGGTGGCCACCAAGTCTCTTGAAGTCCCTGCCCTCCCCTCTATCCCTGCAAGTTGTTGGGGATGCATGGTGATCATCATCATGCGCAGCCAAAGGACCCCACCCGGCCCTGGCCTGGGGGCCTACGGTGGTGGGTGGCCATCTCCTGCCTGTCGGCTTCCCCGGCTCCCCCCCGGCCCCGGCGCTGCGCTCCTGCCAGACGGCTGGGGTTCCCTTCCGCCTGCCACGCCCTGGCTCCAACCCCATGTGCTCCTTCCCCTCTTTCCGGCCCCGGGAGGCAAACCCGGAGACGGGACTCCTACCCCCCCTTACTACTTATGACCCGTCCGGACCTTTTTTCAATTTTCCATTCATGACAAAACTGACAGTGTCAAGAGAGACCCCCGGCAATGGGACCCAGCCACAAAAATTTTTAATGAAAAAATCGGCCCGTACATCAGGGCCGGGGAGGCAAAAGTTTGGATGGTGGAGATGGGCGCCATGAGCCGACAGCAAGTTAGGCAAGGAATTCAATCAGGCCCCATGTCGCTTTGGTTATAGACTCTTCAGGTGATAGGGTTAGGGGACTGGGCCTATCCCCTGGAGCGGGTCTTTCTCGCTGCTAATTCCTGGATCTTCGGGGGGAAGAAAAACCTGGATTCTCTTCCCTTTTTCACAATTCAGGCAGGGCCATAGGCGGCCCAGGCTGCGGGAAGATTCGCGCAGGGTTAGAGCCTTAATCCGATTGATAAAGCACTGCCTCGCCGATACACGCGCTCTGAGATGTTCGCATTTGAGGAGTTGCCTGGTGTTCATCGTTCCTCCAAGGAGGGAAGCCAAAGCAGCCTCTCACAAAAACTATATCCCCTCAGTAAGACCCCCGCGAGATGATCTGAATGGGTATCTCCCCGGGCGATAGGAGCCTAGCTTAACATTTTAAAGGGAAGGTGAGGTGTGGTTTAGACAGGGTTTCTATGGCCACAGTCCAAAAAAAGTTTAACCAACCACCCCCACCCGTGGCATAATGCCCAGGTGAGGGCTTGATGAACCCCCTGGAAACCTACCTCAAGGAACTTATACCCAGTCCTCTCTGCGGAGTGAATCTATCCGTGGAGCCATCATGGAAGGTCCGCCAAAGAAGACGCCAGGCTCCTGACTGTGCAAGCCTTAAAGTCAGGTGATTCAATATTAGCATATTTTGCCTACCCTAATGGACCTGTTGGGCGCATCATTTTTTTTCTTTCCTGAAGATATAAGCCGTTTACCAGGCATTGTGGATAAAGAGAAGAAAAGAAAGGAGTAGACATTCATCATAGGAGTAGACATTCATCATAGGAGGAAGCCGTGAACTATAACCTGCTCGAAGAAGAGTGGCTCCCGGTTTTATGCAAAAGCGGGAAATTCAGGCGGGTGGGCATCATTGAAGCCCTCGCGCAAGCACACCTAATTCGCCAAATCGCGGCCAGCAATCCCATGGACCGCGTGGCCATCCTGCGTTTCCTGCTGGCGCTGCTTTATTGGTGCCAGGGAAAGGTGGATGATATGAATGCGCTACCAGGTGGTCTGATTCCTGAAGGATGGATTAGTTTTCTTAAAAACCATAAAGACCTTTTTGATTTTGATCAGTGGGGAGGCAAAAACAGGTTTAACCTAGAACCTGATATTGAAGCAGCAGCTAAACTGTTCCACGACCTGCCATCGGGCACCAACATCGCGCATTTCCGGCATGTTCGAGATTTTTATGATGGTCTTTGTCTCGCATGTTGTGCGATGGGGCTTCTGCGCTGGTCTGCCTTCGCAACGGCAAGTAAAAAGGGGAAGCACGCTCAAATGACCGCCTGTATCCATGGAAATAGGCCGGCATACTCCATTCGCGATGGCGCAAACTTACTTGAGACGCTATGGCTTAATTGGCCCACCAGCTCACCAGTAAATGATGACGCTCCGGTTTGGGAAGAGGCTGATAAAAATTCGTCGCCCGGTTTTCTCAAGGGCATGACATGGCGGTCCCGGCGTATCCTGTTGGCCCCGCCGGATGCACAGGGTAATAGGATTTTTTCTGCAGGACTTTGTTGTTATTGCGGAGAACCAACCAAACACCTGGTTAAAGAAATCATTTTTCATCCAGGCTGGGAACGACCTTCAAAAGAGCCTTGGTGGGACGATCCCTATCTATTACGGGTCGAGAACAAAGATAAGAAAGAGAAAGTAAACAAGATCGCACCGTACTTACCAGGCCCCAACGATGCTTTAGAAGATCATGCAGCTACCTGGCGTTCAGTGCTGCAAGGGCTTCTTCAATATCTGGTTGTTAATCATGCTGATTCATCCAAATTCCATATCACCCTGGTCGGGACCAGTCAAGAGCTTTATAAGCATGCTGAGACACTTGTGACTTCCATGCCTAGTCTTGCTCCTAATGCTATCCAGGGTTTATTAAAAGAGTTGGAGTGGCTTAAGGAGGTTACAGGGAAGACCACTTCTGCCAGGACAAGAGAGTGGGAAAGGAAGCCTAAGGGGCACGTAGTCATAGATGCATTATGCTCTCCAGCAGCGAAGGGGCAGGCACTCAGATCGGGGCTTTGCGCCTCAAGTTTCCTGGCTGAAAAGGAATTGGAAAGGGCGTTCGAAAGATTGATTCAGAAATTAGCCACCGCTGACCCGGCTGATACAGATGCTCATGCGCAATTGTTGAAGAATTGGAGAGAACGGGTTTGTGAAATTATCCTCCGAAATGTCAGGAAGGTCGTCGATTTCACCGCGACCGGCTCCCCTCTGCGGAGGCGTGAGGCGAGGCATCAAGTAAATGAAGCAATTCGGGAGCTTAGTTTAAAGAAAGGAGGCAAATAATGAGTCAGACCCCCGTCTTTATTGCCCGACTTACCAATGAGCGCCTATTTGGTCCTGGTGAACGAGCGCGGCTGTGCGCTTTGGCTGGCCGGGGATTGGATGAAGATGTGGCTGGGTTCGATCTGTTCACCGGACTATGGTGGCCATTGCGAGAGAGGAACCAGGCGGCGCCGCGGCGGGAAATCGCCTGGCTGGTTGCCAAACTCTATGCCGCTTTTCCCTTACGGCATAAGCGTTGTGAGTGCGGCGGGCCAACCTCGCTGGCGGTGATCTTGGGACGAGAAGAGCGTAGGTTGCCGGTATGGGACCGCAAGCGTTTTCGACAACGTTTCGACTCCTTGCTTGGCACGCCTTTGTCGGGTCTGGAGTCCCATTTAAGGTGGGCAATGTCAGCGGTGCGCGACGCGATTACCGCTATGCGTTCACAAGGGATCGATTGGGTCCAATTGACTAACAATTTGTCGATCTGGGATAGAGGAGAAGAACACCGGCAGGAGCGGGATATTCGGGATATCTGGTCTGAACAATACCTGGAAATCGCAAAATAATCGGGAGAAAAGGAGGCATCGCCATGTTAATCGAAATCCACATGATTCAGAACCACAGCCCTGCGAACCTAAACCGGGACGACCGAGGCGCGCCCAAAACCTGCATCTTCGGCGGCGTGCCCCGCGCCCGCATCTCCAGCCAGTGCCTGAAACGGAGCATCCGCAAGCCCGCCAATCCTGACGATATCCATAACCGGGGGGCAGGAATATTTGCCGCAGCCCTGGCCGGGCACATTGGCTGTCGGACCAAGTTTTTTCCTGATTTGGTGAAAGATGAATTGAAGAAATCGAAGATTCCCGAGGAGGAGCATGACCGAATTGTGCTGAAAGCTACACGTATTGCGACCAGCAAAGAGAAGGAGGTGAAGGCGGCAAGGGAAGAAAAAGCGGACCCGCGGCCCAAGACCGCCCAAATTATCCATCTCGGACCGGGTCATGCCAAATATTTTGTGGTGAAACTGGAAGAACTGAGGAAGTCACATAAGAAGTCGTATGAGTATTTCCTTAACCCAGAAGTGGGATTCCAAGAGATGGTACGCGATTTCCTTGAAGATTCGGGCCTGAAGTCAGAGGACCAGAAAAAGATCGTGCACAGCAGTTGGGTTATCGCCAAATGCCGCAGGGCGAAATTGCTTGAGCCTACTGAAGGTGAGGGGGCGGAACCTGAACCGGAGTCGGAGGACCGTCAACCCAATGCTGAAGACGCAAAACTTATCGCCGAACGTCTCGCCGAGTTCTATTTATCTGATAATGACCTTTTCAAGGAGCTGACAAAGGGCGCCAAAAAAGAAGAAAAAAACCAAATCAAGGAAAAAGAACCTCCGAAACCAGACAAAAAAGAATTGGATGATTTTAAGGCCAAGCTTCAATCCGCCAATCGTTTATACGCGGTGGACATTGCCCTGTTCGGCCGGATGACCACCTCGGAGGCCTTCCAGGACGTGGAAGCGGCAATGCAGGTGGCTCACGCCATCTCCACCCACGCGGTGGTCAATGAAGTGGACTACTTCACCGCGGTGGACGATCTGGGAAAAACCGGCGGCGGAGCCGGTCATGTGGGTGAGATACAGTACAACTCCGCCTGCTTCTATAAATACTTTTCCCTGGACTGGGACCAGTTCATCTTCAACCTCGCCGGGAAGGAACCGAAAGAAAAAGGTACTGACGTTCACAAAGAGTGGGTGCAGAAATTTAAGCCCAAGGCAGAAAAGCTGGCGGCGGCAACGCTAGGCCACTTCATCCGGGCCGCAGCAATGGATACCCCCAGCGGCAAACAGAATAGCTTCGCCTCCCATTGCGAGCCGTGCGGCATTCTTGTTGAGATCAAGAAGAACACCAAAACACCTACTAATTTTGCCAACGCCTTTGCTGAGCCGGTGGAGCGCATCGGCAAGCCGGATGATAACGCGGCGGATGAGAAGAGCATCGAGGGCCGTAGCGTCGCTTGCTTGGCGGATCATGTCCAGGCGATCCGCCATGCCTACGGCATAAATTCTACTCTGCTATGGTACAGCCCGAAGCTGTGGCGTTATCCCTTCCGATATTGGGAGCGATCGCAAGAGAATGGGAAAAAGCTAACTGCACATCCGGTTACGGAACTGCGATTCGAAATCCTCGGCGGGGAGGAAGGAAAACCGACAGGCTTGGTAGAAGCGCTGGTAAAAGAAATGGGGTTCGACTGGGCGCAGATTCAAGACATCGGCAAGGCCCCGGCAACGGAGGTCTGACCATGAGCGCGGCAGTCAACACCCTGTTTCTGCGCCTGGAAGGTCCGTTGCAGGCCTGGGGAGACACCTCGAAGTTCGTCATTCGCAGAACATTGGAGGCGCCCACCAAGTCCGGCGTCATCGGCCTGCTTTGTTGCGCCATGGGGCTGTCTCGCCAAAAGGCCCACAACTGGCTAAGGGTTTTATGCGACCTGAAAATGGGCGTGCGCTTGGATCGCCCCGGCGAGCCCTACTCGGACTATCACACGTTGGGGGCTAAGGTAGGTGTGCTTAGAGCAGATGGAGTACGCGACCCCAAGACTGGTTTAGCCATCAAACGCACTGCCTCGACTGGGGAAATTGAGACCCTCATCACCCGCCGGGAGTATCTCTGCGACGCTTCTTTCCTGGTGGCCTTGCAGGGTGAACCGGGCCTGATCGAGGAATTGAAAAAAGCCGTGGAAAACCCCCGATGGACTCTTTATCTGGGCCGGAAGTGCTGTCCGCCGTCCCGCCCTTTGCTGTTATGCAAGGAGGTGGATGGGGTGGAGCCGACGGGCAATTTCCCGGATTTGCTCACCGCATTGGAAAAGGTTCCCTGGCCTTACCGGTTCGAAAAGGATAAGCCGAAAAAAGATCAGTCGCTAACCCTGGATTGCCTCCTCGACTTGGAGCCGACTCCCGAGAAACCCGAAGCGCCGGACAATGCCCTCGTCTGGTATGACGTGCCCCGATCCTTCGACCCCCCGGCGCATGACCCGCGCTTCGTCATCCCCAAGACACTGACAGTGGGCGTTGATGGCGTAAGGCTGGCAGAGAAGCCGGCACAGAAGCCTACACCCCCGCCGCCGCGTCTCCGCACCGATTACGGCAAGTCCACCTGGGGCAAAATCCGGGACCGGCGGTTGGCTGAGGACCGTCACCTGTGCGTCTTCTGCAAATCACCGGCCACCACCGGTCAACACGTCTCGTATCGCCGCGCTGGGAAAGAGGATAATTTGGCGGCGCTTGCCAATGAGAACAAAATGAAAGAGCATCTCGACGATTTGCGCTCCCTGTGCCGCCTCTGCCACGACGCCGTGACCATGCTGGAATACGGCTTGGGCATGGGCCTGGACCGCATCAATCCCGAAGAGCCGCGCTGGCGCGAAAAGATCATCCGGAAGCGGGACGAGATCGTCAAATTCCGCTCCCTGGAGACCCGCCGCCGGCGTCTGGCCGCAGAGGAGGTGGAATAGACATGTACCTGTCCTCTCTCCTAATCGACGTGGGTGACAACCCGGACCGCCCCAGGCCCGGGAGGTTATGGCTGCGCAACCTTTATCATGTCCACCAGCGCCTGTGCATGGCGTTTCCGTCCCATCAGCGAACACAACACGATCCCGAATTTCTCGCGCCTTATGATCCCTGTGACTTCCCGGAACAGCGACACCTGGCCGATAGGAAAAGTACCGAAGTTGATGTCGATATTCTGAAGCAGGTCCACACCAGGCGCAACCAGGATACCGGTTTCCTCTTTCGCATCGATCCGTTGTCCGGCGGCCGGGCCATGATTCTGGTCCAATCTGCCTCCGCCGTAAAGCCCAATTGGGACTATGCCTTTCAGAATGTCAGCTTCCTGAGGGCTTATGATGTGAAGTGCTACCATCCCCAATTCAAAAGGGGAGATTTTCTGCGCTTCCGCCTAATGACCAATCCGACGCGGCGGCTGCATTCTCTCGAATCTGACGAGCAGGCCAGAGAACTTACCCAGGATGAAGTCGAACAATTTTTTGGAGAGGTACGGCGACGCGCACAAGAGCGAGGGTTACCTCAATTGAGTGAACAAGGCCATATAATTACGTTTCTACAGTACTCCTGCGGCCATGAGAAACGATATGATTTTGTTGCCAGCCGGAACCATAAACGCTTGTTTTTTGAAGCACAGCGGGCGTGCCCGGACTGCCGGAATTCGGAGCAAAAACGGGGACAACCATTGAAATGGATAGGAAGCCGCGTCCCAGTGCGGAATGAAAATGACCAAATCTTAAAATGGTTGGGGGACTTGGGTAAAAAGAAAGGGTTTTTGGTTGACAAGGAGTACACCATAGTCCAGCCGGGCTATGTCTATTGGAAGAAACAGCGGGATGATCAAGGCCAACGTCTCCGCTCCGTCCGCTACGACGGCATTCTCCAAGTCACCGCCCCCAATCTTCTTAAAGAGGCTGTTTTCCAAGGCCTCGGCCCCGGCAAGGCCTTCGGCTTCGGCCTGCTATCGCTGGCGCCCTGCCAAAATCCACTCCCTGAGGAGGCGCCATGAGAATCCAAGACCTGCACATTCTTCCTAAATTTCGGGATTCCTGGAGCTACCTCTACCTGGAGCACTGCAAGATTGAACAGGAGGCCCGGGCTATTGCGGTCTGGGACGCGCAGGGTAAGGTGCCGGTGCCCGCGGCAAGCCTGGCCCTGCTCCTTTTAGGGCCGGGGACTTCCATCACCCACGCGGCGGTGGCCGCTTTGGCCGACAACGGCTGCCTGGTCTACTGGGTGGGGGAAGGGGCCGTGCGCTTTTACTCCCACGGCCAGGGTCTGACCCGGAGCGCCGACAACCTGCTGCATCAGGCCCGGCTGTGGGCGGACCCGGCTCTAAGGCTCCAGGTGGTTTTGCGGCTATACCGCATGCGCTTCCTAGAGCCCCTGCCGGATAACCTCACCTTACAGCAAATCCGGGGCAATGAGGGAGTCCGGGTGCGGCAGGCCTATGCCCGGGCCTCCCGGGAGAGCGGCGTCCCCTGGCGGGGGCGGGCCTACCGGCGGGACGCCTGGGACGCGGCGGACCCGGTGAACCGGGCGCTGTCCGCGGCCAATAGCTGCCTTTACGGCGTCTGTCAGGCCGGCATCCAGGCCGTGGGTCTGTCCCCGGCCTTGGGGTTCATTCATACCGGGAAGATGCTTTCCTTCGTGTATGACGTCGCCGACCTGTACAAGACCAGGGTCTCTATTCCCATTGCTTTTAGAGAGACGGCCCGGGGCCTGGAAAAGCTGGAAACCCGGGTGCGCCAGGCCTGCCGGGACGCCTTTAATGAACAGAACCTCTTGAAACAGATCATCCTTGATCTGGAGTTCGCCCTGGACCTCAAGAATAAATCCCGTCTTGCCGCTGGAGCCGATTACGACGGGGATGCGGCCTTGCCCGGGGACCTCTGGGACCCGGAAGCCGGCAGACTGGCCGGTGGGCAGAATTACGGAGACCCGGTGCCGGAGGAGGTTGAGAACGATGGTGGTCCTGATTCTTGAACGGGTGCCCGTGGGTTTGCGCGGAGAACTGACCAGGTGGATGTTGGAACCCAAGGCGGGGGTGTTCGTGGGCAGCGTTTCGGGGCTGGTGCGGGACCTGCTGTGGGATAAGGTTTGCCGGGAGGCCCGGGGCGGCGGCTGCACCATGCTCCACACGTCCAACCGGGAGCAGGGGTTTTCCATCCGCATGCACGGTGACCCGGCGCGGCAGGTGGAAGACTTCGAGGGCCTTTTTCTGATTCGGGCGCCGTAGAGCGCGGTTTTGAGAAGTGTTGTCCCCACGCCCGTGGGGGTGAACCGCATTACATCCAAACCGCATATAATCTACGAACGTTGTCCCCACGCCCGTGGGGGTGAACCGGGCAAATCTGGCAGGCGAGTATTAGGGCACGGGTTGTCCCCACGCCCGTGGGGGTGAACCGGAGGAAAAATGGCGCGGCAACGGGTGGAAAACGTTGTCCCCACGCCCGTGGGGGTGAACCGCCAAACGGGAGCGGGTGTGGATCTGGGGCCTGGTTGTCCCCACGCCCGTGGGGGTGAACCGAGAGCTTTGCCGAGGCCGCCGCGGCCCTGGTCGTTGTCCCCACGCCCGTGGGGGTGAACCGGAGGGCGTGGGGTTGGCCAGGAGAGGGAAAACGTTGTCCCCACGCCCGTGGGGGTGAACCGAAAACACCTGGCCGGAGAATCTGACGCTTTGGGTTGTCCCCACGCCCGTGGGGGTGAACCGTCTTGGCGGCAGCCAAGGAACGCCGAAGAATGGTTGTCCCCACGCCCGTGGGGGTGAACCGACGTATTCGGCTTGGAGGAAATGGAGCCGGAAGTTGTCCCCACGCCCGTGGGGGTGAACCGCGATCAACACTATCATCAATCAACTAATCGACGTTGTCCCCACGCCCGTGGGGGTGAACCGCCGCCCTTAACGCTCTGGCGGGTAAGCGGATTGTTGTCCCCACGCCCGTGGGGGTGAACCGTCGTTGCAGGCCCGGGGCTACGGTCTGTGGCTGTTGTCCCCACGCCCGTGGGGGTGAACCGTGCCCTGGGCTTATACTCAGGTCAAAAGGGCCGTTGTCCCCACGCCCGTGGGGGTGAACCGTAGTCCCCCCCGAAGATAGAACATTAGACCCAGTTGTCCCCACGCCCGTGGGGGTGAACCGTTAGCGTGCTGGGGGTTTAGCAGCAGAGCCAAGGTTGTCCCCACGCCCGTGGGGGTGAACCGCGCTGGGCCGAGCAGATGAAGCCCTCAAGAAAGTTGTCCCCACGCCCGTGGGGGTGAACCGTTTTCCGGTAACGGCCTTTCTGGGGCGACCCAGTTGTCCCCACGCCCGTGGGGGTGAACCGGAAGTGGTGCTGCAATGGGCCAAACACGCCACGTTGTCCCCACGCCCGTGGGGGTGAACCGGGAGGGGCGGTGCAGGATTATGACGGCCCGATGTTGTCCCCACGCCCGTGGGGGTGAACCGTATCAATTCCGCCCCGGAGAAGGCAACCTAAAGTTGTCCCCACGCCCGTGGGGGTGAACCGCTGACTCCCGAGATGCAGGCTGCGGTTAATCAGTTGTCCCCACGCCCGTGGGGGTGAACCGCAGCCATCAAGGCCGCCCTGGAAGACCTCTGCGTTGTCCCCACGCCCGTGGGGGTGAACCGGCCGCCCGGAATAAGTCCTCCTGCTCCGCCCGGTTGTCCCCACGCCCGTGGGGGTGAACCGGCACTGCACATCAAAGTCAAGTTTTTGACATGGTTGTCCCCACGCCCGTGGGGGTGAACCGGAGAGTTCCGGACGGGCGTCTTCGACAGTTTTGTTGTCCCCACGCCCGTGGGGGTGAACCGATTCCCTCCGTCGGGAGAGAACTCTTTGATGAGTTGTCCCCACGCCCGTGGGGGTGAACCGACGATGTTCACGGGGTTTATTTTAGAATTGCAGTTGTCCCCACGCCCGTGGGGGTGAACCGCCCCTCCAGGACCTGATCTGGCGGGCCATTTCGTTGTCCCCACGCCCGTGGGGGTGAACCGCTTTTCCCCGTTCCGGCCCATCCGCCCTCCTAGTTGTCCCCACGCCCGTGGGGGTGAACCGTAGCCGCTTGCGTTTCGCCAGCCGGCGCTCCTGTTGTCCCCACGCCCGTGGGGGTGAACCGGCTTGAGACGCCCCCGGTAGATTCGGAGGAAAGTTGTCCCCACGCCCGTGGGGGTGAACCGCAGGGAGGGATGGAGGAGGTTCTGAAGCTCAAGTTGTCCCCACGCCCGTGGGGGTGAACCGGAGACGGCCTGGCTCCAGGTGCAGGGGGTGGTGTTGTCCCCACGCCCGTGGGGGTGAACCGGGATAGATCAGCGCCCGCACCCTGGGTTTCGCGTTGTCCCCACGCCCGTGGGGGTGAACCGGCAGCGGGGCCGGCGCATCAAGGCGAGAATGGGTTGTCCCCACGCCCGTGGGGGTGAACCGGCAATTGTCATCCACAACCAGAGTTCCACGCAGTTGTCCCCACGCCCGTGGGGGTGAACCGCGGAACTTAACCCGGGGGAATGGTGGGTTTGGGTTGTCCCCACGCCCGTGGGGGTGAACCGCGGTGGAGGCGGGGCAGGCGCCGCCGTTTGAGGTTGTCCCCACGCCCGTGGGGGTGAACCGAGAGTGCAGAGTGTAGGCTTAGGATTGTGCAGGTTGTCCCCACGCCCGTGGGGGTGAACCGTAGAGGAACGCACACGGCCCTCTGGCGGCCCGGTTGTCCCCACGCCCGTGGGGGTGAACCGATAACATCATCCTCAAAAAAGAAGAGCATGGAGTTGTCCCCACGCCCGTGGGGGTGAACCGGAAAAGTGGCCACTGAAGGCCCTGGCAGCGGCGTTGTCCCCACGCCCGTGGGGGTGAACCGGGCGAGGAATTGCTGGCCGAGGCGGAGTTTCCGTTGTCCCCACGCCCGTGGGGGTGAACCGCGCACCGGGAGGAGATGAAGGGCAAGTCCCGGGTTGTCCCCACGCCCGTGGGGGTGAACCGCGAGAACTCAACTGCCTTTGCGGGTTTCACTCGTTGTCCCCACGCCCGTGGGGGTGAACCGACTAGCTCGACGATCTTCTCGCCGTCCTTCTTGTTGTCCCCACGCCCGTGGGGGTGAACCGGCCGTGAATGAGGCCAAGCAGAAACTCCAGCAGTTGTCCCCACGCCCGTGGGGGTGAACCGGAGGGGAGGCTATGAATAAAAAGGGCTGGTGGCGTTGTCCCCACGCCCGTGGGGGTGAACCGACAGGGGCCCTGAACACCGTGGCCCAGGGCCAGTTGTCCCCACGCCCGTGGGGGTGAACCGCAAGGAGTGTCCACCTTCGAGACCCTGGAGAATCACGGTCCCTACCCCTTCCGGGTCCTGACCATGCCGGTCATCAAAGGGGGGCGGGTGGTCAATCTGGTGCAGGTGGGGATCTCCCTGGAAAATGTCATCAACACCCGGCGCCGCTTTCTCTTGATTATGGGCGCGGTGCTGCCCCTGGGCCTGCTCCTGGCCACCGCCGGGGGCTGGGTTTTGGCCCGCCGCGCCCTAAGACCGGTGGATCAAATGACCCGGACGGCCCGGCGCATCAGCGGGGAGGACCTGGCGGAACGTCTCCAGGAGACGGGCACCGGCGATGAACTGGACCGGTTGGCCACAACCCTGAACGAGATGCTGGGGCGGCTGGACGACTTTTTGCGCCAGATCCGCCAGTTCAGCGCCGACGCGGCCCATGAACTGCAAACGCCCCTCACCATCTTGAAAGGCGAAATCGAGGTGGCCAGCGCCCCGGGCCGGGGCAGTACTTTCACGGTTTCTTTGCCCGGGGAATGCCAGACCAACTCCCATCCTAATTCCTAACCCGGATAATGCCCCAGGCGATAACCGCCGGGCCTCCTGAGCAGGCGGCGGCAGAGGACCTGCCTCCCAGCTTCAGGGGCCGGAAATAACCTGCCCTCCCCCTTATACCAAATTCACATTCACATGCATTAAAACAGCAAAAGCAAACGGCGTCCATCTGCGTTTATCGGCGGTTAAATATTAACCGCCGATGTACGCCGATAAACGCCGTTCATCATAAGGATTGTTGCTTGAGAATGCGAACTTGGTATTATACTGGTTGCCAAAAGTCTTTTCCGCCCCCCTCACCCTGGCCCTCTCCCCCCGGGTGGGGAGAGGGGATTAATACCGTTTTCGGTTTTCGGTTTTCCGTTTTCGGTTAAAAAAAATAAAGATTATCAATATGTTACATTGAAAGTTTGTTGCAGTTAAAAGCGAAAACGGTATAAGAGGAAAGAACTTGTGGCAAATGCTAGAAGTATTTAACCGGGATTCATTGGTTCTTTGGTGGAGGTTCGTGCAGATATTTCTCCATGATATAGCCGCTCAGCTTCTCGCTGATCTGCCGGTGCACCGAGGCGGAGGGATGGAAATCATAGCGGCTGGCCCGGAATTGTTTTTCGGTGAAGGCCATGGAAAGGGGGGAAACATCGAAATAGGCTATTTTATCGCGCTTGAAATTGTGGATAATTTCCCGAAATTGTGAACCATCCCCCCCCAAGGTAGGTATCGTCAACACCAGATATTGATAGCCATGGGCAGTGGCTATTTTTTTAAAATCAACTATATAGCCGTACGCTACCGCAGCCTGTTCCGGCATCTTCCCCTGGATCAATTCGACTTCGACCTGTTTCTTCGAGAAGAATCTCGATAAAATATCTCTAACAACGTAACTCAGATGTAAATTCCGCAAAATAAGTTTAATGGTCGGGAACTTATTGATCATGGTCGAAGGGCCGGAAAAAGTGTTATACCCCCATTCATCGACGCCGGGAGTGCGTTCCAGGTAGAAATCATTAATGATAATGCCCATGACCACCAGGTCGGGGGCGACTGCCGGCACCCGGTATTTCAAGGTGGCCACCATTTCTTTGACGCTATACGAGGATACGGCAAAATTGAAAACCCTGACCCGGTAGCGGTGTTGCCACCGGTTCAAATCGGCCTGGACCACTTCGGGATAAACGTCTGCCATGGCCACGCCGACTCCAAAGGTCACTGAATCGCCCAAAAAGGCAATACGATACTCGTTGGGACCTTTAGGCGGACATTTCTCTCCCGGAACCTTGGACCTCAGTCCCATGGCATCAGTATTGATGTGGATATTCCCATGGGCCCGGACATTGGCCAGATTCGGCTTTAAGACGTAAGGGATTTCTTGGCTCTGGGGGAAAGGCATATAAATGGGATCGTACAGATACATCTTAGAGTATCCCCAGAGGCGCACCAAGGCTTCCAGGCAGACCAGGATTATCAGGACAAACAACAAAAATTTGCCGAGCCGAGCCACGGTCAAGCTCCCAAAGTTTGATGATTATCTGCGGGCTTCGCAGCCAGGTTCCTGAAGATAAGCGGCTTCAGGGTTTTTAGTAGTTTACGCCAGGGGAAGCCTCTGAGGCCGCAACCATCGCCTTAAGAAGATTCCGGCCTGGAGCCGATGGCTTCCTGGAAAAGCTCAAAAAGTCGGGCCGCGCTGCGGTGGAGATTAAATTCTGCTAACACCCAGGCGCGGCCGGCTGCGGCCAAACGCCGAGCCAGGTCGCGGTCGGCCAAGAGGCGGGCCAGGGCTCCAGCCAGGGCCTGGGGATCATCCGGGTTTACCAGCAGGCCGGTTTCGCCGTCCCGCACCAGTTCGGGAATACCGGAAACCCGGGTGGCCACCACGGGAATCTCCATGGCCATGGCCTCAATGAGGACAGTGGGAATGCCGTCCTGGTCATTATTGCGGACGCAGGCAGGCATGGCCAGGAAATCAGCGCCCTGGAAGTAAGGCAACAGTTCCTCGGGTTGAAGCTGGCCCAGCAGTTCCACCCGGTCCTCCAACTGGAGGTCAGCCACCATTTTCGCTAAACGGTCCGCTTCCGGACCCTCGCCGACGATCAGGCATTTACAGGCCACCCCCTCCTGCCGCAAGCGGGAGCAGGCCATAATCAGGTCGTGGAATCCTTTGGTCTCCACCAAGCGACCCACGGCAATAATTTGCGGGGGGTCCCCGGGTGGATGGGAATAGGGGCTAAACCTGCCGGGATCGATACCGTTGCGCACCAGCTCTAGTCGGGCCCGGGCCGCAGCTGCAGGATATTGTTGCCGGAGATAGTCGATGTTAAACCGGCTGATACTGGCGACAAAGGCTGCTGCTTCCAGTTTAGCCGGCAACAGCAGCTTGTCAATAAAGATATCGTAAGCATGAACGGTGAAGCTGAAAGAGATGCCGGCCATTTTTGCCGCCGGCATCGCCACACTGGCCGGGGCGTTGCCAAAGTGGGCGTGCAGGTGCTTGACCCCCGCCCGTTGCAGGCACCGGGCCGCATAAGGCGCCACCGCAAAAAATGCCAGGCAGCGTCGGCGGTTGCCCCAGGACTCCTTCACCCTAAGCACGTAACGGCTCAGACAATACCAGTAACGCCGGGGGTACCGGCATAAAAAGAAAAGATGCGCCCACCAAAAGGCGGGTTTGGCCGGTTGGCACAAGACCTCCACCTCCTGGCCCAACTCCGGGACTTCGGGATGGCTTGCTTGGCCTTCCGGTGGAAAGATGCTGAAGATTTTGATCCGGGCCCCCAAGGACCGGAGCGCAGCAATTTCCCGGACCACGAAAGTCTCGGAAACAATGGGCAGAATCCGGCTGAGATAGGCCAGCCCATATTGGCTTTCAGCCATCAGCGTTTTCATCCCCCTAATCCGGTCCAGCCCGGTTTGGCTTCCCTAAAAAAATTTATTGTTTATTATTAAAATATTAGCATACTATATGAGTTAATTCAAAATCCCGATCCGCACTAACCATGAGTAATAACAGAATTGCGGAGAATAAGAAACAGCAATAGGAGGAACGACCTTAAGTTTATTGTTACGGACGGCCACCCCGGATTCCCATTCTTAGAGGACGGAGTGGCATTGCTCCTTAGGATGAGCGATGTGGCCGAAAAAGCTGGTAAAGCTAACCCGGCTTCTGGTCTGCAAGCGGCCGAGCTCATCTCCACCGCTCACCAAGGTCTTTAATCTATCGAGACAGGTCATGAATAGAAAATTGATGGAACTGTCAATTCGGATGATGTTGGATTTCTTTTTATATACGAAAAGCTTTAAGTTTTTTGCGCCCAAATACGGGGGAGTTGGTCACATCCTCATGTTACATCGAGTTATTCCCACTGAGCAGATGCAGATTGGCCAGCGGTTTATTCCCACTGACATGGAAATAACCACCGGTGAGTTGGAAAAAATAATCGACTACTTCAAGAAAAGGGAATATATTTTTGTATCCATAGGCGATGTTTACAATATCCTACAGGAAAAGAAATTCGATCAAAAATTTATCGCCATCACTTTTGATGACGGTTATGTGGATATTTATCATCATGCCTACCCCATTCTCAAAAGAGAAGGGATTCCCTTTGCCATCAATATTACCACCGGGTTCCCAGACCGTAATGTCATCATCTGGTGGTATCTATTGGAAGAGCTGCTGCTCAAACATCAACAGCTTAGTTTTGAGATTAACGGCAACTCCTATAATTACCATTTCGCCAACAGCCGGGAAAAATATTTTGCCTTCCGGGAAATTCGCGACTTTATTCTAAATAGCACCAAAGAAAATTTTCTTAAAAAAATGCAACGGATCTTCGGTCCTTTGGAAATCGACCTGTTCAAAAAAACCAGGGAGCTGTCCCTCAGTTGGGAGCAGATCCGGGAGATGTCCCGGGATCCCCTGGTCACCGTGGGCGGCCACACCATAAACCATAAGCCCTTAGGCAAGCTCACCGAGGAGAAAATCAGGCAGGAAATACAAGGATCAGTGAGGCGGATCGAGCAGGAAATCGGGAAAAAAGTAGAGCATTTTTCCTATCCCTTCGGGAGAAAGGAGTGCGGCCAGCGGGAATTCGCCCTAGTTAAGGAAATGGGATTCAAAACCGCAGTTACCACCAGATTCACCAATATCTTCCCGGAGCATAGAGATTCCCTGGAATGTCTGCCGCGTATTTATAAGATCGGGGAACTCCCTTTGGAGAAATACCTCGGCGTGATAACCAGCGGCGCCTTATCGGCGATGGTCTACCGCTTCAGACGGATAGTATAAACGGGTGTAAAGAAAAGCTTATTTGTCTTGCTGGAGGTCCAGACCCAGACCCCCTGAATTTCTTGGCCATACCTGCGGCAGCCAGCAACAAGAACGTTGGGTCTATGTCCCGAGAGGGGAAATATCTTCTGATTGCCATTCTGGTCACTCTGGCCACCAGGGTGGCATTTCTGGGGCTCACCGCCCTCCTGCCCATTAACTCCAGATACCATGCCAACGACTCGATCCAGTATGTTGCCCTGGCGCAGGAGTTGGCGGCCACCGGTAATTTTATCCGCCCTGATCTTCCCGGAGAAATTGACCAGCGCAACCGCACTTACGAACTGGTCCGCACTCCCGGTTATCCGGTACTCTTGATGCCCGGCATTCTATTGCGCCACGTTTACGGCGTAACCATTGCCATGCAGACCATGGTAAGCGCAGGTACTGCCTATTTTATCTTCCGCATCGCCATGATGTTATTCAGCCAGGCCCCCATCGCCCTGGCTGCGGCATTGCTCTTCGCCATCGACCCCATGTCCATCTTCTTTAACCGCTATCTGTTGACGGAAACGTGGTTCACCTTTCTCCTAACCGTCTTCTTATATTGCTTATTAAGGTATCTACGCCAACGGTCCAGCAAAAATTTATTAACCGCGGCGGTGCTGGTGGCCGCGGCTGTATTTGTCCGGCCTGCCGCTTATTTTCTCCCCGCTGCGGTCTGCCTGGGGCTTTTGGTATTCGGCTTTCTCCACCGGGAGGAAAGAAGGAAAGTCGTGTTGCAGACGTTGGCTTTTTTCCTCTTGTCCATGAGTCCTCTAGTGGCCTGGCAGGCCCGCAATTGGGCTTTGACCGGCTATTCCGGGTTCTCGGCCATTGCCGATATCAACCTTTATTTTTACAACGCCGGGGCGGTGCTGGCCATGAAGACCGGCGTTCCTTACGATGAGGTACAGGAGCGCCTGGGTTTATGGAACCTAAAGGATTACTTTAAAAATTTCCCGGAACAGAGCCGCTGGAGCGACGCCCAACGCTTCCACTTCCTGTGGCGCTCCGCCCTGCGCATCTTTGCCGCTCACCCCCTTTTGCTGGTCAAGGCCACGATTCAAGGAATGCTGCGATTTCTCTTCGATCCTGGGGGCACCAAATACGTAAAACTTTTTCGAGGTGAATCGGACCAGATTCGGTTTTATGCTTATGTGGTCAACCATGGTTACCTAAAAACCATACTCTTGTTATTCCAAGAACGGCCTTTTGTGTTCTGGGGAAACCTGATCCCCGCCATTCTCCTCCTGGGATATTACTTCCTGGCAGCCATCGGCCTTTTCCGCAACCCTCCCGGCGCCTGGGAAGGTTTGACCCTGATGGGAGTAGCTCTTTATTTCTTGCTGGTATCTGCCGGACCTGCAGACGGGCCACGGTTTCGCGTGGTCGTTGTCCCCATAATCTGCCTCTTTGCCGGCTCCGGCTGGGTCTGGTTATCCCGGTGGTGGTTCCCGGACGTTAAAAAATGCTAGCCAAAATGCTAGCCACTGATAGAAGGGTGAAGAGATGAAGTTGACAGACATGGTCCTAAGGAATCTGAAACCCCAGGCGCGGCGCTACCTGCTCTGGGGAGATAATGGGTTTGGGGTCCGCGTCTCCCCCAAGGGGAAGAAAACTTTCGTTTACTCTTACAGGTTTGAGCGGAAAGCCCGTTTCATGACCTTGGGAGACTATCCACGTATGAAATTGGCCGATGCCCATGTGGCTCATGCTGAAGCCATGAAGAAGTTAGAGAAGGGCATCGACCCCGGGGCCGAAGCCGTGACCGAGCGGGAAGAGGAGCGCAAGGCCCCCACCGTGGCCAGCCTGGTAGAAGAGTACCTGGAGAAGTGGGCCAGACCCCGTAAACGCTCTTGGCGGGAAGATAAGCGCATCCTGGAAAAGGACATCCTGCCGGCGTGGAGAGAGCGTAAGGCCCGGGAGATCACCAAGCGGGATGTGCTCCGACTCCTGGATGGGATAGTTGACCGTGGCGCCGGTATCATGGCCAACCGCACCCTGGCGATTGTCAGGCGCATGTTTAATTTCGCTGTAGGCCGTGACATCGTGTCCGTCTCCCCCTGCCTGTCAGTCCGGGCCCCTGCTCCGGAGCAACAGCGGGACCGGGTGTTGACCGTGGATGAAATCCGCGCCCTCTGGCATGCCCTGGAAGGTGCAAAGATGATGTCTGACGGAACCAAGCTAGCTCTCAAGCTGCAACTGGTGACCGGCCAGAGAAAGTCCGAAGTTGTAAGTGCGCGTTGGGATGAGATTGATTTTACCGAAAAATGGTGGACGATCCCGCCCGAGAAGGCCAAGAACAAGCTTCCTCACCGGGTCCCCTTATCTCCCCTGGCCCTGGAACTGCTCCAGGCGGTCAAGGGTCTCTCCGGCGATTCTCCGTGGCTTTTTCCAAGTCCCCAGACCGACCGGCACATCACCCCGGAAGCGATTGACCATGCCCTCAGACGGCCGGGCCTGGAGGCCCTGGGGTTTTCTTTTGTGCCCCATGATCTTAGGAGGTCTGCGGCCAGTCACATGACCGGCATGGGCATTTCCCGCCTGGTGGTCTCCAAAATCTTGAACCATGTGGAGCGGGGTGTAACCGCGGTTTACGACCGGCACTCTTACGACTTTGAGAAGCGCCAAGCCCTGGAAGCCTGGGACCGCAAGCTCAGGGGCATAATCGAAGAAGCGGAAACCAACGTGGTCCCGATGGTTCGCGGGGCTTAAAGGAGGAATAGGTTATGGAACCTGGCAACCTGGAAAACCTGATGGAAAAGGTGAAGATCGTCGCCCACGGCCCCCATGCCGACCTGCTGGAAAAGTTCATTGACTTTCTCTATCAGCAGGAAATGGAGCCGGAATATTTCTCCGCGGAGGATCTAACCGCGATTGAGGAAGGCATGCAGGCCAGTCTCAGCGGGGACCGTTCGCAATTCATCCCCTGGGAAGAATATAAGGCCAGGCGGGGCCTATGAGCAATGCCGTTGACTTAAGCCCACTTGTTGGCCCATTTGCCGTGGCGGCTTTTGGATTTACTGGGGAATTTGCGACCAGGCCTGGGGCGGTATTGTCGCCAGGAGATTTCGGCCAGACAACGCCGGAGAAGCTCTTGGCATTGATCCAGGGTTTCAGCTATCCAGAGGCGGTCAAGATATCTGGCTACGGCCACTA
>JBMORF010000019.1:0-24509 GCA_049322315.1 Thermodesulfobacteriota bacterium | reverse complement strand
TCGGCAGAAGCAGCATCTTCTGTCGCACGTGGCATGATATTTTCACGGTGTGATCATGTGACCTCCTTTTATTTCAATAAGTTATGCACGATTATAACTCGGAATTTTCCTTAAGTCAACGGCATTGTCCTTAAGATGCTCCGCTCCGATTCGATCGCCGATACCTGGCCCATGGCGCGGCTCGCGGCCAGTAAAGTGGATGATAAAATGCTGGCGGATATTGCCGCCGAGCACCAGAAGGGCCGGGGCCTGTTCCTCGGCGCCACCAACCTGGACGCCCAGCGCCTGGTCATCTGGGACATGGGGACCATCGCGGTCAGTAGTTTTTGAGTACCTGTGAACACTGAGGGGAGACCATGGCCTCCTGCCGTGGCCGCCCCTCAGAAATTACACGTTCAAGGAATGAATTTTGCTTAGCTGGCTGGCCGATATCCCAAACACCCAACCCATCGCCCACGGCGTCATTATTCTCTCCCTTGTGGCCGCCCTGGGACTGGCTCTGGGGAGTGTCCGGGTCCGGGGGTTCAGCTTGGGCATCGCCGGAACCCTGTTCGCCGGCCTCATCTTTGCTCACTTCGGCTACAATCTGGACCCGTCCTTCCGTTCTTTCATCCAGGAGTTCGGTCTCATCCTCTTCGTGTATACCATTGGCCTGCAGGTGGGACCGGGTTTTCTGGACTCCTTGCGGCGTCAGGGATTCGCCTTGAACCTGTTGGCCGCGGGCAATGTCCTCTTGGGGGTGGCGGTGACCGTGGCGCTGTGTTTGCTTTTGGGCGTCGACTTGGGCATCGGCGCCGGCATCTTCGCCGGGGCCACCACCAACACCCCGGCCCTGGGGGCCGCCCAGGAGGCCTTGCAGACCCTGCCGAAGATTACCGCGGAGAGGGCGGCCAACTCCGCTCTGGGATATGCCGTGGCTTATCCTTTCGGGGTGCTGGGTATCATTTTGGCCATGGTGTTGGTCAAATCCTGGTTCCACATCGAGGTGCCCTCAGAACTTAAGTCCTTCTTTGCTTACCAACAGGCCGAACGCGAGCCTTTTACCCGCATGACTGTTAGAGTAACCAACCCCAATCTGGCGGGGGTCCCCCTGAGTGGCATCCCCCACCTGGAAGACTCCGGGGTGGCGGTATCCCGCCTCAAGGGAGCAGGGGAGACCGAAGTCAAGCTGGCCCTGAAAGATACCCTATTGCATCCGGGGGACTTACTCCTTGCCGTTGGTCGGAAGAGCGATCTCCGACGTTTTCAGATGACGGTGGGGGAGGAAAGTCCGGAGGATTTGACCCTGGCTTCCGGTCCTCTGACGTCCCGCCAAGTGCTGGTGACCCGGCCGGAGGTCGTTGGGAAACCCCTGGGAGAGCTGCGTGAGTGCTATCCCTTTGAATTAAAAGCGACGCGCCTTACCCGGGCCGACCTGGATATGAGCATCTCCCCCACCCTGCGCCTCAGGTTTGGCGATGTCCTGTTGCTGGTGGGAACGGAGGAGAACCTGGACCGGGCAGCGGAGGTCCTGGGAAATTCCATCAAGGAGATGAATCTGGTGAGGCTGGTCCCCATGTTCCTGGGCATCGCCTTGGGAGTGGTGGTGGGGTGCTACCCTTTCACCGTGGGGAACATGCCGGCGCCGCTCCGGCTGGGCTTGGCGGGGGGGCCTCTCCTGATAGCCATTATTTTAAGCCGGATAGGCTGCATCGGACCCTTGCTGTGGTATATGCCGGCCAACGCCAACCTGCTCCTCCGGGAGTTGGGCATTGTTTTATTTCTGTCTTGTGTGGGGCTCAAATCAGGAACGCACTTTGTGACAACTCTTCTCCAGGGCCAAGGCCTCCTGTGGATGGCCATGGGAGTGGTCATTACCCTGGCGCCCATTATCATCGTTTCCCTTATCGCCCGAATTGTTATGAAAATGAATTTCGTCAGCCTGTGCGGCTTGCTGGCCGGAAGCCAGACGGATCCACCGGCCCTGGCTTTCGCCCATGGGGTGTGCCACTCGGAGGCGCCTTCCATAGCTTATGCCTCGGTATATCCCTTAACCATGGTGCTGCGCATCGCCGCGGCGCAATTGCTGGTGTTGTTTTTTGCGGTCTAAAATCGGGACATTGGTGGGTCCAACAGATTATATGTCCTTGTCGGTTTTAAAGGGAAACCACTTAAAAGAAGGGGAGATAATACCCGGTGCAGAGAGATAAAGTTAATTTCCACGGTAGAACTAAAGATTAACGACCAGAGGAGGAGAACAACATGCGAGGCAAGAATTTTCTTTGGATATTGATGGTCGTAACACTTCTGGCGGGCTCCCCTCTGCTGGCCCAAGTGGCCCAGCAGCCTAAGGCTTCACCACCGCAGGCCGAAAAGTCGGCTGAGCCGACCTCTCCGGCCCCGGTGGTGACGCCAGAGCCTGATCCCCTCCAGGTTCTACAAAAGATGTGTGATTTTCTTAAATCCCAACAACAGTTTACTTACAAAGCTGAGGTTGCCGACGACCAGGTTTACGCCGGCGGCAAGAAGCTCCAGTATGGCATCGATATGGAGACCTTTGTGCGGCGGCCTGACCGTCTCAGGGTCAACGCCGAGGGCGACCTGCTGGACAAGCAGTTCTACTTCAACGGCAAGACCATCACCTTATACGACAAAGACGATAACGTCTATGGCACGTTAGAGGTTCCCCCTAATATCGAAAGCGCCCTGGAGAAGGCCAGTAAAGAATTTGGAGTGCGGGTGGCGTTGACCGACCTGGCCAGCCCGAAGCTTTGCGAGCTTATTCGCAAAAAAGTTAAGCACTCTCTTTATGCAGGCTTGCACAAGGTCCGGGGGGTCCCCTGCCATCATCTGGCCTTCGACAGCGATGAGGTCCAATTGCAGCTGTGGATTGATGCCGGGGATAAGCCTTTGCCGCGCAAAGTGGTGATGAACTATAAAACCTTACCCGCTTCTCCCCAATGGACCGCGTACCTCAGCGACTGGAATTTCACCCCGCAGCTTAACGACAAACTGTTTGCCTTTACCCCCCCACAGGGAGCGGAAAAGATCAAGTTTATGCCAATGAAAGCCGGCCAGGCCCCAAAAGCCAAGCCGAAGAAGAAGCAAGGAGGTAAGTCATGAAGCTGAGAAAACTGATGTCTCCTCTTTGGAGCATTTTCATGGCGGTGTTATTAATTGGCCTGCCCTTCTTATGCTCGGAAGCACAGGGACAGCGGGGTGGGCGGGGTGGCGGCGGTGGAGCTCGCGCCGGCGGCGGTGGTTTTAGTGGCGGCAGCATGCGCGGAGGCGGCGGTTACGCCCAAGGCCCCCGAGGCGGCGCAGTGGCTCGAGGTCCACGAGGTGGCTCGGCTGCTCAGGGTCCACGAGGGGGCACAGTGGCCCAAGGCCCCCGGGGCGGTCAATATGCCCAGACAGCCCGGGGAGGCGCAGCCTATAGGGGACCCCAAGGCGGGGCCGCGGCGAGAGGAGCAGGCGGGGGTGCGGCGGTACGGGGGCCCGCCGGTGGGGCTGCTGCCAGAGGGCCCGGGGGGCAGGTCGCTACTCGTCCCCCCAGTGGAGGTGGAACCTACAACCGGAATGTGAATGTTAACCAGAACTGGAACGCCTACAACGGGCCCGGCTATCGCCCCTATGCCCGGGCTGCGGTTGCCGGTCTGGCGGTGGGGACGACAGTGGCGGCTTTATCGGCTGCGGCCCAGCCAGTGGTGGTGGACGGCCAGACATACTACTCTGACGGCGGCAACTATTATGAAAAGTGTTACGAGGGCACTGAGGTGTCCTACTGCGTGGTTCCGGATCCCACCGAGTAGGATTTGACGCGGGCGTTTCTTCAGAGCCAAAAGCTGGTCAGGGAAAATAAATAAGGCTTTTGGGGAAGCTGCTGATAGTATGTCAGGCAGCGGCGAATATGGGAAGGCCTGCTTCGCCTTCCCATATTCTGCCATTCATCATCACCACTTGGCGCGATTGTGGTTTATTAAGAAGGATTGCTAAATAAGGGAGAAGTGAAATGGAAAGGCCGTTTGCCAGTCCTTATGGCCTGGAAGAGCACGGTATCAAGAATACCGGGTTTGTTTACTGGAATCTCTCCACGCCGCTATTATACGAAGAGGCCATCCGGCGCCGGGAAGGCCGTATGGCCCACCTGGGCCCCCTGGTGGTACGCACCGGCGAGTATACAGGGCGCTCCCCCAACGACAAGTTTGTGGTGAGGGAGCCCTCCAGTGAAGATAAAGTCTGGTGGGGTGCAGTAAACAAGGCCATGGAAATGGAGCGGTTTGCTTCTCTGCAAAACCGGCTGCTGGCTTATCTCCAAGGGAAAGACCTCTTTGTCCAGGACTGTTTTGCGGGGGCTGACCCCGCCTATCGATTGCCCATCCGGGTGATAACCGAGACTGCCTGGCACAACCTCTTCGCCCGCAACATGTTCATCCAGGCCAAAGCCGAGGAGTTGGCCAGT
Organism: Thermodesulfobacteriota bacterium; assembly: GCA_049322315.1. GTDB lineage: Bacteria > Desulfobacterota > Desulfobaccia > Desulfobaccales > 0-14-0-80-60-11 > SURF-52. The sequence continues at coordinate 20,068 of JBMORF010000019.1, read as the reverse complement.
CACGAGCCCCAGTTCACGGTGATCAATGCCCCGAACTTCCACGCGGTTCCAGAAGTGGATGGCACCCGCTCAGAGGTCTTCATCGTTATCCACTTCGGCCAGAAGTTGGTGCTCATCGGCGGCACCCAGTATGCCGGGGAGATCAAAAAGTCCATTTTCACCGTCATGAACTACCTCCTACCCCAAAAACAGGTGCTGTCCATGCATTGTTCGGCCAACCTGGGGACCAAAGGAGACGTGGCCATCTTTTTCGGTCTTTCCGGCACCGGCAAGACCACTCTATCCGCGGACCCCATGCGTACTTTGATCGGCGACGACGAACACGGCTGGAGCGACAAAGGCGTCTTCAATTTTGAAGGCGGCTGTTACGCCAAGGTCATCAAATTGTCCCCCACCGCAGAGCCGGAAATCTATGAGACCACCCGGCGCTACGGGACCATTCTTGAAAACGTAAGTTTCGACAGCATGACCGGACGCTTGGACTTGAATGATGACTCTTTAACGGAAAATACCCGGGCCGCCTACCCCATCAGCCACATCCCCAACGCGACCCGGAACGGGATGGGAGGACATCCTCAAAACATTATCATGCTGACTTGCGACGCGTTCGGGGTATTGCCGCCGGTGGCCAAGCTCACCCCGGCCCAGGCCATGTATCACTTTTTGTCCGGCTATACTGCTAAGGTGGCGGGCACCGAAAAAGGCGTCACCGAACCCAGCGCCACCTTCAGCACCTGTTTTGGCGCGCCCTTTATGGCCCTGCCCCCCACGGTGTATGCCGACCTCTTGGGGGAAAAAATCGCGGCCCACGGAGTAGACGTCTGGCTGTTGAACACCGGCTGGAGCGGCGGACCTTATGGGGTAGGACAGCGGATGGCCATCGCTCACACCAGGGCGCTGGTGCATGCGGTTCTGGACGGCTCGCTCTCCAAGGTGTCCATGATTACCGAGCCCATCTTCGGCCTGGCGGTGCCCAGCCAATGTCCCGGAGTGCCGGTGGAAGTCCTTACCCCTCGAAACACCTGGAGCGATAAGGCCGCGTATGATGCCCAAGCAAAGAAGCTGGCGGGCATGTTTGCGGAAAACTTCAAAACTTTTGCGGACCAAGTGAGCCCAGAGGTGCGCCAGGCAGGGCCGCAACCAGGGTAGGCTCGGCCAGGGGCTTTGAACCAGGATACCTTCACCACAGGAGTCCGGATAATGGCTCAAATTGATTATAAAGAACTCGGGCTGGTGAATACCCGGGAGATGTTTCAGAAGGCCATGGCCGGGCGCTATGCCGTTCCGGCTTACAATTTTAACAATCTGGAGCAGCTAGAGGCCATCGTTATTGGCTGTGTCCAGTCGAAATCTCCAGTAATTATCCAGTGTTCGGGCAGCGCCCGCAAATATATACACGAAGCCATGGTACCCCATCTGGTCAAGGGGGCCGTGGAGATGATGAAGGTTCTGGGCGCCCCCATCCCCATGGCCCTGCACCTGGACCACGGCGACACCTTCGAACTGGCCCAATCCTGCATCAACTCGGGTTTCTCCTCCGTGATGATCGACGGTTCGCATCATCCCTTCGGGGAAAACGTCCGTCTCACCCGCCAGGTCGCAGATTACGCGCATGAGCGCGACGTCACCGTGGAAGGAGAGTTGGGGGTGCTGGCCGGGATGGAGGACGAGGTCTCCGCGGCCGCGTCCCATTACACCCAGCCTCACGAGGTGGAAGAATTTGTGAAACAGACGGGGGTGGATTCTCTGGCCATCTCCATCGGCACCTCTCATGGAGCTTTCAAGTTCAAGGTGAAGCCTGGCGAGGAGCCGCCGCCCCTGAGGTTTGACATCTTGGAAGAAATCGAAAAGCGCCTGCCGGGATTCCCCATTGTGCTCCATGGCGCTTCCACGGTTATGCCCGAGTACGTGGATCTGATCAACCGGTATGGAGGCAGGATGGAAGAGGCGGTGGGCATCTCCGAAGAGCAGTTGCGCAGGGCCGCCAGCTCCGCGGTCTGTAAAATCAATATCGACAGTGACGGCCGCCTGGCCATGACCGCGGTGCTCCGGAAGATTTTTGCCGAAAACCCCGGGGAGTTCGACCCGCGCAAATACCTGGGGCCGGCCAGGGACGAACTGATCAAGATGGTCAGGCACAAGAACGAGCAGGTGCTCATGAGCGCCGGGAAAGCCTGAGACCCTTGAGAAAACGGCGGGACGTAAAGGATAAACATGAAAATGAAGCAGAAGTCTCAAGACCAAGAAAACATCCACACCGGAATCAGCCCTGAGACTTTGGCCCAGGCCCTTTTGGACAACCTCTATTATGTCCAGGGGCGGCCCCCTGAACTTGCGACCCGGCATGACTGGTACATGGCCCTGGCCTATACGGTGCGGGACCGGCTGCTGCATAACTGGGTGCAAACCCTCAAGACCATCGCGGCTGACGTCAAGGTGGTGAGCTATCTCTCGGCAGAATTTTTGCTGGGGCCGCAGTTGGGCAACAACCTCATCAACCTGGGTATCTGGGATCAGGTCAAGGAAGCCGTATCTCGACATGGGCTCAAGTTAGAAGAACTCTTGGAGCAGGAGGGCGAGCCCGGGTTGGGAAACGGCGGTTTGGGAAGGCTGGCCGCCTGTTACCTGGACTCCCTGGCCACCCTGGAGATTCCCGCCATCGGCTACGGCATCCGCTACGAGTTCGGCATCTTCGACCAAGGAATCCGGGACGGCTGGCAGGTGGAGATCACCCGGAAAACTTTGGCCTACACTAATCACACCCTCCTTGCCGAGGCCCTGGAGACCTGGCCGGTGCCCCTCTTTGCCGAGGTCCTGCCCCGGCACCTGGAAATCATCTGTGAAATCAACCAGCGTTTTTTAGATGAGGTGCGCCGCAAGTATCCCCAGGACGAAGACCGGGCCAGAAGGCTGTCCCTGATCGACGAAGCCGGGGACAAATCCGTGCGCATGGCCAATCTGGCCTGTGTGGGCAGTCATGCCATCAACGGGGTGGCGGCCCTCCATACCGAACTCTTGAAGCAAACGGTGCTCCAGGATTTTCATGACCTCTGGCCTGAGAAGTTTCTCAATGTCACCAATGGCGTGACTCCCCGGCGCTTTCTGGCTCTGAGCAACCCCGGCTTAAGCCGGCTTATTGCCAGTAAAATCGGCGATACCTGGCTCACACATCTGGAGGACCTCAGGGGACTGGAGAAATTCGCCGAGGATTTGGAGTTTCACCGGGACTGGCGCGGAGTGAAGCTGGCTAACAAAAAAACCTTGGCCGCCCTCATCCAGGAGCGCACCGGGGTGGCGGTCAATCCGGAAAGTCTCTTCGACGTCCAGGTGAAGCGCATTCACGAATACAAACGGCAGCATTTGAATGTGTTGCACATCATTACTCTTTATAACCGCCTAAAGCGTCATCCGGAGCAGGATCTCACTCCCCGGACCTTTATCTTCGGGGGCAAGGCCGCACCCGGCTACTGCATGGCCAAACTGATCATCAAGCTTATCAATGCAGTGGCAGAGGTGGTAAATAACGACCCGGATATCCAGGGACGCCTCAAGGTGGTGTTTTTTCCGGATTTCAACGTGAAAAACGGCCAATTCGTTTACCCCGCAGCCGACCTCTCGGAGCAAATCTCCACTGCGGGCAAGGAGGCCTCCGGCACCGGCAATATGAAGTTCGCCATGAACGGCGCCCTCACTATCGGGATATTGGATGGCGCTAACGTGGAGATCCGGGAGGGAGCAGGTCCGGAAAACTTTTTCCTATTCGGACTCACCGCCGGGGAGGTCCAAAGTTTGAAGGCCGGAGGCTATGCCCCACACCATTATTATCACGACCACCCGGACCTTAAGGAAGCCTTGGACCTTATCAGTTCCGGGTTTTTCTCCCACGGTGACCGGGATCTGTTCAAACCCCTGGCGCACTCACTTATATGCCATGATGAGTATCTCGTGCTGGCGGATTATCGATCTTACGTGGAACGGCAGGATGAAGTGGGCCACATCTTCCGGGATGAGAAGCGCTGGACCCGCATGTCCATCCTCAACGCGGCCCGCATGGGGAAATTCTCCTCGGACCGGGCCATCCGGGAATACTGCGAGAAGATCTGGAGGGTCAGGTCGTTATCATGAATCCTTGCCAACCGGGACGGTTCCCAGATGCAAGAAAGTGACCTGAATTTTACGGTTTCGAGGTTGGGTGAATGCCAGTTCCCCTCACCCATTACCGGGGTGCGCTTTGTCAATGATGAGGAGCACGTGCTATACCATTCCGACTTAAGAAGTATCAAGAGTTATCTGGAGGCGGGGAGAGAGCCTCCTTACCTGGAAAAGGCTGGCCCCCGGGAGAAAATCTACTTCGATCCGACAGACCTTAATTGTGGGATCGTTACCTGCGGGGGCTTATGCCCGGGACTGAACGATGTCATCCGGGCCATCGTTTTGACCCTCTTTCGGCAGTACCGGGTTAAACAAGTGTTGGGCTTCCGTTATGGCTACGAGGGGCTCAGTCCAAAGTATAATCACGCTCCCCTGGAATTGACCCCGGAGTCGGTGAGCGCCATTAACGAAATGGGTGGCACTATTCTGGGATCCTCCCGGGGAAACCAGGATATCGGCGACATGGTGGACACTCTGGACCGCCCAAATATCGGCATCCTGTTTGCCATCGGGGGGGACGGGACGCTCAGGGGCGCCCAGGCCATTGCCGGGGAAATCGGTCGCCGCGGTTTAAAGATCAGCGTGATCGGCATCCCCAAGACCATTGACAACGACATCTCCTTCATCCAGCAATCCTTTGGCTTCGATACGGCCGGCTCCGAGGCTCGCAGGGCCATTTACGCGGCCCACAGTGAAGCACAGGGGGCCAGAAACGGTATCGGCCTGGTGAAATTGATGGGCCGGGACTCCGGTTTTATCGCCGCGTATGCCGTGTTGGCCAACAGCCAGGTAAATTTCTGTTTGGTGCCGGAGGTGCCCTTTAAGCTGGAGGGTCTTTTTAGGGCCCTGGAGGAGAGACTGGTGCGGCAGGGTTACGCCGTCATTGTGGCGGCAGAAGGGGCTGGCCAGGACCTTTTAACGGAGACGGCCGCACGGGACGCCTCCGGCAATATCCGGCACAACGACATCGGGATTTTCCTGAGGGACCGGATTAAGGCGCATTTCAGCCAAAACGGCCGCCAAGTAGAATTAAAGTATATAGATCCCAGCTACACCATCCGCAGTCTTCCGGCCAATGCTCGTGATTCGGTTTTTTGCCTGCTGCTGGGGCAAAATGCGGTGCATGCGGGCATGGCCGGCAAGACTGATATGGTGGTGGGCAATTGGAACCATCAAGGTACCCACGTGCCCATCTCCATGGCGGTATCGGAAAGAAAAAAACTGGACCCCGAGGGTTGGCTTTGGAACGGCGTCCTGGCCATGATCGGGCAGCCTCGTACCCTATTTTGAAGGAAAAGCCTATAACAATTCTCACTTCCCCGCGGCTGGAACGATGCATCGGCTGCCATTCCTGTTCCCTGGCCTGCGCCGGCTGCCCGGTGGGCTGTATCCACATCAGTTTTTCCCGGGAAAATTTACAGACCGACTACCGCTATTTCTACCGGCAGGTGTCATATGACCATGAGTCCACCTTCGCAACCGGCTCCATGCTGGGGGTGACCGACTGCTTTGCCGTTTTGGACATCCTGGACGTCGTCGAGCAGGCGGATGAAGCCAGCCGGGTCTTCCTCACTTCCATGGTGGCCTGCCTCTTTGCCCGGGGAGTTTACACTGAGGAGTTGCTGGCGGAATGTCTCCAGGTGGTAGGTTACGGCGTCCTGGCTGATACCATTGACGCGGTTTCCCATAACATTCAGAAATTGCGCTGGCAGGCCCGGATAAAAACGGGATTTAATCCTGCTGGCGTCTCCATCCCGAAACGCTTCACAGAAGTCATCACCCGGAAGGGCAAAGTGGATGGGGAGTTTCTCACAGGTTTGAAAGACGCCTACGCCCGGCGTATTTTGGAACTGGCCCGAAGGGGCTTGGAACATTGACCAGCATTCTGAGCGGTGGGGTAATAACTTGGGGAGATGTTAAAGAATGCTCATAGAAAATGAAAAAGTCAAAAAAGTCCATCTGATGGGTTTAATTCAGCAAACCCTGGCGGGCGAGAAACAAGGTTTGAAGACCATGGAGGTCTGGCTCCTCACCCTGCCTCCGGGCGCAGAAACCCCGGTTAACCAGCATTACGGGGAGGTGGTCGTCATCACGCTGAAGGGGGCCGGTTACGCCATTGTGGACGAGGACCGCTTTGACTTGTTCCCCAATACCACCCTGGTTATCCCGGCCCGGACCACTCGCCAGGCGGTCAATACCGGCGATGAAGACCTGGTGCTCCTGCTCATCAGAAGTTTGGTGCGTCCCCCGGAAAAAACCATGATGGAGATATTGAGAAAGAGGCAGTGAGCCGGAGACAGGGATAAGGAAGGCCCACGGGAAGCATTGAAGAACATTGGGGCAGGAATTGCCTACAAAGGAGATAGAAGTGAACGCCGCCGGAGGGAACATCCTGAAACTCTTTCTTTCCCTGAACGTGCTGCTCCTTTTTGTGCCGCTTTCCTTCTACCTGGAGCATTTCCGGCCCCAGGGCCCGATGTTATTGCTGGTCTCGGTGGCCATCATCATCCCGGCTCTGTTCCATTTCTTGCGTCCTGCGGAGATTGCGGTCAATGAAGCCGCCATCGGCAGCAGCACTCAGGTCGCGCTCTTTGTCACGCCGTTTTTGGTGTTTCTGAGCTATCTTATTGCCCCGCGACAGATGGACCTGGTCTTTACCCGGGGCGAGGTGTTCGCCATCGTCATCTCCGCCTCCCTGGTGGCCCATACCACCAGCGACGGGAAATCCAACTGGTTCACCGGCCTGCTCCTCCTGACAGTATACCTGGTTATGGCGGTGGCCTTTTTCCACGTGCCCGGTTGAGAATCCTGATGCGACTTGCCAGACTCCATCCACGCCATTTTTGGTCCAGCGACAGCGGTCTCACCGGTTTGCTTATTTCCCTGGTAGGGTTTTTGGCCCTTTACTCCCTGGAAGGTTTGGCAACCTTCAAGCTTTTAAGCCATTTGCTGTTCTCTCTCATTATTGTGTCCGGCGTTCTTGCGGTCTTCATGCATCGCGGGGTGCGCTTCTTCGCCATCTTGCTGGCGGTGGCCAACCTGGCCGGCAACTGGATAAGCGTGGTTCAGCCCGACAAATTCCTGGCTATCTTGAATGCCGGCCTGGGGTTCCTTTATCTGGGGTTTTTGCTGGCCGCATTGATGGTCCAGGTCTTCGGAGAAGGTCAGATGACCAGGCACCGGATTCGCGGCGCCATTGCGGTTTATCTTATCTTCGGATTGATGTGGGCCTTGCTTTACCAGGTTATGGCCCTCACCATGTCGGGAGCCTTTAACTTCCCTGCCAATATTACGCCGGATGACCCGGAGGGGCTGCAAAGGGCCCTGGTCTATTATAGCTTTATTACCTTGACCACCTTGGGTTATGGCGATATCACCCCGGTTCTGCCCGCAGCCCGGACACTGGCCATGTTCGAGGCCCTGGTGGGACAGCTCTACCCGGCCATCACCCTGGCCCGGCTGGTGTCGTTGGCAGTTATGCACCAGAAAGATAAACCTTGAAGTTTTCAATATCTGAAAGAGATGAGGTCAATCCCTATGAATCTGTATCCTGACTTCCGGAGTCCCGGCCTAGCAGCTTATCTTTTGGCGGCAGCCTGCCTGTCGGCTGGCCTGGTGAGCGGCTGCGGCGAGAAAAAGGCCTCCGGCCCGGCCGCGCCCGCGGTGGAGGTGGCGAACGTGGTCGTCAAGGATGTGCCCATCATCCGGGAGTGGGTGGGCACGACGGACGGCCTGGTGAACGCCAAGATCAACGCCCAGGTCCAGGGTTATCTCATCAAGCAGAACTATCAGGAAGGCTCGGTGGTGAAGAAGGGCCAGGTCCTCTTTGAGATCGACCCCCGGCCTTTCCAGGCGGCCCTGGAGCAGGCCAAAGGGGAATTGGCCATCGCTGAAGGCCAGCTCTACACCGCCAAGGCCAATTTGGAGAAAATCCGACCCCTGGCGAAAGTGAACGCGGTGAGCAAAAAAGACCTGGATGACGCCATCGGCCGGGAAGCCTCGTCTAAGGCCGCGGTGCAGGCCGCCAAAGCGGCGGTGCGCAAGGCCGAAATTGACCTGAGTTTTACTAAGATCACCTCGCCCATCAACGGCATCGCCGGCATCTCCAAGGCCCAATTGGGCGACTTGGTGGGGAGCTCGGGGGGTCCGGAGCTGACCACCGTATCCACGGTAGATCCTATTAAAGTGTTCGTTCCCCTCAGCGAACAGGAATATATGCGCTTTATCCGGGAGGCCGAGGCCAAGGGGAACTCCGAGTCCAAAGGGCATAACCTGGAGCTCATCCTATCCGACGGTAGGGTCTTTCCCCATAAAGGCAAATTGTACTTTGCCGACCGCCAGGTGGACGAGCGCACCGGCACCATCAAGATTGCCACCCTCTTCCCTAACCCCGGCAATATTCTGCGCCCCGGGCAGTTCGCCAAAATCCGGGCTTTGATTGAGACATGGTGATCGTGGGAGTGGTGGCGCTCCTGGGTTTGCCCATTTCCCAGTACCCCAACATTGTCCCGCCGGAAATCTTCGTTAACACCACTTATGTGGGCGCCGACGCCCAGACGGTGGAGCAGTCCGTGGCCACACCCATCGAGCAGGAAATGAGCGGCGTGGACAACATGAATTACATGTACTCCTTGAACGCCAACAACGGCGAGTTGAAGCTGTACGTGAACTTCGATGTCAACACCGACCCCAACATCGACCAGGTGCTGACCCAGATGCGGGAGAGCCAGGCCGAAGCCAAATTGCCGGCGGACGTGCGCAATTACGGCATCACCGTCAAGAAGTCCACGGCCGCACCTTTGATGGTGGTGGACCTCATATCTCCGAAGGGCACCTACGACGCCACCTTCCTGGCCAATTACGCCTACATCAACTTAAACGACCAAATGACCCGGGTGTCGGGTATCGCCAGCGTCACCGTGTTCGGGGCCGGGCAATACGCCATGCGCTTCTGGGTCAAGCCCGACCAACTGGCCAAGCTCAACATCACCATCCCCGAGATCGTGGACGCCATCCAGAAACAGAACACCGTGAACCCTTCCGGCCAGGTAGGAGCGGAACCCGCCCCCGCAGGCCAGGAATTCACCTACGCCATCCGCTCCCAGGGCCGGCTGGAAAATCCGGAGGAGTTTGAACGGATAGTGCTCCGGGCCAATCCAGATGGGTCGCTCGTCCGCCTGAAAGATGTGGCCCGGATTGAGTTGGGGTCCCAGACTTATGCCCTCCAGGGGCGTTTGAACGGCAAGGCCGGCGCCGTCCTGGCCCTTTATCAGCTCCCGGGCACCAATGCCATCCAGGCGGTGGACGGCGTAAAAAAGCTCATGGAGGAGGCCAGGAAGTCCTTTCCGCCGGATATGGACTACGTCATCGCTCTGGACACCACCCAGGCGGTGCGGGAAGGCCTGAAGGAGATCGTCCATACCCTTTTTGAAGCCCTCATACTCGTCATCATCGTGGTCTTCATCTTCCTCCAGGGCTGGCGGGCCACCCTGATCCCGGCCCTGGCGGTGCCCGTGTCCCTCATCGGTACCTTTGCCCTCTTTCCCGTCATCGGCTTCAACATCAACACCATTGCCTTGATGGGGCTGGTCCTGGCCATCGGCCTGGTAGTGGACGACGCCATCGTGGTGGTGGAGGCCGTGGAGCACCACATTGACCACGGCCTGTCGCCCAAAGACGCGACCATCAAGGCCATGGAGGAGGTCTCCGGGCCGGTGGTGGCCATTGCCCTGGTGCTCTCCTCTGTCTTCCTCCCCACCATTTTCATTCCGGGGATCACAGGCCGGCTCTACCAGCAGTTCGCCATCACCATTGCCATCTCCGTGCTCATCAGCGCATTCAACGCCCTCACTCTCTCCCCGGCGCTGTCCGCCCTGATTCTGAAGCCCAAAAAGGAATCCGGGGGTCTGTTGAGCCGCTTCTATCGCTGGTTCAACGACAACTTCGGCCGGGCCACCAACGGCTATGTGAAGTGGTGCGGGACCTTTATCAGAAAGGCGGGAATGAGCCTGCTCTTTCTGGCCCTGGTGACGGGGGCCACCGGCTTCTTGGGCGGCAGGCTCCCGGGCGGCTTCCTTCCGGAAGAGGACCAGGGATATATGTATGCCGGGGTCCAGTTGCCCGACGCTTCCTCCCTGCAACGTACCGGTGAAGTCTGCCGCCAAATCGAAGAGATCATGATGAACACCCCGGGGGTGGAATACGTCACCTCGGTGATCGGCTACAGCATGTTGAGCGGCGTCACCAACACCTATAGCGGCTTTTTCTTCGTGACCCTGAAGCCTTGGGAAGAGCGGAAAAAGCCGGAGGAGAAATACGAAGCCATCATGGCCGGCCTCAACCGCAAGCTGGCCCAACTCCCCCAGGGCATCGCCTTTGCCTTCTCGCCCCCGGCCATCCCCGGCATCGGCACCGCCGGCGGGGTCACTTTTATTTTGGAGGATCGCGCCGGCAAAGATATCAAGTTCCTCTGGGAGAATACCCAGAAGTTCCTGGCGGCGGCGCAGAAACGTCCGGAACTCTCCCGGGTCACCACCACCTTTGTGCCCACGGTGCCCCAAATCTTCGTCAAGGTGGACCGGGACAAGGTGCTCAAGCAAGGCGTGGACGTCGCCGAGGTCTACCGGGTGCTCCAGGCCTTCATGGGAGGCTACTTCGTCAACTATTTCAACCGGTTCGGCCGCCAGTGGCAGGTGTACGTGCAGGCCGAGGGGGAATATCGGGTCAATGCCGAACAGTTGGGCCAGTTCTATGTGCGCAACAAGAACGGCGACGCCGTGCCTTTGAGCGCCCTCACCACTTTGGAGCAGCGCTCCGGGCCGGAGTTCACCATGCGTTACAATCTCTACCGCTCCGTGCAGATCAATGCCGTCACCGCCCCCGGCTACAGTTCCTCCCAGGGGATGAAGGCCCTGGAGCAGGTCTTCAAGGAGACCATGCCGTCTGAGATGGGCTACGATTACCTGGGCATGTCCTACCAGGAAAAGAAGGCCCAAGAGGGGGTCCCCGCCTGGGTCATCTTCGCCCTGTCCCTCACCTTCGTCTTTTTAATCCTGGCGGCCCAATACGAGAGCTGGTCGCTGCCTTTCAGCGTGTTGTTGGGCACGCCCATTGCGGTCTTTGGGGCTTTTCTGGGAATTTGGATGCGCAGCATGGAACTCAATCTCTATGCCCAGATCGGCCTGGTGATGCTCATTGGCCTGGCCGCCAAAAACGCCATCCTCATCGTTGAGTTCGCCAAGGTGGAATATGAGAAAGGCAAGGATATCGCCGATGCGGCCCTGGAGGGGGCAAAGCTCCGCCTCCGCCCCATTCTCATGACCAGCTTCGCTTTTATCCTGGGGTGCGTGCCCCTGGCCCTGGCTTCCGGCTCAGGGGCTATAGCTCGAAAGGTCATGGGCACTGCGGTGATCGGGGGGATGGCTGCGGCCACGGTCATCGCCATATTCCTCATCCCGGTCACCTTCTATGTGGTGGAAAAATTCTCTCACCGCAAGGGCAAGGAGCACCCAGAGCCTGCCGCGGCCACGGCCGCCCCCCCCGGCGATCAAGGAGAAAAGTCATGAGGACCCGGCTGATCATTCTTCTGCTCATTCTGATTTGCGGCTGCGCCGTCGGCCCCGACTACCAGCGGCCCGGCTACCCGGTCCCCCCTAACTATCGGGGCGAAGGCCCGGATATCCCCAAACAACCGGCTGAAGTGTCCTTTGGAGATCTGAAGTGGTTTGAGGTCTTCAAGGACGCAAAGCTCCAGGAGTTAATCAGGATCGCGCTCCAGGAAAACTATGACGTGCAGATCGCCGCGCAGCGGGTGCTGGCGGCCCGGGAGCAGATAATTATCCAGAGGTCCTTTCTTTTTCCCACGCTCAATGCCAACAGCCAATTGAACCCGGTGAGGACCTCGGAGCGGGGGATAAATTTTATGACCCCGCGCCTGGAGCGGGTTTCCGGCCTGGTGTTCGGTGATCTAGCCTGGGAACTGGACTTCTTCGGTCGCATCCGCCGGGCCACGGAAGCCGCGCGGGCCGAGTTTTTCGCTTCCGAAGAAAACCGCAAATTCGTCCTCCAGACCCTGGTGACCGACCTGGCCCGGGCCTATATCGAGCTTCGGGCTTTGGACCAACAGCTCGAAATCAGCAACCGCACCGTGAAGGTTCGGGAAGAGTCCCTCAAGCTGGTGAAGGCGCGCTTCGACTATGGTTGGGATTCCTTGACGCCGGTGCTTATGAATGAAAATTTGGTATATGGGGCCCGGGCCGTGGTTCCCGATCTGAAGCGGGCCATCGAACAGAAAGAAAACTTGATCAGCGTCTTGACCGGAAGGAACCCGGGTCCCATCGCCCGGGGTAAATCTCTTTTGGACCAGGATTTAACCGTCACCATCCCTCCGGGGCTAACTTCCACCCTTTTGGAGCGGCGCCCCGATATCCGCTTTGCCGAGCAGACCCTGGTGGCGGCCAACGCCCGCGTCGGCGAAGCCAAGGCGCTGCTTTTTCCCAACATCAGGATTACAGGAGCCTCCGGGTGGGAGTCCGCGGCCTTGAAAAGCCTGTTCACCGGGCCGGCCAGTTTTTGGGATCTGGTGGCGCCCGGCATCACCCAGCCCATCTTTAATGCGGGCCGGCTCCGGGCCGGGGTCCGGGCCGCGGAGGCCGTGAAACAGGAAGCCCTCCTTACCTACAAAAAGTCCATTCAGCAAGCCTTCCAGGAAGTGTCCGACTCCCTGGTGGGGGTACGGATGCTTAAGGAAGTCCGCATTGAAACAGGAAAACAGGTTAAGGCCTTGAGTCAGCAAACCGACCTGGCCTATCAACGCTATTATGGCGGAGTGACCCCCTATCTGGAAGTTTTGGATTCAGACCGGCAGTTATTTGAGTCCGAACTCAGGTTGACCCAGGACCGGGCCAACGAGTTCCTGGCGGTCATCGCCCTCTACCGGGCCCTGGGCGGCGGCTGGCAAAATAACCTCGAACCTGCCGGATCTCAAAAGCAAAATAGTGCGGGAATGAACAAAGATGCGGTTAAATAATCATGGGGAGAGATCACGAATTGAACACAGGTATTCACTGGTGATTCGGTAACTGCGATTATTCGAAGTAGGCAATGAGCACTAAAAGATCATTTCAGATAATGTTTGGATTATTTTTCATTTTCATTATCGTGCTGGGGAGCGCCACAGTTTCCCTACCTTTCGGCAGGTGAATCCAAATCATAGGAAACCTACCATGAAAATTAGTCCATCTTCAAGCCGCCTGTTACCCTGGGCGGGCGCCATCCTGCTCTCGGTTACGGTGGCACTCGGCATCATAGAGACAACGCGCCTCTCTCTGGAACACAATTACAAAGTGGCATTGGAAACCGAGGCAACTCGACGCGGCTTCGAAGTAATGGCACAGACGATGAACGGCAATGTGATGGGAGCGGTGTCCGCGTTAGGACTGGTCGATCAGCCGATCAAGAGAGTTGCACGCGGAGAGATTCCCCTGAATACTCCGGTGGTCATGGAAAGCTTGCAGGCAATCGGAAAGTCTTATGAGGCCAACGGGGCTTATATCGTGAACCCGGACGGGACAATAAAGTCCTCTTGGGACACGATTGGAGTACCCCTAACCGGGGTGGACGTCAAGTTCCGCCCCTATTTCCAAATTGCCATGCAGGGCAAGCAGAATATCTATGCGGCCATCGGTACGACAACTGGTATGCGATCCCTGTACTTTGCCGCCCCCCTGTATGGCGAAGTATCGGCCGATGCTCCAATTATCGGCGCTGTGGTTGCTCGCCTGGGTCTGGAACGGGTCGACTCCGTATTAAGAGCCTGGTCTGGCCCGGCGCTCCTCTTGTCTCCCCAAGATCTGGTTTTCGCCAGCACCCGCGACAAATGGATCGAGTCTATGGCCGGGCAATGCAACCCCGAACGGCTTGAGGCGATCCGGAAGCTCAAACAGTTCGGCAGAGTTTTCGACAGCGGAACACCTAAGACGTTGCCCTTCAACCTGACGAGAGACATCGTCAGCATTGAAAATCACCGCTATGCCGTTGCCCGGGCGCCATTGCAATGGAACGATCCCAATGGCCCATGGACGTTAGTACTGTTGGGGAACCTCGATAAATTGATGCCGGCCTCCCTGCGGACCAAGATTGGCCTGACAAGCGGCCTTTTGATGCTGACCCTGAGTGCTGCTTTTCTCATCTGGCGGCAGCGCTTGCGGCATGCCAACCAGGAGCGTCAGCAGGCCCAGGCAGCCCTGGCCAAGAGTGAGGAACTCTATCGCTCCGTGTTCGAGAATGTGCCGCTGGGCATTATGTATTATGATCAGCACGGCATTGTCACCGATCTGAACGAAAATTTTGCGCAAATCATCGGCGCACCCCGAGAGAAAATTGTCGGGTTCAATCTACCGCAGCAGCTTCGGGATGAAAACCTTCGCCAGGCGATCCTCGCTTCCCTCGACGGTCAAACACGCTACTACGAGGGAGATTATCTCTCCGTCACCGGCGGCAAGCTGACCCCTCTGCGGGCTTTTTGCCAGCCGATTGTCACTCCCGGAGGGAAAGTTCTGGGAGGGGTGTCCATTTTTGAGGATTTTACCGAAAAGAAGCGCGCCGAAGAGGCCCTGCGGGACAGCAAGGAGCGACTCAATTTAACCCTGGCCGCCACCGGCATCGGCATCTGGGAGAGGGATCTGCACCAGCATACCCTCATCTGGGACAAGGCCACCCAATATATTCTCGGGTTGTCCGATGATGATTTGTCAAACCAAGGGAAGATTTTTCTGGATCGCGTTCACCCCGACGACCTCGAGCGGATGCGGGAGCAAACACGGCAGGCCATTGAGGGAACCAGGGATTACCACACGGAATTTAGGGTAATCTGGCCGGATGCCAGTATGCATGTGGTGGCGACCCGAGCTGTGGTGTTGCGAGATGAAGTCGGCGCCGCCACCAGGATGATCGGTGCCTGCTGGGATATCACTGATACCAAGCAAAGAGAACATCTGGCGCTCTTGGGCTCTGAAGTCGGCGATGCCTTGACCAGCCTTAAACCGATACAGGAAAGGCTGCAACAGTGTGTCGAAGGTTTGGTGCGTCAGCTCGATGCGGCCCTGGCCCGCATCTGGACCCTCAATAGCGCAGAAGATATGCTGGAAATGCAGGCCAGTGCCGGGATACACACCCATACTGACGGCATGCGCAGCCGGATTCCCTTGGGAGAGTATAAAATCGGTCGCATTGCCCATGAAGCCCGGTTGCGCTTTTCCAACCAGGTGAGTGTAGAACCCGATGTGGATGACCAGGAATGGGTGCGGCAACACGGCTTGGTCAGCTTTGTTGGTCATCCCCTGATTGTCGAGGATCGGGTGGTGGGCGTGATGGCGTTTTTCTCCCGTTTCAGGCTCAACCCCGATACGGTGCATGCCCTGGCCGGCATTGCCAAGACCATCGCCGTAGCCATTGATCGGGACCGGGCGGAGCGGGAACTGGAGCAGGCCCGAGAAGCCGCGGAAGCCGCTACCCGGGCCAAGAGCGCCTTTTTGGCCAATATGAGCCATGAACTACGCACCCCCATGAACGCCATCCTCGGGTACAGCGAGATGTTGATGGAAGAGGCCGAGGACCAAGGACAGGAAGATTTCATCCCGGATCTGCAAAAAATTCATACTGCCGGCAAACACCTCCTGGGCCTTATCAATGAGATCCTCGACCTGTCCAAAATCGAAGCCGGCAAGATGGATCTCTATCTGGAATCGTTTGACGTGGCAGGGATGATCAATGATGTGGCCAGCACCCTCAAGCCGTTGGTGGAAAAGAATGCCAATACTATCCAGGTGCACCTCGCCCCTGAACTCGGCGCCATGCACGCCGACCTCACCAAGGTACGGCAGTCTTTGTTTAACCTTCTCAGCAATGCCAGTAAATTCACCCAAAAAGGGACCATCACCTTGGATGCCGCTCCCTTGTTCAGAGACGACGCCAGGTGGATTGTCTTCTGCGTCGCGGATACGGGCATTGGCATGACCCCTGAGCAGATTGACAGACTCTTCCAGCCCTTTGTGCAGGCCGATGCCTCCACCTCCCGGAAATACGGGGGAACCGGTTTGGGAATGACTATCACTCAATATTTTACTAAGATGATGGGGGGGGAGATCAGTGTTGCCAGTGAGCCGGGAGCCGGTACCACCTTTACGATCATGCTTCCCGCAGAGGTCAAGATCCAACCCCCGGCCCCGGTTCCCCAACCGGAAGCAGCCGAGCCTAAATTCTTGCCGGGTCTTAACACCATCCTGGTCATTGAAGATGATCCAGGAGCCAGGGATTTGCTGACCCGCTTTTTGACCAAGGAAGGTTATCGCGTCGAGACCGCGTCCGGAGGGCAGGCAGGACTCCGCCTCGCACGGGAACTTCATCCCGATGTTATTACTCTAGATGTGATGATGCCGGGTATGGATGGGTGGACGGTTTTGAGCGAGCTTAAGGCCGATCCGGAGTTAGCCGATATCCCGGTGGTGATGCTGACTATTGTGGATGATAAAAATTTGGGCTACGCCCTGGGTGCGGCGGATTACCTGACCAAGCCCATCCAGCGCGACCGGATGCTGGCTGTTTTGGAAAAATATTGCCATCCCGGCGAACCTTCCATGGTCCTGGTAGTTGAGGACGATCCCGAAACCCGGGAGGTTATCCGGCGTCTTTTGGAGAAAACGGGGATTGAGGTAATGGAGGCCGAAAATGGGAGGGTGGCCTTGGAACGCCTGGCCGAGAGACAACCGGGGCTAATCTTGTTGGACCTCATGATGCCGGAGATGGATGGGTTTCAATTTGTCGACCACCTGCGCCAGCACGAAGCCTGGCGCGCCATTCCCATTGTGGTGGTCACGGCCAAAGACTTAACCGGGGAAGATCGTCTGCGGCTGAATGGTTATGTTGCTGAAATCATCCAGAAAGATGCCAAAGGCCAGGAGGAGTTACTGGCCGAAGTGAGTAAAATGGTAAAGAACCGCTTGAAGAAGGGCGCCCTAAAAACCGGCAAAGAATCAGCATAAATGCATCCGAGGAGCAAGGCCACATGTCTAAAATTCTTTTGGTTGAAGATAATGAAATGAACCGTGACATGCTATCCCGGCGGTTGCTAAAAAAGGGCTATGATCTGGTCATGGCCGTGGACGGGGAGCAGGCGCTAGAAATGGCCCGTTCGGAGATCCCCGACCTGATCCTCATGGATATCAGCCTGCCGGGTCTGGATGGCTGGGAAGCCACCAGGCGACTCAAGGGCATGCCGGAAACCCAGGCCATCCCCATTATCGCCCTCACCGCCCATGCTATGGCGGGCGACCGGGAAAAATGCCTGGAGGCGGGATGTGACGACTATGACACCAAGCCGGTGGAGTTTCCTCGCCTCTTGGGAAAGATTCAAGGATTCTTAACCAAATAACCGCTCAATCTCATCATGTCCGCCACCAATGCTGAAACCGGCCCAGCCGGAACCCGGAGTTCCGGTCCCACCACCGAGGACCAACAGACCTCCCAAGCCCTATGGTCGCATCTGCGCCATGAATTGCGGACCCCACTGAACGCCATCATCGGCTATAGCGAAATGCTGTTGGAGGACGCTGACGATGCCGGTCCGGCGGATTTTGTCTCCGATCTCAATCAGGTCTTTTTAGCCGGCCGTCAGCTCCTGGCCATCGTCAATGATCTCTTGGACGCCAACAAACTTGCCTCAGATGATGTGGCTTTCAACCTGGAATCGCTCATCGCCAACCTGGACTATCAGGTGCGCTCGCCGTTAAATGGAGTTATCGGTTACAGCGAAATGCTGTTGGAGAATGCCGGAGAAGAGGGACAAGAAGAAATTACCGCCGATCTCCAGAAGATCCATGCCGCCGGGAAACTCTTCCTGGCGCGCATCAACAACATCATTGATTTTTCCAAGATCGATGCCGGTCTTAAGCCTTCCCCGGAGGCCTCTGACCGCTCTCCTCTGATTGACAGCGTGATGACCAGCCTGAGGGAATTGGCCCAGGAAAGTGCTGCCGCTACCGGTGGAGAAACCGGGTCTATCCTGGTGGTGGACGATAATGAGATTAATCGCGATTTGCTGTCTCGTTATCTGGAACGCCTGGGTCATACGGTGCAGACAGCTCCCGATGGTCTCAGGGCCCTGGAGATGATCGACACCAAGGCTTTCGACCTGGTGCTCCTGGATATCATGATGCCGGAGTTGAACGGCTACCAGGTGCTCCAGCATCTAAAGGATTCCCCCAACTGGCGGGGCCTGCCGGTCATCATGATCTCCGCTCTGGATGAAATGGACAGCGTGGTCCGCTGTATCGAACTGGGCGCAGAAGACTATCTGTCCAAGCCGTTTAACCCGGTGCTGCTGCGGGCCAGAGTGGGGGCCTGCCTGGAAAAGAAGCGGTTGCATGATCTGGAAAAAGAGCAAAAGAGACAATTGCAGGAACTCAACGCCGCCCTGGAAGTGCGCAACAGGTTTATTCGCCAGACCTTTGGCCGTTATCTTTCCGATGAAATCGTCGAGACGATTCTGGAGAAGCCGGGGGGCTTAAAAATCGGAGGTGAAAAGCGGCAGGCGACCATTCTCATGTCCGATCTGCGGGGCTTTACTTCCTTAAGTGAGAGACTGCCGGCTGAGGAAGTGGTTTCCATGGTCAATATCTATCTGGAGGCCATGACCGAAACCATCTTAAAATATCGAGGCACCATCGACGAGTTCATCGGGGACGGCATTTTGGTGGTCTTTGGGGCGCCCCTGCAGCGCCCGGATGACGCCCGGCGGGCCGTGGCCTGCGCCGTGGAAATGCAACTGGCCATGGCCTCCGTTAATGACCGCAATCGCCAGGCCGGGTATCCTGAGGTGGCTTTAGGTATCGGGGTCAATACCGGCAAAATGGTGGTGGGTAATATCGGCTCCAAAAAGCGGATGAAATATGGGGTGGTGGGCCGTCATGTCAATCTCACGGCCCGCATCGAGTCCTATACGTTGGGGGGCCAAATCTTAATTTCAGAAGGCACCTTACAGGAATGTGGCGATATCGTGCGGATAGACAATGCCATGCAGGTGATGCCCAAAGGAGTGAAAGAACCGCTAACCATCTATGAGGTGGGAGGCATTGCCGGTGACTATCAACTCTTTTTACCTCCCAAACAAGCGGTGGACTGGAGCGAACTGGTTCCACCGTTGCCTATCCAGCTTACCGTGTTGGAAGGAAAGCATGTGGGAGAGTCGAGTCATCATGCCGCGATCATAAAACTGGCTCCCCAAATGGCCGAAATCACCGGGGAGATCTTGCCACCATGCCTGTCTAACATTCGGCTGTCATTATATGACCATGACAAACGGTTAATCACTGATAACATATACAGCAAGGTATTAAGGCATCTTTCGGATCTCCCCCCGGTTTTTCAAGTCAGTTTCACTTCCCTCCCTCCAGAAGCCGAAACCTTCTTGAAGCGCTCCACGCATTAAAATTGAGACCTTTCAGGAAGTTTGCGATACCTCCTCTCTTTAAGCACCCGGCCAAAGATAAAAACATAGTGAATATGAGGTTCAAACATGGTCTGCCAGTCCCGCAAGCCTCCATCGTCTGAGGTCGTGTTGTTACCTCCTGAACGTATTCTTTTTTAAGCTAAGGTTTTCTTCCGTGACTCCCATAGCACCCCAAGATTGCGCCAGGAACTGATATTGTAGTTCCATGTCCGCGGTTCCCAAGGGTTTACCAACGGGATGATGGACGCTTTCCAAACCGTCCTTACCAGGATCGGGTTGGCCCTGGCCTGCAAAACGCCATCGCAGCCGCTCGCCGGTCACTTCAAAGCGATAGCCCAGGGCCGTCAGCTTCATCACCGCTTCCCCAGGTTTCATATCTCGCCCTCCAAGAAGTTGTCTTCCTCCAATATA
>JBMORF010000018.1:0-24960 GCA_049322315.1 Thermodesulfobacteriota bacterium | reverse complement strand
GGGGTCAATTTCTGCTGTTGTTGCTGCTGCTGACGCCGCTGCTCCGGGGTCAATTTCTGCTGTTGTTGCTGCTGCTGACGCCGCTGCTCCGGGGTCAATTTCTGCTGTTGTTGCTGTTGCTGGCGCCGCTGCTCCGGGGTCAATTTCTGCTGTTGTTGCTGCTGCTGACGCCGCTGCTCCGGGGTCAATTTCTGCTGTTGTTGTTGCTGCTGACGCCGTTGCTCCGGGGTCAGGCGCTGCTGCTGCTGCTGTTGGCGCTGCGCAGTTGTGGGGCGGCCCTCAGGCTTAATCCGCTTATTCGGCGGCAGCTTATTAATCTGGGCCTGCTGCTGGGGAGTCAACTTTTTAGTGGCCTTGGACGGTAAAGCAGTTCCCACGGGGCCTCTGCCTTTGCTCATGGCGGCAGCTTGAGCTTTGGTAACCTTGGGAATCTTGGCCGTAAACTTGGGCGCATCCTTTGGCGTCCGCAGGATGTTGGGCTTACCCAGGTTAGCCTCGGCCCTTCTCACGTTGTGGGCCGGACGCACCCGCAGATTTCCTTGTCCTCGGGTCAAGACCGGAGGTTGGATGCGTCTGATGGATTGGTGGCGATCGATGACATTGCGAGGCGCCCGGACGTTATTAATTCTGGTGATGTTCCTCGTATTGTTGATGACGGTATTGTTGATGACGGTCTGGTTGATATTGGTGACCCGGGAAATATAGGTGGGCGAAGGTCCAAAGGCATAGGCCCCGAAACCCAAGCCCGCCCCGACGAAAGTTGCTGGATAATACGATGGCGTATAGAACGACGTGAGCACCGGTGCGGTGGGATAGATCACCGGCACATAGGCCGGGGGCACCAGAACCCCGGCATTGTAATACGAATAGGCCGGGGTGTAGGGTTGTCCTAAACCCAGCATGAAGCTGGTGGCCGCGGCAAAAATATAGAGCGGGGCGGTGATCAGGCTCGCCGCGGGCATTCCCGGGTAGTAGTTCTCGGGCTGGTATGCCGGCGGGGGCTCATAGTTGGGCGGCGGGATGGGGGCCCAGCCTACGTAGGATTTCTCCGGGGCCGTTGATTCCGGGCTGGTCCGCCAGGTGACGGTGGAAGGATACCAGGTGCGACCCGGCACCCACACCCAGCCGTAGGCTTCGGTGGGCATCCAGTTGCCGTAATGGTAAGTGGCCCAACCCCAGGCCTCCTGGGTTTCGAAGACCTGGCCCTGTTCCGTGGGCACCCAACGGCCATTGACATAAGGCCGCCAATCCTGGTCCACTTGGTTAGGATACCAAACCGGGCCATAGTTCTCATAATCCACCCAATCGCCATATTGGGCCAGCTCATCATAAAACATCGCCGCGTCTTCGGTGCCCGCGTAGGCCGGTTGCAGGGCGCCGGCCCCCAAGACCAGGGCCAGTCCCAGTATCAGGGCGGCCATGAACCCCTGATAGCGTTGTTGCCGTTTCATCTATTACCTCCTTGATAAGGGGGGCTCAACATGGAGACAAGGTATTTTTAAATGCTCCCTAACTTGCCTCGGTTACTACTGCGGACTTGTGTTGTTAAACTGGCCGGGGATCTTCTTGATCCCCCATTCTCCACCTCCTTTGCTCCCGAAGGGGATAACCGTCCCCCACAGGTGACCGCAGGTTAACAGTTTGCCCCCGTCCATCAAGTGGCTTATCGAGGGAAGCTTTGGTAATCCTTATATCGTTTCGGAAAAATATCCGTTTACATCAAGTTTTCCGGGGGATACCTAAATATCTTACCATTAGATGCGATTCTAGCTCAATATATTAAGGAATTTTTTTGGAGTATTGAGGGGATAAGGAAAGGTTGGGTCCATCGTCGGCGGGTCTTAGGTGGTATTACCGGCGGCTGGTTCCAGATTTTCCAGGCACAGGAGGTCCCCACCGGCAATCAAGAGAATCTTGCCCCCGCTCCCCGGGTTGGCGGCGATTTTCTTCCAGTCTTCCGGGCTGAGACCTTCGTCGATGGTGGTGAGGAGCAGGGCATCCTCCAGTTTGCTGCTCCCTTTCAACAGCAGAAATTGCCGGTGGTTGGTGAAGGCCCACAGCACCCGGCCGTTGGTGAGGAGAAAGTTGTACTCTCCGGGATATTCCTGGAGCAGAAGCTTCAGGGCTTCTCTCAGGATCAGGAGGAAAGGGGTATGGAACCTTCGGGGTTCGGCCGCCATAAAAAAATCCCGGAGAAATTCCAGGATGCGGGCAGAGTCGCTTTTCGCCTCCAACCGGGGCTCCAGGCGGCTGGAGTAGGGCTCGATGGCCGGGGCCTTGCCGTTGTGGGCAAAGACCCAGGACTGATCCCAGAAATCCAGGGTAAAGGGATGGGCGTGGCATTCATCAACCCGACCGCTGGATTTATAGCGGATATGGGCGACGATGATGGGGCTGTTCACCACCCGGGCCAGACGTTGGAAAGAACCGTGGAGACGGCCGTCGGTGAAGACCTGTTCCCCGGATTTTTCCACCACCGGCGAGCGCCGGTGAAAAAAACCGATGCCCCAACCGTGGACATTTCTCCGTCCCCGTACCGCAAACAGGGGCAGGGAGGTGGCCGCAGTGTAATTCCGGGAAGCGGAGAGGGCGAATAGATCGCACATCAGAGATGGCCCAGGTAGAGCAGATCCGCGCCGGAGATGATCAGAATCTGGCCCCGCTGGGGGTCCTGCTGGGAAAAGGAGCACCAGTTGTCCGGGTGAGAGGTGAGCCCCCCGGTGACCGTGGTCAAGATCAATAAATCCCCCGGGGTCTTGGGATTCTGATAAGTGAGGACCTGGGAATGATTGTGAAAAGCCAAGAGCACGGTTTCGTTGGCCAGAAAAAACATGTATTTGCCCGGATATTGGGCGATCATCCTCTTGCAAGTCCGGGCCAGGACCTGATAGAGGCTCTGACGGGGCTGGTGGGCCAAGCCGGATTCCAGGCCATCCCGGACAAATTCAAAGACCCGGGCCGCCAGCAGGTGTTCCCGCATGAGGGGCCGGGGACTCCGGTAAGCCAGCAGGTTCGAGGATTCACCCGTGAAGATGAACAGCCAATGGTGGTCCAGAAATTCGTCGGCGAGGGGTTGGGCGTGAGATTCTTTTTGGTGGCCGCTCTTAGGGCAGCGGATATGGGACAGGATGATGCGGCTGTCGATCACTCGGGCGAGGCGGTTGAAGCTGTCGTGTATCTGGTCCCCGGAAAAAACCTCTTCATGGGACTTTTCAATGACCACCTGGCCGTCCCGGAAAAAGCCGATACCCCAGCCGCTGATATTGCCCCGGGACCGGTCGGCGAAGGGGGGCAGGTACTCCTGGGCCGTATAACGCTGGCTGCCGGACATGGCAAAGAGTTCACACATAAACCAGCTCCTTACCGGTCATAGTTATCCGCATCTTTCCCACTTTTAGAAAATGTACCGCCGGAGCCGCGTCCGGGGGTAGAGGGGTCCAGACAGCCATCTCCTCCGGATGCCAGGGGGTGGGCAATATCAGGCCCAGACCCAGGGTGCGGCGGGCTCCGTCCAGAAGACCCACCAGGCGCAGGTGCAGGCTCTCCCAGGTAAGCCAATGCAGGGACTCACCTCTAGGCCAAGGTGGATGGTCCCGGGGCGTTTCCTTCACCAGCAGCATCTTCCGGCCTCCGGCCGCCTCCCCGTAAAGAACGGGAACCCCGAGGATTTGGTGACACTGCCGCAATCCCTGAGGGTCCAGGGGTTCTCCCCGGCCCCAGGGCAGGCCCTCGAAGACCAGGGAACGCCAGGGCAAGGACAGACGCCGGGCCTGTTGAAAATAACGGCGGAACCGCTCCTCCCGGTAACGGCGCCGGTCTTCAGGAGTCTTCCGGCTAACCTGGGAGGAGACCGGCAGTCTCACCACCTGCCAGCCATTGGGATTTTCTCCTCTCCCCCCTCCCTCTGCCGCCGGGCCGGGCCTGGTAAAGGCAGGCAAAGCTTCCGGCAGGTTTAAGTTAATCCCTCCCAGCCCTTGGAGCAAGGGCTCCAGTTCCCGGTCACGCTGGAGGGCCAGGATGAGGGCGGGCCGGAGCAGTTCCACCTGGGCCCTTTTCAAGCGCAGGGCTCCGGGGCCCTGGACCAGGCCGCTGGTGTTGACCGCCACCCGTTTACATCCCCGGTGGAGCGCCTGGTCCGCCAGGACCCGGCAGCCCACTATTACCTCCAGGATGCAGCCCACCGGTGAAATCTGGCCGATGAAATAAAGCCCTTCTGGAAAGAGACTGTCGTCCCCGGGAACCCGGGGAGGGTAGAGCCCCAAGCCCAGGGTGGCCGGAGGGCCGAGATGGGATTGGCCCAGGTCCAGGTCCACCAACGCCCCGGGCAGACCCGCGACAAAATTTTTATAAACCAGATAACGGCTCAGGGTGCTCTTGCCGGTGTCCGGCGCGCCCAGGACCATAACCGGACCACTATGTTCCAGAAAAAGCCGGGCCGCGTCTTCCCACTCCGGCAACACCTCCAGGCGGGCCAGAAAGGGGAAATGCTCCCTGTCGGGGGAATCATCCCCTAGATCCGACATATATTAAATCAGCATCAACGATGTAGTTTAAGGAAATCATCCACTGTAATTCCGATATCTTTGGTAATTTGACGCAACAAAATGGGCGAGATATCTCTGCTCTTATGAAAGGGCACGGTGGTGAGACGGCCGTCGGGATGGCGAAATTGTTTATGGGAACCCCGCTGCCGCACTTCTTGGAATCCTAATCTAAGGAGAATACCAATAACTTCACCGGGTTTAAGAACGGGGATGGATCCCATGAGTTCATGCCACCACTACATTTTGGATGCCTACGAATTCCGTTTCCAGCTTCGGCTCGCCCTCTTCCCGTAACATCTCGATGACTTCTTTAAGATTCGCATTGAGTTCATCCAAAGTAGCGCCCTGTGAATGGGCGCCGGGAAACCCCGGAACATACCCCACATATAAACCCGTATCGGGACATCTTTCTATGACCGCACTGAATACTCTCATGAAATTATCCCTCCTGCTTACTGAAGGCGGGATGGGCTTCCCCTTCCCGACCTATAGGCCTTAGTCAGCCTCAATTTTTATGCCTACATAAAATTTTTAGCAATGTTTCACTATTTGAGTCTGGAGCGATGTAATCCCAACCAGTATCTTTCTTAGATGATTTAATATCTCCATCATTTTTTCTCTTCATTTCCCACTCTATATTGGACTTCGGTTAGCACAGCCTGGCGGCGAAATGAGGATAGACTGAGGCCAGCTCTTCTTTCACCGGCCCGTACAACAGTGATAAAGTAAAAAGGCAAAAAGGGGAAAAGGAAAAAACAGGAAATGGGGGCTTTTCCTTTTCCCCTTTTAACCTCTTCCCCTTTTCCCCCTTATTTAGGATTTACCCACGCTTTGCGAGTTACCTCCCGATCATCACCTTCGTCCCCACGCAACTGACCATGAAGTTGTCGGGGAGTTCCACGGCCAGGCGGGTGAGGGCTTTAAAGCCGGTGCAATGTCCGGCTATGACCAGTTCCGGCTTCATTTCCTTGAGCCCCTGGATGGTGCCGTTGATGAGCTCGTCCCCCCCGGCGGTGAGGTGGAAACCGCCGATGATCGCGGCCAACTGGTTGACGCCGGTGAGCTTCTGGGCGTATTTGGTCATATTGACGATGCCCGGGTGGCAACAGCCGCCGATGACCACCAGGCCCTTCCCCTCCACATTGAGCACCAAGGCCTGTTCGTCACTGAAGGGGTCGGGTTCTTCCTGGTCCTTAACCACGCGCTTGAAGCCGGGCAGGGGTTTTTCGTAAGGGGTGGTGAGTTCCACCGTGCCGGTGAGGAGGGCCACGTCCCCAAGCAGGGCCGGGCCTTGATTTTCATGGAGCTCGGCCCCCCCGGCCACCAGATTCTCCCTCACCAGGGCGAAAGGCCCCACCCGGCCCCGGGGGGTGATCAGGAGCTTGGGGTAGTAACAGTCCTGGTGCAGATAAACGGGCAGCCCCGGCCCCCGGCGCTGCAGCAATTCCCCCAGGCCCCCGTAATGATCGGGATGGCCGTGGCTGATAAAGAGAGCGTCGATTTCCCCAACTTGGTGCTCCAGGGCCTCCAGGTTGTTGAAAAAGGAGAGGGGGGAGTTGCCGGTGTCAATCAAAATCCGGGTTTGGCGCCCGTTCTGGCCCACGGTGAGGAGCATGGCCAGACCATGGGCGGCCAGCAGGGGCTTGGGGAGACGGCCCAGAACCACCCGTTCCACCATCCCCGGCCGGGAAGGTTCAAAGATATCAAAGAAGTTGTCCACCAGAATTTCTACGGTCACGGACTGAATAACCGGCGCCTGCATCGGGTCCTCCTTTTGCTGTAAGCAGTAAGCAGTAAGCTGTGAGCAGAAAGCAGTATAAAAAGAGTGCCGGAAAAATCTGTTAAATTAACTGACTACTGACTACTGACCCCTGGTCTCCCGGCTCTCTCCCTCATCCGTTTGCCTAAACTGCGAAAGGGTTGGCTTAGAGGGAAAAAAATGCTAAAAACAAGTCGGTTTATTGCTAAAACTACTCTGGCCCCGACTGTGTGTCAAGATTTTTGGGGGATTGAAGGAGGTTGGGATGCCCACATATGAGTATAAATGCAAGGCTCACGGCCACATCTTTGAGGTGGAGCAGAAGATGAGCGATGATCCCCTCACCACCTGCCAGTTTTGCGGCTCCGAAGTGGAACGCCTCATCGGCGTACCCACCATCTTCTGCAAGGATTCGCCTAACAGTCCCTACAAAAAGGACTTCCGGTCTGACCCGAAAAAATGGGAGTCCGTCTGCGAATCTGCCTTCGGAGCCGGCAAAAAGGACAAGGAAGAAATCCGAAGAAACTGGAACAAAAAAGAGAGCAAGTGGGTTTAGAACTGTTTTCCCTTTTCGGTTTTCCGTTTTCCGAGAGAAAATTAAGGTCAATCAATTGAAATGAGCGTATGAACTACGCCCATTTCTTTTACGGAAAACGAAAAACGGAAAACTGCTTTTACCTGTTCATGGCCGCCAGGAAATCGGCGTTGTTGCGGGTGCCTTTCAGTTTCTCCAACAAGAATTCCATGCTGTCTACCGGGGAGAGCGGCGACAGAAGTTTCCTTAAGATCCAGATGCGGTTCAGATCTTCCGGGGCTAACAGCAATTCCTCCTTACGGGTGCCGGAGCTGTTGATGTTGATGGACGGGAAGATGCGCTTTTCGGTGAGCTTCCGGTCCAGGTGAATCTCCATATTGCCGGTGCCCTTAAATTCCTCGAAAATCACTTCATCCATCCGGCTGCCGGTGTCCACCAGGGCGGTGGCGATGATGGTCAGGCTGCCCCCTTCTTCGATGTTCCGGGCGGCGCCGAAGAAGCGTTTCGGCCTTTGTAAGGCGTTGGCGTCCAGACCCCCGGAGAGAATCTTGCCGCTGGCGGGAATCACGGTGTTATAGGCCCGGGCCAGCCGGGTGATGGAATCCAGCAGGATCACCACATCCCGCTTGTGTTCCACCAGGCGTTTGGCCTTCTCCAGGACCATCTCCGCCACCTGGATATGGCGCTGGGCGGGTTCGTCGAAAGTGGAGCTCACCACTTCGGCCTTAACCGAGCGCTCCATGTCCGTCACTTCTTCCGGGCGCTCGTCGATGAGCAAGACGATGAGGACCACCTCCGGATGGTTCCGGGCGATGGAGTTGGCGATATTTTGCAGCAGCATGGTTTTGCCGGTCCGGGGCGCGGCCACGATGAGGCCCCGCTGGCCCATGCCGATGGGGGTCATCAGGTCCATGACCCGGGCCGAAAAGTTGTCCGCATCCGTTTCCAACTTTAAGCGCCGTTCGGGATAAAGCGGCGTCAGGTTGTCGAAGAGGATCTTGTCCCGGGCCACCGCGGGGTCTTCAAAATTGACGTTCTCCACCTTGAGAAGCGCGAAGTAGCGTTCCCCCTCCTTGGGGGGGCGGATCTGCCCGGCGATGGTGTCGCCGGTGCGGAGATTGAAGCGGCGGATCTGGGAAGGGGAGACGTAAATGTCATCAGGCCCGGGCAGGTAGTTGTAATCCGGGGCTCTGAGAAAGCCGAAGCCGTCCGGCAGTATTTCCAGGACCCCACCCCCGGAGATCATGCCGTTTTTTTCCACCTGGGCCTGGAGGATGGCGAAGATGAGCTCCTGCTTGCGCAGGCCGGCGGCTCCTTCCACGTTCAGATCCCGGGCCAGGGCCGCCAATTCATTGATTTTCTTGTGTTTTAGTTCTGATAAATTCATCGTTTCCTCTTAATGATAAATGTGAATATGGCATATGATGATGACGCAACTGTCCGCAGTCGCTCTATCCTCTGATTTCCGGGCAGCGAAGGTGGCCTTCAAGTGGATTAATCAGACCTGCGGCGGTAGATGGCTGCCGGCAGCTAGGTCAAATAGGAAAAAGTGCACGGAAAATTTCCAAATCAAGCCAAGGGGATGGTTACTTGAGGTTATCCTTTTGCTTAAGTTGTATCGGGCCGAAACCAGGATTTCTTAAGGCAGGTTATTAGGCAAAGTAATCTTTTTAAGTTTTTCTGTCAAGCTGATTTTTTGCAGGTCCTGCCATATTATTTCCACCTGTCTGCGGGTTTCGTCTAAAGAGCCGCGATTGTTTACAATATAATCGCCTCGAGCCGCTTTGTCTTTCAGGGGCATCTGGGCCTGGATGATCCCCTGAATTTCCTGTTCACCCCGCTGGTCCCGGGCCTTAAGACGCTGTACCTGTTCCTGGGGATTGATATCCACCACAATGACCTTATCGTAGCCCCCCGCTAACCCGGCCTCAAAGAGCAGGGGCACCTCAACAAAAACCATTTTTACACCCCGACTTTCCAGGTCCTCCAGGCGCGACCGGATTTCTTGGCCCACGTAAGGGTGGACGATGGCGTTCAGCCGGGTCCGGGCATGAGGGTCGGCAAAGACCTTCCGGGCCAGCAGGGGCCGGTTGAGTTCCCCGTCCTCCAGAAAAAACTCCGGGCCGAAAGCCTCTTGCAGCTTCTCCCAGGCCGGCGCGCCCACGGCCACCACCTGATGGGCGATCTCGTCCGCATCCAGGACCGCGGCCCCCAACTCCTGGAACATCCGGGCCACCACACTCTTCCCCGAGCCGGCCCCCCCGGTAATGGCGATTTTGAGCATAGAGCTATCAGCGGTCAGCTTTCAGAATAGGGTGGGCACTGCCCACCATCGAGTATAGCCCAGGTTTGGCTCTACAAAAGTCCTTATATTTCTCGCCAAGGCGCAAAGGACGCAAAGAAAAGAATCAAAAACTTGGCGTACTTTGCGTCTTTGCGAGAAACTTATATTTATTCAGAGTGAAGCACGGGTTTGGAAGTACTAAATAATTTTTGGTAATTTGGCTTCTTCCAGGAGTTTTCAAAACTCAGACAGGGTTACCATATAAAGCTCTATGGCTTCCCAAATATTGGCCATGACCTCTTCGAAAGTGTCCCCTTGAGTCTGGCAGCCTTCCAACTCCGGGCAATAAGCATAATAGCCGAAATCATCTTTTTCGATGACAATGCTGACCTTGTGGGACATGGCTGGTTCTCCTCGGCTTAAAGTAAGAAAAACCACCCCTTCCGTCAAGGAGGCAGGATTACTTGTTGGGAAATCAAATCCGGTGGCCTCTTATTTTCCCGGCTGCTGCATTTCGAACCGCCACGGCCAACTCCTGGAACATGCGGGCCACCACACTCTTCCCCGAGCCGGTCCCCCCGGTAGTGGCGATTTTGAGCATAATAATAGCTTTCAGCTTTCAGCCAAAGAACAAGTGCGAAAGCGGAAAAAATGTAGGGTGGGCATTGCCCACCTTTTCATCTAAGTTGCGTTCTGATGTTGATCTGTCATTCTGAACGCAGCGCAGCGGAGTGAAGAATCTCGTGTTTTGGGTTTATAAATCAAGTTCTTTTTTTACTTCTTTCCAAGGGATGAAATAGTCTTTATCTCCGCGCTTTCTCGCTTCATCTGCTTCTTTTATGGCGGCCAATTCTCCTGGCGAAAGAGGCTCCGGGTCATAATATTTCTCAAAAAAAATATCCACCAGGCGCTTTAATAAGTCTGCATCCTCGGTTCTTAAGATGGCGGCCACCTTGGTGTGGATGTCGTATTCTATCTTGACCTCTTTAATTTCTCCGCTTTCTTCCAATTCCCGGCAGATTTCGGCCACCACTTCGTATTTCAGGTCCAGGGCCTCCATAATATCGTCCACATAGGCCAACTTATCGCCTTTGGAGGCGAAGAAAGCCTTGATTTCCTCTTGGGCCTGTTCTTTAGGGATATCTCGACCGATGGGGACTTGAATTTCGCTCTGGGGTGTTTTCATTTTGGCCTTCTCTTTTTTCAAGGTTGCGGATACATTTTCTTATACGGGAAGCTCAATGCTTGGCAATCCAAAGAACTCAGCATAACTATTCCACATATAGTATAGAATCCCTCCAGCGAAATATGACACCCATTCTGGATTTACTGTAGGTGTATTCCGAGGTTCAAACCAAAGTCTGTATTCAGAATCTCCTTTGAAAAATTCAACGTCTCTAATAGGGGATAAAACGGCATGTGCCTCCCAGGAGAGCATCTGATATACTTCTGGTGCAGGCATTACCGCGCGTTCCATTTGTGAGCGGCTCACACCAGACCAATGGAATCGCCTTTTTTTTCGCTGATCACGGATTTCCTTTATAATGTTAGGATGCTCTATAGACCAAAAATCTATATTACGTTTGATGCCATCCAACCTATCTGATGAAAAGCTCTCTGGTCGGGCCTCTGCAAATTCTATGGCTTCGAAGTTTGCATTGATTTGAGCCTTGATTGCATTAATCAATGGCTCCCCCACGCTCAGTAAATATTTATGTTCAATCCAAAGTTCATAAATAGCTCTCTGAAGAGGTTGCGAATCAGCAGTTTGGTTGTTGATTATCAATGTCCGTATAGCCGAGGAGTATGATAGAGCACGTTCAACAAGACCTGTTGCAACTAACATGACTTCTATATTGTTTGGGTCTGTTAAACGAGAAACATCAACCTGTTTTGCTTTTAGCAGAAGAGTATCAATCAGCCATTCGAAACGGTCTATCTCGTTTTCAAACATACCCTGCTATCTAATTCCCGCATTTTTCTAAATAATCCACCACCGCCTGAAAATCCCCCGGCAGCGCCGCTTCCCAGCCCACCTCCTCACCGCTTCGGGGGTGGGTGAAGCGCAACTGCCAGGCGTGGAGCAGTTGCCGTTGCACCAGGGGTTTAAGGCCGGAGAGGGCAGGGGGGGCGTTTTTCATTCTGGAGGTGCCGCCGCCGTAGGTGGCGTCTCCCAGCACCGGATGGCCCAGGGAGGTCAGGTGTACCCTGATTTGATGGGTGCGCCCGGTCTCAATGCTTAGTTCCACCAGGGTCAGGGGGCCGGGGAATTCTTGCCGCACCCGCCAGAGGGTGACGGCCTCCTTCCCCCGCCGGGCGTGCACTGACATCTTCTGGCGTTCCGTGGGATGCCGTCCGATCTCCCGGGAGATGCGGCCTTCCTTTTGGGGCAGCCGCCCCCAGACCAGGGCCAGGTATTTCTTCTTGACTTCATGTCTCTGGAATTGGTTTATCAAAGAACGGTGGGCCAACTCCGTCTTGGCCACCACCAGCAGGCCGCTGGTGTCTTTGTCCAGGCGGTGCACCAGGCCCGGGCGGCTGACGTCGCCGATTTCTTCTAAGTCCGGGCAGTGGTGCAGCAGGGCGTTGAGCAAAGTGCCGGTCTGGTGTCCGGCCCCGGGATGGGTCACCAATCCCGGGGGTTTGTTCACCACCAGGAGGTCCCGGTCCTCATAAACGATCTCCAGGGGCAGGGGTTCCGGGAGGAGATGGCTGGGCGCAGGCTCCGGCACCTTTATTTCAATGGTCTCGCCGCTCCGCACCTTATAAGAAGGAGGCCGGGCCCGGCCGTTCACCAGGACCCGCCCGGCCTTGAGCCAGCGTTGCAGCCGGGCCCGGGAGAAGTCCAGGCGACCGGCCAGAAAGTGGTCCAGTCGTGAGCCGACAGCCGCCGGCTCCACGTTCAAGACCAGATGGTCCGGTCGACTAGCGTTGCTGTCCAAGATTTCCTTAAGAAAATTGAGCCTCTTGCCAAAGTGTAGTGTTTCGAAATCAAAGCGAAACTGAAAAGACAGGTCCTTTCCCCCCCCTTTTCAAAAGGGGGGTAGGAAGGATTTTTGTAACCCCCTAAAATCCCCCTAAATCCCCCTTTAGAAAAGGGGGACTTAACCTGTCCAGTCCGGTGCTCCAATTCCGGGTTGATGTCCAGCCAACTATGAAACGCTCCACTAGACTCCTAGGCTCCTAATTTTCGGGCATTGCCGCCGTTCTTGATTTCACTGAAGATCATGCGCCCGGCGGTGGTTTGCAGCACGCTGGTGACCGCCACCTCCACCTCCTTGCCGATGAAGCGCCGGGCGTTTTCGATGACCACCATGGTGCCGTCGTCCAGATAGGCCACCCCCTGGCCCTGGGATTTGCCTTCCCGGAGAATCTGCACCTGCAGGGTCTCTCCCGGAAGCACCGCGGGTTTCATGGCGTTGGCCAACTGGTTGATGTTCAGGACTTCGATGCCCTGGAGCTCCGCCACCTTGTGCAGGTTGAAGTCGTTGGTCAGGATTTTGGCCCGGAGCTTCAGAGCCAGGCCCACGAGC
This sequence comes from Thermodesulfobacteriota bacterium, assembly GCA_049322315.1. Lineage (GTDB taxonomy): Bacteria > Desulfobacterota > Desulfobaccia > Desulfobaccales > 0-14-0-80-60-11 > SURF-52. The sequence goes on along the minus strand of JBMORF010000018.1, from coordinate 12,305 downwards.
TTGGAGTCCACTCCGGCCTGGGGGACGTCTTCGTCCACGAACTCCACCTTCAGGCGGTTATGCTGCTGCAAGCGCTTCAGGACGTCCAGGCCCCGGCGGCCCCGGGTGCGCCGCAGGTCGTCCGGGGAATCGGCGATATATTGCAGCTCTTCCAGGATAAACTTGGGCACCAGGAAGGTGCCTTCCAGAAACCCGGTCTCGGAAATGTCGGCAATGCGCCCGTCAATGATGACGCTGGTGTCCAGGATCTTCAAAGGGGCCCGCATTTGCTTGCCCAAGTCCAGAAAATAAGGAGTGCTCACCTCCGACATCTTTTTGCCCCCCAACACCAGGCCGATATAACCAAAAATTGCAGAAAGAAAAATATATAAGGGGATTTGCAGGTTGGGGAGTTCCAAGAATTGATCGAAGGGGTAGCTGGCCACCTTGGCGATACCCAGGCCGATGAACAGGCCCAGGGTGCCTCCAAAAATGGTTTTCAGGGGGATGCGTTTGATAAGACGTTCCAGACCCAGGGTCAGAAAAGCCACCAGCAGACCGCCTGCGGCCCCCACCCAACCGGACCACCACAGGTGTCTGAACTGGGGGATCTGGCTGGCGATGAGAAAGCCGCTGATGGCGCAGATGGTTCCCATGATGGCCCCGGCGACCATCTTCTTTAACAATATTATTCACCTCCTTTCCAGGAACAATGCAAGGCGGGACGGCCCGGCTGACGCAGGGATCAATACCAGCCATGGGGTCATAAAAGACCGCCGGATATTTATCCATGGCCGCAAACATGAAATAACCAGGCCAAGTTAGGCAGTAAAAACTCAGGGAAGGAGCAGACGACTCAGCTATTATCCAATAATTCCTGCAGTTGGGCTTCGATTTCATCCTCCTGCTTATCATTCACTAACGAGAGTTCTTTTACCAGCAGGTTTTTGGCGGTGTCCAGCATCTTGCGCTCCCCGAAGGAGAGGTCCTTTTCGGTTTTGAGGAGAGTCAAATCCCGAAGCACTTCCGCTACCCGGAAGGGAGAGCCGGTCTTGATTTTATCCATGTAATCCCGGTAGCGGCGGTTCCAGGTCTGATTGTTGATGCGGGATGGCCGGAGGCTGAGGATTTCATAAACTTCGGGGACCGAGTTGCTGTCGATAATATCCCTGAGGCCGACGTTTTCGGCGTTGCTCATGGGAATCATGATTATCATGTCGTTGTCTAACAGGCGCATGATGTAAAATTTATGTACATTCCCAGAGATCACCCGTTCCTGGATAGATTCGATTAGTCCCACTCCGTGGGCGGGGTAAACGGCCAACTGGCCAATCTGGAACATCCTGATTCACCTCCCACTAATTTATTATCATATTTTCCCAGAGAAAGAAAGGCCGGGGCTTCTGGAAATAATTTCGGGAAGAGAAGCTGTCAGCTATTCACTATCAGCGGTCGGCTTAAAAGGGAGCTGTCAGCTATTAGATGTCAGCGATCAGCTAAATGATAAAATGCCGGAGAGCAGAGACTTGGGATGTAATCGAGATGAACAAATCCCCAATGTTTGTTTTGGTTTTTATATTAAAAAGCTGAAAGCTGATCGCTGAAAGCTGACAGCTTTATTTGGAAAAACGGAACAACAGAATCTCCCCATCCTGGACCCGATAGTCCCGCCCTTCCACGTGCAGGCGCCCGGCTTCCCTGACTTTGGCCTGGCTGCCGTGATTTTGCAGGTCGGCAAAATCCATCACTTCGGCCCGGATGAAGCCTTTCTCCATATCCGAGTGCACCCGGCCCGCGGCCTGGGGCAGGGCCGTGCCGGCAGGCACCGTCCAGGCCCTGACCTCCACCCCCACAATGGTATAAAAGGTCACCAGCCCCAGGAGCCGGTAACTTTCCTGAATCAGCCGGTGGATGCCGGACTTGGGCAGCCCCAGACCGGCCAGGAATTCTTGTTGCTCTTCCGGGGGGAGTTCCTGGATCTCCGCTTCCAGGTCTCCTAAAATGGGGACCAGAGGGGCGTGGCGGGCCGCGGCTAAGTCCTGTAAAGCCTGATAATGTTCGCCCCCCTGGAATTCCTCTTCACTTAAATTGGCCACGAAGAGGCAGGGCTTAAGCGTTAGGAGGGGCGCCGCCTCCAGGCGCTCCAACTCCGGGGGGCTAAGGTTTAGGTCCCGGGCCCACCGGCTCTTATTCAACCCCTCTTCCACCCGGGACATTACCGCCAGGGCCGCGGCTACGGCTTTTTCCCCGGCCCGGACCTTTTTCTCCAATTTGAGGCGTTGGCGTCCCAGGATGTCCAGGTCCGCCAGCAGGAGTTCGGTCTCCACCACTTCCACGTCCCGCCCCGGGTTGAGGTCGCCTAAAGGGTGGGGGCATTGGGCCGAAGCGAAGCAGCGCACCACGTGCACCAAGAGGTCCACGTCCCGGATGTGGCCCAGGAACTGGTTGCCCAGGCCCTCACCCTTAGAGGCCCCGGCAATGAGCCCGGCCACGTCCACGAACTCGATGGTGGTGGGGGTAAGCTTCTCGGGCTTGAGCAGCGTTCCCAGGGCCGCGAGGCGCTCATCCGGCACCGGCACCACCCCTAGATTGGGGTTGATGGTGCTGAAAGGATAAATGGCCGTTTCCGCCCCCGCCGCGGTAAGGGCGTTAAAGATGGTGCTCTTGCCCGCGTTAGGCAGGCCGATGATGCCGCATTTCCAGGACATGGTCAGTGGTCAGTGGTCAGTAGTCAGTGGCCAGTAGTCAGTTTTTAGGCTCAAAGTCAAGGTTCAAGGTTCAAATCTGGGACCTCTGCGAAAGCCCCTCTTCTGTCATTCTGAACGGAGCGCAGCGGAGTGAAGAATCTCGCTTTTGGCAGCACCGCTATTCCAGGCCTTGCCGATGATTACCCCCTGATTGGGAGTCCTAAGCGCTAAAATACGAGATCCTTCGCTCCGCTCAGGATGACAAAAAAACACTTTAGCAGAGAATACAAGTTTTAAGTTGAGGTTTACATTAGCATAGGGCGGCCTGAGGCCGCTAAGTATCTAACTGGAAACTGGACACTAAGCCGCCTGCGGCGTCTGCCAAATGCCCGGAATCTTCGCCCCGCAGTAACTGCAAGCCCCGTCCTTCATCTTCACTTCGCCGATGCGGTAGCCGGTGCGCTGGATGATCATCTTGCCGCAGCTATGGCAATAGGTGCTTTCCGCCGGATTAGCCGGGATGTTGCCCAGGTAGACGTATTTCAGGCCGGCTTTCAGGGCAATCTCCCGGGCCTTTTCCAGCGCGCTCACCGGTGTGGGGTAGTGGTTGCGCATCTTATAGAGCGGGTAAAAACGGGAGAAGTGCAGGGGTGTGAGGGGACCCAACTCGTCCCTGATCCAGGCGCACATTTTGGCTAGCATTTCCGGCTGGTCGTTGAACTGGGGGATGACCAGGTTGACGATCTCCACGTGCACCTTTTTGTGGCGCAGGGTTTTAAGAGTCCGGAGCACCGGGGCCAACTCGCCCCCCACCAAATCCCGGTAAAACTGGGGGTCGAAGGACTTGAGGTCGATGCAGGCCGCGTCCAGGACTTCCGTCAATTTTTCCAGGGGCTGGGAATTGATGTAGCCCGCGGAGTGGCAGACGTTGAGGATGCCTGCTTTTTTAGCCAGGCGGGCCGAGTCCAGCATGTACTCATAGAAGATCAGGGGTTCCACGTAGGTATAGGCGATGGTAGGGCAGTCTCCGGCCTTAGCCCCGGCCACCACTTGAGCCGGAGGCAGCAGGTAGTTAATGGTCTTTTCCGGCCGGGTCTGGGAGATCTCCCAGTTCTGGCAGAATTTGCAGTGCAGGTTGCAGCCCGCAGTGGCGATGGAGTAGGAAAGGGTGCCCGGGAGGACGTGGAAGAGGGGTTTTTTTTCGATGGGGTCCAGGTGCACGGCGCAGGGGTTGCCGTAGGCCAGGGTGACGTATTTGCCCCCCCGGTTTTCCCGGACCAGGCAATCCCCCCGCTCGCCGTCTTTGACCTCGCACTTCCGGGGGCAGAGCCGGCATTCCACCAAACCTTTGGCGATGGTGTCGTAAAACAGGGCGGGGTGGGGATCAACGAAGCCGGTGCGTAAATCCTGGGCGAAGGCCCCGCCCTGGGGCAGAGCCAGAAGGGTCAAGGCGCAGGCGCCGCTCTGGAGAAAAGCACGGCGGCTCCACGGCCGCCCCAGCCAGTCCGGAGGGCCGTCTCTCATCTGCCTTTGCCTGTCATGACCGGGGCCTCAGAGTGGCGCGAAAGGGTCACACAACCGGTATCCACCCCTGAGCGCCAAGGGGGTAAATCGGGGATGGGCCTGGTTGCCGACGCTGGTCGCCCAAGGGGCGAACTAGGGGGTCCTGATGCCGTTGATGCGGTTGCGTAGCACCCCGGAGGTCTTGAAGACCACCACCTTGCGGGCCCGCAGAATAAGGTTTTCTTTGGTTTGGGGATTCCTGCCCCGGCGGGCGTTTTTCTGCCGGACCGAGAACTTGCCGAAGCCGCTGATGAGCAGGTCTTCTCCCTGGGCCAAGGATTCTTTCATGATGTCCAGGACCCGTTCCACTACTGCCCGGGATTCTTGTTTGCTCAGACCTACCTGGGTCTGCAGACGGCTGATCAATTTTTCTTTGGTAAGGGCCATAGGCTTCTTTAACCTTTTGAGGGAGGCTAAATCCTTAGCTTATATAATGGCTTAAAGAAAAATCCGTGTCAAGTTTTTTTTCGCTGGAATTCAGGTGTGGCTGTGGGATTCCTTGGGGGCCGGCAAAGGCCGCCGCAGACCGAATTCCAGGGCCCGGAAATGACAGGCGTCCAGGCACTTCAGACACATGATGCACTCCCTGCTGTCCCGCTGCTCATGGGGTATCACCCCGGTGGGACAGACCCGCACGCAGGCCCGGCACTGGACGCAGTTGCCTTCGATAAACTCCAATTTTACCAGGGTCATGCGGCTGAATAAACTGTAAAAGGCCCCCAGGGGGCAAAGAATGCGGCAGAAGGGACGGCTGATAAAGACGGCCAGAATAATAAGCAGGGTCAAAATAGTAATTTTGTTCCAAAAGTAAAAACCCACGGTGGTCCACAAGGCAGGTTTGAGGGCGATCAGGGGCAGAGCCCCCAAGAGGGTGCCCGCGGGGCAGAGCAGTTTGCAGAACCAGGGTTGCCCCAAACCATAGTGATCCAACAGGAAAAAGGGCATGAGGATCACCATCACCACCAATACCCCGTATTTTACCCACCTCAAGGGACGCCATAGATTAAATTTCCGCGTGGGCACCTTGTGGAGCAGGTCCTGGATAAAGCCGAAGGGACAAAGCCAGCCGCAGGGCAGGCGGCCGACGATGGTGCCGATGAAACCCAGGTAACCCACCACCATGGCCCCCAGGTGGGGGAAGCTCCCTGGCATGGTGTAACGCAGACCGGCGATAAAGTTCTGGACTGCGCCCACCGGACAGGAGAGCAGCGCCCCGGGGCAGGAATAGCAGTTGAGGCCCGGATGGCAGACGGCTTTCAGGGGGCCTTGATAGATCACCGAGCCCCAGGGAAAGAGTAGATAAGCGTTGGTTCCCAGGGCCACCAGGGTTTGAATCAGCGTCCTGAGAGCGGTCATCAACCCACTCCGATACAGGACAGGCAGATGGTGTTGCCCAGGTTCATGAGGTAGTCCAGGTCTCCGGTATTGATTCCCAGGATGAAGAGGGCGGTGAAAATAATCACCAGCCAAATCGCTTTTTTGGGCATGCGCACACCTCTAGTTTAGCTGTCAGCGATCAGCTTTCAGCTTTTAAAAAAAATTAAAAACCAGAAAATCGCTGCTGGGCGGAAATTTTTTAATGCCAGACCTCCGATAGTTAATCTTTAAGCTGATAGCTGATAGCTGACAGCTCTACAGCTAAAATCAGACGAATCCCTCCTTGAGCGCGGCAATGGCGGCGTCTACCAGGGCCCCGGCTTCAGGCGCCTCCCGGCGGAGGGCGTCCCAGCCTTGCTCCACCTTTTCTTCCAGGGGCTCGGGGAGAGAGCCGTAGACCGCCAGAAAAGAGATCTGGCGCTGTCGCAGCCGGAAAGCCATTCTCTCCGGCTCCGGTTTCTGCAAATAGGCGTCGATGACCTTTAGTATTTTTTCTTTATCCCGGGGGAGTTGCCCTTCCACTCCAAAGAGCAGATTGGACATCTGGTCGGAGACAAGATAAGAACGGCAATGCAAGTTGGCAACCAATAAGGCGATCTCCGCCACCACTTCGTCTTCCGAGAGTTCGGTGAAGAGACCCGCCTTACTTTGGGCCAGAAGGGGAGAGTGGCGCCGCAAGGCCAGGGTGCGCAGGCGGATAAAAGCGGGGTTGATGGCGGTCAACACCGCGGCGCTGTCCAGGGCATGCCGCTCTGATAATTCTTGGCCTCCCAGGCCGGGCATGAGGTATTCGCACAAGGAGATGCCCGCGGCCACTACCTTTTGGCCGCCCTCCACTTGCTTTAAGGCGCTGACTCCCTTCTTCATCCTCTTGAGCACCGCGTCGCAACCGGATTCGAGGCCCACGTGCAGCCTTACCAGGCCCGCCTGCCGAAGTTCCGTCAGTTCCGGAAGGGACTTGCGATAACAACTTTGGGAGCGGGCATAAGCGGTAACCCGGGTCACCGTGGGAAAGACCGCCTGCAGATAGGCCAGGACCTCCAGTAAATCCCCGGTGCGCATGATCAGGGCATCCGCGTCCTGGAGAAACACGGTCCTGGCCCCGGCATTGAGCCAGTTGGCGACGTTGTGGAGGTTTTGCCATTTAAGGGTCAGATTTCCGGCACTTTCCCCATAAAACCGGGGATTGCCGGCCCAGATGGCCCGCACCACCTCGGGGCCGAGCCCCCGGACCAGGCCCCGGTGGGCGGCCACGGTCTGCAATTCCTCAGACAGGGCCCGGGCCACGTCAATATCTTTTTTGATTTCCGCCACCGGCCGGAGACTGAATTTCTTCCCCCGGTAGGTGCCGCAGAACTCGCACCGGTTCCAACTGCAGCTCCTGGTGATGCGGATTAACAAAGAATGGTCGCTCCCCTCGCTGGGGGGGCGGATGGGGCCCATCTCAAAGAAAAATTTTTCTCCTTCCGGGACCCCCGGGGATGGTTCAGGATCAGGCGGCAGGATCATGGTCTCATTCTTATCAGGAACCCGGGTGGCCAGGCTTACCCGGGGTGCTCCAAGGAAAGCAGGGAAGAATTTTTCGGCAAGTCACAAAAAAGAGAAATCATTTTATTGGCCGTAATTATATCCAAAGGATCCCAGGGTGGGGAAAATTTTTTCCCTGGCCCCATTATTTTCTCTTTTCGTCTTGACATATGCAAAATTAAGAATATTATAATATTAAAATATTATGAATAATGATTACCACCAAGAGCGCCTGGAAAAAGCGGCCAGATGTTTACGGACTATGGCTCACCCCTTACGGCTGATGATTATTCACCTCCTCAGCCGGCGGGAGTATTCGGTGCAAGAACTGGAAAAAGAGCTGGGGGCTTCCCAATCCAGCATCTCCCAGCACCTCGGTCTCTTGAAAGACAAAGAGATCCTGAGTTCCCGGCGGTCGGCCCAACAGGTCTTTTACCGTCTCCACAACCCCCGGTTGCTGGACTTGATCACTATGACCCGGGAGTTGTTTTGCAAAGATTAACCAAGGGGAGGGGCAGGCCCAGGGCCTCCGCCATTCTCTCCGGATTAACCTGAACAAGGAGCAATTATGAGCAATTACATTCCGCAACGTGTCCTGGATTGCCAGGGGGACGCCTGCCCCCTGCCCCTGCTGAAGACCAAGAAGGCCATGGCGGCCATGGCCAGCGGCGAGATTTTGGAGGTGGTGGGCACCGATCCGGGCTCCAAAAACGATCTCCCCAGCTGGGCCAGCCGCACCGGCAACCTTTACCTGGGGGAAGAGGAAGAAGGGAACGTCTTCCATTTCTTTCTCCAGAAGAAATGAGGGCTTAGATGAATGAAACCTTAGGCATTATGGTCAGCACCAAGGATTCCCTGGAGCACCTCCTGGGGGTGGTGGCCGCGGCGGAAAGAAAAGGTCTCAACGTGGAGGTCTTTCTCAGTGGCGAGGGGGTGCTGCTCTCCCAGGACCCTCGTTTCGCCCAACTCGCGGGCCGGGCTCGCTTAGGCCTCTGCGAAGTCAGCTTCCGGGCCTTAGGGTTGACGGGCGAGGTGCCGGGGATGGGTTTCAAGGACTTCGCCACCCAGGCCCGGCACGCGGCCATGGTGGAAGACTGCTCTTACTACCTGGCGCTGTAAAGGAGGAGAAGATCCATGAAGAAAGTGGCAGTGGTGGTACGCGACCCCCAGCGCCAGTATGAGGCCCTGCGCACCAGTCTGGGGTGCCTCCTGGAGGACCACCAGGTGAGTTATCTGGTTCTGGATGAGGAAATCCACCCGGATGAGGCCTTCTCCGACAACCTGGGCTTCCTGGACGAAATGGAAGGCCGGCGCTACAGCAACCAGCCCGCCAATGTGGAAGGTTATGGTTTCACCTCCTTAAGCCTGGCGGAGATGGGGGAGCTGTTACGCGAACAGGACATCATTATTCCTTTTTGAGGCGGGTTATGAAAATTCTCCATATTTATCGCCATCCCCCGGACGAGGTTACCCGGGAACTGGCGGCCAACCTCTCCCGGAACCGGGAGGACACGGAATTTAATCTATTTCAGGAATCGGTGGATTATGACCGGTTGCTGGACTTAATCACCACTCACGACCAGGTAATCTCCTGGTGGTAGCAAGGAGCAAAAATGAGTAACCAGAATGCAGCCCTGATCACCCCGCTGGGCGGCCCGGTTTTGTCCCCGGAAGTGGAGACTTTTATCTCCGAGCAGGTGCGCCTGCAAGTGGCCGCGGAACTGAAGCGCCTGGGCCTGGATCCGGCCCGGCCCAAACGCGCCGCCCTCATCGCCTCCAAAGGCACCCTGGACATGGCCTATCCGCCCCTGATCCTGGCCACCGCGGCCGCGGCCATGGATATGGAGGCTGCGGTCTTCTTCACTTTTTACGGCCTGGATATCGTCCGCAAGAAGAAACTCCACCACCTGAAGGTGCCGCCCCTGGCCAATCCGGCCATGCCGGTGCCGGTGCCCAACATCATCGGCATGCTGCCGGGCATGACCTACATGGCCACCTGGATGATGAAGGACTGGATGAAAAAAGGCGGGGTGCCCAGCATCTCCGATCTCCTGGATTTTGCCAAGGAGAACGGCGTGCGCCTCATTGTCTGCCAGATGTCCATGGACGTTCTGGGGATTAAAAAAGAAGAGCTCATCGATGGCCTGGAATTCTCCGGGGCCGCCGCCTACCTGGACTACGCCGCGGACGCGGATATTACCCTGTTTGTGTGATAGTGAATGTGGGGGGAGGGGCCAGGGAGTTGGTGGCCGGCGGGGCCGCCTGCCCTACTGGCCCCTCCGCCACACCCTTCTCCCCAGCCCGCATATTAGAAAGAACAAGAGCCCCTTTAGGAATGGTGGGGCGGGCCTCTGTGCCCGCTAATCGGTGAAGTGAGACGATAGTCCCCCGGTTTTCCCCTGGACCGGGGTTAGGTTTGGGCGTATGATAATCTTGAGATATTGTCCTCTTAGTTTTGCACCAACTGGCAAAGGAAGCGCTCATGGGCAAGGTGGCCTTGATCGTGGCGGACATGCTCCGGGATTTTATGGAGCCCCAGGGGACTCTCTACCTGGGAGACGAAGCCCGGAAGATCATCCCTTTTGTAGCCAAAAAGATTGAGGAAACCCGGGCGGCGGGCGGTTTGGTCATCTATGTCTGCGATGCCCATGCCCCGGATGACAAGGAATTTCAGTTTTTCGCCCCCCATGCCGTCAAGGGCACGACAGGCGCGGAGATCATCCCCGAACTCCAGGTGCTGCCCGGAGATTACCGGGTGGCCAAGACCACCTATAGCTGCTTCCATAAAACCGAGATGGATTCACTCCTGCAGCGGGAGCAGGTGGCGCGGGTGGAAATCGTGGGGGTCTGCACCTCCATCTGCGTCCAGGAAACCGTCAAGGAACTCTTTGACCGGGACCTCCCCCGCCTGGTGTACCGGCAGGGGGTGGCCGACTTCGACCCCGAAGCCCACTCCCTGGCCCTGAAAAATATGGCCCGGGTCCTGGGGGCTGAGGTGGTTTAAGGAGAGAAGGTCTTTGGGGGAGGCCCGTAGACCTCTCTCCCATCATAAAATCCCCTAATACCGAGTTGCAGTCAAAAAGATACTATACGTGGCGAACCTTGTGTTCGCCCCGGAGCCACGGGCGAACACAAGGTTCGCCCCTACAGTTCAACGTCCTTTGAATGCGAATTGGTATAAATCCCCCTTTAGAAAAGGGGGACTTTCTTATCACCCGGCAATGATGTGAAGGGAGGTCCTATTTATTCCCCCCCCTTTTATAAAGGGGGGCTAGGGGGGATTTTCAACTTAGGTCCCGGATTAGCTTGCTCGCTTCCTTGAACCCCGGCTGCAGCACGTCCGCCAGGGCGAGGCTCAGCCCGGCGCCCGCCAGCAGACCCAGACAAGTCATTTCCACCTCCAGGGAATAGACCCGGCGCAGGTGGCTCCGCAGATTGGAGAGCCCCGCCATGGTACGCGCCGGTTCGGGAAAGACCGCGCCTGCAGCCAGCAGACGCACGGTCTTGATACACTCCTTAACCTGTTCCCAGGCGTCGTGCCAACTGAGGTTGGGGAGCACCGGATCGAAGATCAACTGCTCGGGGGTGAGCCCCACGGCCAGGGCCTGCTCCCGGAGTTCCACGGCCAGGGCGATCTTGCCCTCCAGGGTAGGGGCCGGATAGGAGCGTTCATCCAGGAGGAGCAGCACCAGGTTGGTCTGGTGGGCCGCGGCCAGGGGCAAAATCTCCTCGATTTTTTTGGGTTCCAGGGTCAGGGCGTTGAGGATGGGTTTTTGTCGGCAGGCGGCCAGGCCCTGAACCAGGACTGCGGCGTCAGGACTGTCCAGGATCAACGGCAGATCCACCGCTTCTTGGACCGCCGCCACCATGAAGGCCATGCGCTCCTGGTGGCGCTGGCTGAGAAAACCGGGATTGATGTCCAGGAGCGCGGCCCCGGCCTCCCGGCAGCGCCGGGCTAAATCCTGGAGGGGCCGGGGGTCCCCTGCCTCCAGGGCTTGGGCCACCACCGGGTTGAAGATCTGCAAATTATCCGCGGCCAGGATCATGGGTTACCTTGGTAAAGAATTTTAAGGGAGGGGGCTAAGGGACGGTAGCGCAGGCTTTCCAGCCTGCGGACCTTATAGCAATTCGCAATCAAAAAGCCACAAATTGGGGCGAACCTGGTGTTCGCCCAATAATGCAGGGCGAATACAAGATTCGCCCCTACAAAAATATTTACGTTTGATTGCGAATTGGTATTAGCTCCCACCCCCAATTCCATACAGGGGTTGGTTAAAAAGTCTGAGGCGAGGATTGGAGTTTATTTTCCGCTTCGGCCCCTACTCATGGTTCATTTGACAAATCCCCGGGCTGCCAAGATAGCCCCGGCCTCCCGGTAAGCTTCGCGGCCCGTGGTCTCTGCCGCCCCCAGTTGCCGGGAGAATCCCTGACGCCGCTCTTCCTCCGCCACCAAGGGCAGATTGGCCCGGGCAATATGATGGGCCCCCAGGAGCGCGGCCTCCAGAAACTCCAGGGCCACCTGGAGGTCGGAGACCAGGTGTTTTTGGCAGCGCTCCCCGGCCCAACCCACCAGGACCAGGCCTGCTTCCGCCCGGGCCATGATCTCCCGGGGCACTGCCAGGGCGTATTCCACGGCCTCCTGCCAATCCGGCCCCTGGGAGCCGGAGGCCCGCACCCGGACCATCTGCGCATAAGCCAGGACGTCCTCCTCCCGGAGGCGGTCCAGGTCGGATACCAGTTGCTTCACCTGCCCCAATTTTTCTGCCCAAACCTGCCCCTCCCCCAGGTTAGCCGGGCGCAACGCCTCCAGTTGCACCACTTTGGCTACCAGGGCTAGGGCCAGCATCCCGCCATATGCGGCCGCGGCCCCGCCGCCGGGATCGGGCCGGGGTTGGGCCAGTTGCTCGAGAAATGAAACATCCATAGATTCTTTGGGTCAGTAGAAGGAAAAAGGGAATTCAGGTATCAAACATTTAAGCACAGGCGAGACGCCTGTGCCACTGAATTTGAGTTTCTGTTTTTTTGATAAAGATTTATCTTTTATACTGTTAATTTGATTAAGGAATCAGGGCTGGCATTAAGGGCTGCGATGATGGCGGTGATAGCCTTGGAGCCAGCCGCAGTCAGGTGATAGCGGTGGGTTTTCGGGACCTTTTTGATCAAGCCGTGAGC
>JBMORF010000017.1:0-26041 GCA_049322315.1 Thermodesulfobacteriota bacterium | reverse complement strand
TTATACCGAGTTGCAGTCAAAAAGATACTATACGTAGGGGCGAACCTTGTGTTCGCCCCGAAGCCACGGGCGAACACAAGGTTCGCCCCTACAGTTCAACGTCCTTTGAATGCGAATTGGTATTAAAAGGGCCTTCATATCCATCGGGCGTCATAACTTCTATAGCACCCTTTTCATAGCTAGAGCCGACAGTTTGCTTTATGTTCGAGTATAAGTCATATTTTTTGTCACCAATTTCCAATGAAAGATGGTGACATAGTTTTCACCACCTGCAGCCAGGCCATTAGGATCATTTCCTTTTGGAGAGCGCGTCATGAAGAAAGACAAGCATATCAAGAGCTATTCAGCCGCGGAGCTTGAAACCAAACGAGCGGCCAGCCGCACCGATCTAAAAAAGGTCGACGCCACCACGGATGCTGAATTGGAACGGCTTATTGCTGAAGACGATGACGAGCGAGGCCTAGTGCCTGACTGGACCCGGGCGAAAACTAAGGAGTGACAAGTACAGCTAACCGGGCCAGGATGTCAGTGATGACCGGGGAAGGCAGGCGGCAGATAAATTCGGCGCGGCGGGCGCGCCAGTCCAGGTTTTTCACATGGTCGGCCAGAACTACTCCGGCAACGCCGCAATCGGCAGGCGCCGCTACCTCGAAAGGGTAACCTTTGACGCGGCTGGTGATCGGACAAAAGAGGGCCAAGCCGACTTTGCCGTTATAAGCATGGGGTGATAGGACCACTGCTGGACGCCTGCCTGTTTGTTCATGCCCCGCTTGGGGATGAAAATCCAGCCAGACGACGTCTCCCCGATCCGGGATGTACGGGGCGCTCACCAGATTTCCTGGCCGACAACAGGGCCTGTTTCGGTCTCGCCGTGAAGATTCTCTTTAGTAACCCGGTCCAGCAGTTGATCTAAAGAATACGTCCCCTGTTTAGTAACCCGGCTGATTACCAGGCTGCCGTCCACTACCGCATAGTTCACTGGAGTATTTTCCGTGAGATTTAACTGTTGTGCGAGCTGTGCCGGGATACGAACGGCAAGACTGTTACCCCATTTTTTAACGGCTGTCATGGCAGGGCTCCCAGATGACGAAAAGAGTATACAAAGTATATACGTTCTCCAGGAGAAGTCAAGGGCCAGAAAGGACACATGGGAAAAATTCGCCTGCGGCTTCCGCGGCAAGGTGAAAGTCCCTTTGGGGAATAATACCAATTCGCATTCAAAGGACGTTGAACTGTAGGGGCGAACCTTGTGTTCGCCCGTGGCTCCGGGGCGAACACAAGGTTCGCTACGTATAGTATCTTTTTGACTGCAACTCGGTATAAGGTGAAAAAAGAGATTCGCAACGAAGCGGCGCTTCGTTCAAAATGACAAAAAAACCGGGGAAAGCGAGCCTAACCCGCCCCCCCCCGGCTTTATTCATGTCTGCGCCTTTCTTTGCGCCTTGGCGTCTTTGCGAGAGATATCTTCTTATTTTTACAGCTTATACCGTTCCTCGACTATGCGTTCCACTTCTTCTTCGGTGGGCATGGTGTCCCGGTAGCCGCCCAGGTACTGGTTCCGGAGCCAGCGGAAGAGGCTCACGGTTTCGTTGATACGGACGATCTCCGGGATATCCCCGCCTTTGACGGTCTTGATGTGCTGGTTGTATTGGCCCAGCATGGAGACCACGTCGTAGAAAGTGGCCGCATCCCGCTTGACACCCCGCTTGAAGGATTTCCCCTCCTTGGGATAGATGCAGTCCGGCGCCGGGTTGCCGGTGATGTCCAGGCGCTGGAAGGGCCGGCGCACCGCCACCTGCCATTTCCGGGACTCCACCATCATCCGGGAGATCATGGGCCCGGCCCAGTCGTGGGTCTGGTGCCCCTGGGGGCAGGCGGAGAAAAATTCCACCAAAGAGGGGCCGTTATAGGCTATGGCCTCTTTCAAGATCTTGATGGCATAGAAGGGGTTGTCGATGGAGAGCTTGGCCGCGTAGACGTGGGAAATGGCAAAGGCCTGGCTGATGATGCGGCGGTGCAGGGTGGTTTTGCCCGCGTATTTCCTGCCGATGGGGGAGGTGGAGCGGTCGGAGCCGAAGCGGGTGGCCCCGGACTTTTGCATGCCGGTGTTCATGTAGCCTTCATTATTGTAAACCACCCAGGTGATGTCGTAGTTTTCCCCCATGGCATGGTTGAAAGGGCCGTTGCCGATATCGTAGATGGCGCCGTCCCCGGCGAAGACGATGATTTTGCTAAGCACGCTGCTGTAGCGGTTCTGGTAGGCCTGGTCCAGGCTGAACTTGGAGCCCAGGGCCGCGGCCGAGGCGGTGCCAAAACCGTAATGGCCCGTGGGGTAGATGCGGGTGTTGAAGGGATTCACCAGCTCCGAGACCTGGTTGCAGCCGGTGGCGTTGATGGTGTAAATGTTGAAGCCGTGGTCCAGCATGTGCTCGATGGCCCGCTTGTTCTTCTCGGAAAGAATCTTCAAGCCCTGGTAGAAGGTGGCGATGCCCTGGGGATGGTTGCGTAGGGACTCCGCCGCAAAGAAGGTGAGGAGGTTGATCACCCCTTCGCTGCACCCGGGGCAGAGGGTATGCTTGCCGGGATAGAGCTTGGAGAGGACGAAGAGCACCTGGTGATTGAGGGCCAGTTGGTCCACAAAGGGGGCCAGGTTCACCGTGTTGTCCCAGGTTTTGTATTCCTCGGGAAGAAAGTCGGTGTCCTGGACGTCGGTTTTGGCCACCATTTTCAAGGCGTCGGTGGGACAGACCTGGGCGCAGACCCCGCAGCCCTTGCAGGAATCGGGTTCGGCATTGATGTTCAGGGCGAAACGGTCCCAGGGCACCCCCTTGGGCAGGCTCTTGAAGATCTTAAAAAAGGGTTTGGCCTCCTCGCTAATGGGCCGGTCGGTGACGGTGGAGTAGAGGGCCGAATCGGGGCAGGAGGCGGTGCAGATACCGCAGGCGATACATTTGCCGGGGTCATAGACCGGTATTGTAGTGCCGATGTAGCTCATGTCCCGGTAGCGGCTGGTGGCCGCCGGCACAATGGGCAGGAAGCGGTCCCAGGGGACCTTTTTTCCTTCCAAGATGGGCTGCACCATGCGGCGGTGAAAGAGGCCCTGATAATCCTCCACCAGGTTCACCGGCTGGATGACACCCATTTCGTCTTTTTCTTTAAAGACAAAGGGCAGACCGGCGGTGCCGGGACCCTGGCCGAAATTTTCCGGCTGGGGCGGCGCATACACGGGATTGCTGGCGTCCAGGGCCAGAGCCCCCGAGGCCTTCTCGGAGACGTGGCCGGAGGCCTGGTCCGCGCCGAAACGGAGCAGGTTGATATTGGCTTCCAGCATCTCCTTCTTTTTGGTGCCTAATTTCTTCTCCAGGATCTTTTTGAAGCGCCGTTCGAACTCCTTTTCCGGCATGATCCCCATTTCCTTGTTGATGAGGCCTAAAACCGCGGCCCCGGGGAGGTTCCGGTTCAGATGCAACAGGGCCGCTTTGGTGCCGTCCAGGGTCAAAAGCTTGATACGCCGGTATTTAATGAGAGCCTGGACCTGGGTGGGGAAGGTGGCGATGACGTCGTAGCAACTCTGGGTGGTGTTGATGACCAGCAGGCCGTTTTCCTTGAGGCCCCCCACGTACTCCCGCAAGATTTGATCCGAGAGGAATTTCTCATTGAAGAAGGCCAGCACGTCCCGTTCGGTGAGTTCCGAGCTGTTGCGGATGGGCTGGGCGGAGATGCGCAGATTCATAAAGACCGGCGCGCCTTTCCGGGCCGCGCCGTAGCGGGCTCCGGACTGCACGTATTTGCGGCCCGTGCCCATTTCTTCGGCATAGATGAGGGCCGCGGATTCCAGGGCAGTCTTCACTCCTTCGGCGCCCACGCCGATGAAGGTCATACCCAACTCCCGCTCCAGGTAGCCGGGCAGGGGCGCCGGCCTTAAGGTCAGAGGCCCTTCGATGCCCACATAAAAATCCCGGTGGAAACGCCGCTTCTTTTCAAAGCAGGAGATCATGTTTTCCACCACCGCACCGGCGTCATATTTATTGAAGTCCTTGCTGCCCAGGCCGTAAACTCCGTGGAAGAGGGTGGGCATATCGGCGCGGCCGTAGATGCGGTGCTCTTTCTTGCCTTCCCGGCCCGCCCGTAGCGAGATCTGCAGCGCGGCCTGGACGTCCGCCAGTAAAAGCTGATTATGGGTGGTGCCGGCCCTTTCCAAGACGCTGATAAACTTGGCCTTGCGCACCCCGTAGGCCAGCTCCTCGTAGCAAGGGGGATTAAAGAGGACCGGCCGCACCACCCCCACCCGGTAGCCTTTGACGTCCCGGTAATAATCCACCACGTCCTTGACCACTCCGGCGGCGGAGCCGAGGATGACCACCACCATCTCCGCGTCTTCAGTGCGGTAGCACTCCACCACCTTGAGATTGGTGCCCAGGATGCGGTTCATAACGTTCATGGCCGCCACGAAGCCCCGCTTGAAAAAGCGGTAGGCCAGGTCCTGGGCCACCTGACCTTCCATGGTCAGGTCGGTGTCGGTGAAGGTGCCGGTCAAGGTCCCGTGTTCGAAGTCCGGCTGGTAGAGGCGGTTGGGGGGGCCGATAAAAAATTCCAGGAAGCTGTTGGAGAGATCCTTGATATTTTCAATGGCGTGGCTTTTGATGAAGCCATCGGCGATGACCATGGTGGGGAGCATCACCTGCTTCAGTTCCGAAACCTTGAAGGCAATGGGCAACAGTTCCAGCAACTCCTGGTTGTCCGCGGCCACCAACTGGGCCCAACCGGCGTTGCGCACCCCATAGAAATCCGTGTGGCCACAGTGAATGCTCAAGGAGCCCTTGTTCACCTCCCGGGCCATGACGGTCATCACCACCGGCAGGCGTTTGCCGGCCACGGAAAAGAGATTCTTGGTCTTGAGCACCAGCCCCTGGGAGGAAGTGTTATCCACATAACGCCCCCCCTGGACGGCCATGGCCTCCACCGCAGCGATGGCCGAAAGCTCGTCGGAAGGCTGGAAATACATGAGTTCGGAGCCGAAGAGATTTTTCTGGCCGTGGGCCGCGGCCTTGGCAAAGTTTTCGGCAATGGGGGTGGAAGGGGTGATGGGATAGCCGCAGAGCCCGTCCACTACCCGGGTCAGCACCGAGATGGCCGCCTGGTTGCCGTCCATCAGGACTTCGTAACGGCGGCGCATGGTTTCCAGCTTCTTTTCCGGAATGTTGGCCAGGTCCAAATTGAACAATTCCCGGGCGTCAAAACGCTCCCACTCGGTGGGCCAGTCAATGGGGATGACCTGGTCCCGTTTGACGCGGCGCAGCTTATGGTAGGGCATTTGTTGGCGCAAGGTGTCGATGGCGGTGCTGGGTCTCATAACCTGATCTCCTTCATCAAGAACTAATAAACTATTTATACAAAAAAAATATTTCTGGCAACGATTTATCCATTGACAATGGAAATATTATCCTTCATACATTTATATCATATATTTTGAAGGATAACAAATGGCGGGTACCCATAACTGGCAAGAATTGACCCCGGGGCAACAGCAGACTTTTCAGACGACAGTGGCGATCTACCAGGCCTTTCTCCAGGCCCGCCATGACCGCGGCCCTCTTAAGGGCGGCATGCACTGGAAAAAGATCCGGGGCCGGGAGTACCTCTACCGCTACCGGGACCGCCTGGGCCACGGCGAAAGTCTGGGGCCCCGCGCCGAGGACACGGAACGGCTCTTCGCCAGCTATACCCTTAAACGCCGGGAGGTGACCGCCCGCCTTCACCGGGAGCGGCAGCGGCTTCAGGAACAGGCCCGGTTTTGCCGGGCCGCCAGGCTGAACCGGGTTCCTCAGGCCACCGCCAGGATCCTGCGCCGCCTGGAGGAAGACCCGGCCGGCAGAAATTTGCTGGTCATCGGCACTACGGCCCTTTACGCGTATGAAGCCGCAGCCGGGGTGATGTTGAACTCCGCCATCCCGGAAGACCTTCTGGCCCCCTCCCGGCGCCACCTCACCCTGGCCGCGGCCGGGGGGATATCCTGGGAGGAACTGCTTAACCTGCTGCGCCGCACGGACCGCTCGTTTACTCCCCTCCCGGAAGTTGCCTGCCGGGCGGTGAACCGGGAGGGTTTCCAGGTGCAACTCCTCAAGGCCGGAAGCCGCCGCCCCGGTAAGCAAAAGACCGTCACGGTGCCCGGAGCCCGGGAACCCTTGCCGCTCGAAGCCGGCAATCTCTCGTACCTGCTGGCTTCCCCCAAATTTACCCAGGTGGTCATCGGCCGGGACGGCGGGACGGCCACCATGATGGTGGCCGATCCCCGGGCCTTTGCCCTCAATAAGTTTTGGTGGAGCCAGCAGGAAGACCGGGAAGAAGCCAAAAGGAGGCGCGCCTACCGGCAGGCCCTGGCCGTGGCCGATCTGGTTCTGCGCTATCTCCCCCCGTACGATTACTTTTCCACGGAGTTGGACATGCTCCCCCAGGATTTGGTGCAAAACGCGGCCCGGTTCGCCGAAGGGACGGAGGCGGCCGGGGAGGAAAACGGCAGCTAGGCACCTTACGAGTAACATGCTGTAAAAACAGGCACTTCCATACCTAAAGTCTTTTCTATCTGGCCATTGCTATCATGCCGCCCAGTGTTTATACTTTTTACTCACTATTCACCGATGACTTGCCAGCGGAGAATCAACTAATACCGTTTTCGCTTTCAACTGCAACAAACTATTAATGTAACATATTGATAATCTTTATTTCTTTTAACCGAAAACGGAAAACCGAAAACCGAAAACGGTATAATGCCAGCTATGTGCGCCATTTTGCTGTTGGCGGTGGGCCTGGGGATTCAGATTGCCAACGGCCAGGGGCTGCTGACCCGGCTCCACCTGGTGGAACAGCACCGCCCGGCCCTCACCTCCCAGGAAGAGAGAATCGCCTTTGCCCGGGAACACTTCGGCGTCAAAACAGGCGTGGCTGCATGATCATCGGGAAGGCCCCATTCTGATGGATTACAGGGGCGAACCTGGTGTCCGCCCTTACTTTAACCAAGGAGAGACCACAAATAGCGGTAACTGAAATTAAGCAGGGCCAAATCGTCCCTTTGGAGCTCTTCCAGGGTCAAACAGGCGGCCGCGGCCGCCTGTAAAACCTCGGGCTCAGAAAGATTCTGGCGGAATTGATCGAAATCGTAGGAGATAGTGGCAAAGAGGTCTTGAACCTTAGCATCCACTCCCTGGGGACCCGATAGTCCCCTCCTGAGCAAAATCTCCAGCCATTCCCGGCGCCCCTGGTGGCACTCCGTAAATCCCTGGTCCGCCATCCAGGACGTTAGGGTCCATTCCTGATCCTCGGCAAATCCCCGGCAATAATCCAACCTGCGGCAAAAATAGTAATCCACCACCCCTTGCTCCGTGAGCTGGCTCCCCATGGTGATGGGAAAGAGGCGGCAGGCAGCCGGGCGGTGTTCATAAACCGTGCACCCCTTAAGCCCCAGGAAGGGGCAGGCCGGTTCTTCAGTCCGGTAGGCATCCATGAAAACCAGGGGCAGATTAGACCACTGGTCGATTTCCCGGCGGGTGTATTTCTCCAAGAACTCCCGGGAAGTGAGGCCCAGGGCCTGTTTCAACCGCAGGAGGTCATAAGGGCTCAAAAGGATGGTGGGGGTGCGGCAACACTGATTGAAGCAGGGCAGCCCCCCATGGCAATGGAATTTAAAGCTGCTTTCCAGGGACAGGCCCTGGTCCATTTGTTTATATAAAGACACTCCTTCCGCTTTTTCCGGGGTCATAAATTACGCCACCTCCGGGGTGATGGATTTTCAGAGACTCGCATTTCCAATACGTCTCTAATATAACTAATTTTACTTTAATATCGAATGGTTATTTTTGTGGCTTTCTTGCGGGTTTTAGGAAATGTCCTGGAAGGGATGGCGCTTTTGACTCACTGTGGCCTTTAGCTTCAGCCATGCTTGGGCCATTGGCCCGCCCCCAAATTATGAAAAATTTCTACCGGGGTTTTATAAATTTGACCTTTGAACCGGGAACTTGGAACTTCTTAAAACCTGATTCTCTTCAACTGCCTAAAAAGGAGATTTAAACCCAATGCTGTTCACTTAAGCGTATCAAGATGAAGGGAAGTCATTTAACATGTCATTCTGAGGGAGCCGGAGGCAAACGCAGAATCTATAACTTCCTGGAAAAGCAGAGATTCATCCATCCGCTTCGCTCCGTTCAGAATGACATAACGTAGACATAACGTAGGGTGGGCACTGCCCACCGATTCCTAACCGCTTAAGTGAACCGTATTGGGTTTAAACCGCTCCTTCAGAAAGGTTCCGCCTCCCCCTCCGGCAAGGGCACGTCGAAGGCGAAGATCACTCCGGCGATCATTTCGTAGAAGCCGCACAGGACCACCAGCTCTACCACTCCGGGCAGGCCCACCACCGCGGCCAGGGAGTCCTGGACCGCCTCAGGAATCGAGCGTTTTTCTAAAACGCAATCAGCCACCTTAAGGGCCAATTGTAAATCGGGCCTGAGGCCCCTGGGGTCCCGGCCCGTGCGGATAGCCTCCAGGACTTCCTCAGGAATCCCGGCTTGCCGGGCATACGGAACATGCTTGACCCATTCGTACGCGGCTTTAAGCCGCCGGGCCAACCAGAGGATGGTCAACTCCCGCATATCAGCCGGGAGAGCCCCGGCGCCGAAGCGCAGGTAAGCGCCCAGGGCGCCGACCTGGCGGGTGAGCTCCGGGTGGTTGAGCATGCTCAGGTACATGCCGTCCATGTGCCCCCGCTTGGCCGTCATTTTCTCATAAATCTCTCGGGCCTCCGGGGAAAACGAGGGCCGGGGATCAGGGAGCCGGGCCATGGCAGCCTCCAAAGCTAATCGTCGTCAATCCACTCTTTCTTGGCCTGGGTATAAGGGGAAACCGGCGTGGAGCAGTCCTTCTGGCAGCGCACGTCCACCAGGAAGGGGGCCTGGGCCTCCAGGGCTTTTTGGAAGGTCGGCTCCAACTCGCCCGGGTTCTTCACGGTGGCGGCGGCCAATCCCAGACCCCGGGCCACGGCGGCCCAGTTATGGACCGGCAATTCGGTGAGAGCCGCGGGTCCGGGGCCTTCCTTGATAGCCCGGAGCCAGACGTTCCCCAGGGCGCCGTTGTTAATAACCACGAAGATGACGGGGATGCCGTAACGCGCCGCGGTCTGGATCTCCAGGCCGTGCATGAGCATGCAGCCGTCCCCGGTGACTACGGCCAGGGGGCGTTCCGGGCAGGCCAGTTTAGCGCCGATGCCCGCGGGAATGGCCCAACCCATGGGTCCCAGATTGGTGGCGGAAATATAGGTGCGGGGGGCGTAAGCCTCCCAATAATGGCCGCAAAAGGCCCGGTGCGCGCCGGAATCCACCACCAGCACGGTATCTTTGGGAAAGACCCGGCGCATGGCCGTCACCACCCGGGCCGGATGCAAGGGCACGGCCTCACTGGCCGGGCTGTCCACGTCATAGTGCCGGGACCCCAGGGCCCGGAGTTCTGCTATCCAGGCCCGGCGCAGGGGAGCCGAATCCGTCAGGACCCCCAGCCGCTCCGGCGCGGCCTGGAGCAGGCAGGCCAGCACCTCCCCGCAGTCGCCCACCACCGGGACCTCGGCATGCCAGGTGCGGCCCAGCACCCGGGGTTCAAGATCCACGTGGATCAAGGCCCGGCAGGGCAGCATTTTCCGGTCCCAGAAGAGGGTATCCCGCTGGCTGAGACCGGAGCCCAAGACCAGCAGCACCTCCAACTCCTCGGAAATAATGGCCTCGATGGCCGGACGGTGGCCGGCATAGCCAAAAACCCCCAGGGACAGGGGGTGATCCTCCGGAAAGACCCCTTTGGCCCGCAAAGTGGTGGCCACCGGTAGGTGAAATTCCTCCGCACATCGGCGGAGAAGGTCGCAGGCCCCGGATTTCTCCACTCCGGCCCCGGCCAGAATGAGGAGCTTACCTGGAGCCTGCGCCGGGGGAACGGGCGCCAGGATTTGCCAGATCCTTTCCATCGCCTGCAGATCGGCCAACCGGGGATGATATATGGAAGCATCCAGGGGCTGCCAGGGCGGAGGCACCTCCGCCTTTTGGATATCCAGGGGGAGGCTGAGATGCGCCGGGCCCTGCGTCCCCGCCAGCATGTGGATCAGCGAGGCCCGCAGATGATGGCGCACCAGGTGGATATTTTCGGCGATCAGGGAGGAAACCATGAGGGAGTTAAGGACCGCCAGGTCATTCCAGGAGGCCGGGCTGGAATCCTGGAAGCCGCCCCGTCCTTCCCACTCCGTAGGCACCTGGCCGGAGACCACCAGCACCGGGGAGCCGTCCGTGCGGGCCGCGGCCAGGGCGGTCACCATGTTGGTGATGCCGGGGCCGCCGATGGCCATACAGGCCCCGAAGCGCCCGGAGGCCCGGGCATAGCCGTCGGCCATGCAGGCGGCCCCCCCTTCATGGGCCGCCACTATGGGGCTGAGGCCGGAGGTGGCGGACAAAGCCGGTAAGAAGGGATCGATGAGCCCCCCCGGCACCAGGAAGACGTGGGTGATTTTTTCCGACCGTAAGGCTTCCAAAATATAGGCGGTGGTCTTCATAGCTGACAATCCTAACAAATCGCCATCTTCCTGGCAATTCTCAAGCATAGAGGTTCTCTGCCAAAGGCTCTTAAGGCAGAAAGTAGAGGGCACCGGCCCTTGACTCTGCCAGCTTAGCGCCTTTCTTCAATCATAATCGAGGGTTATTTTCCCTGTCAGCAGCGAGATTCCTTGTATCCCCGCCTTAAAATGGTTATTAATTAATATAATGTATTTTATCTTGCGCCCCAGGAGACCCTGAAAAGGAGAGCGACCCCCATGGCAAAAAGACACAAGTTTTGGGCCTTGCTGGGAATCCTTATATTCCTGGCAGTGAACTATCCTTTACTGCAAATGGCAAACAGTGAAACTTTTTATGGAGGGTTTCCGGCTGTGATCTTTTATCTCCATGTGGTTTGGATACTGGCCATTGTCGGTCTGTTTGCCTTGGGCCGTAGCTTAACTTTAGCGGATTGAATCAGAAGAGATCATAACGTCCATGTTGAGCAAGGGTCTACTGGCCGCCGCCGCGTTCGGCTATCTCTTCCTGCTCTTTGCCATCGCCTATTACGGGGACCGGCAACGGGCCCGGGGCAGGAGTATTATCGCCAATCCCTATATCTACGCCCTTTCTCTGGCCGCCTATTGCACTGCCTGGACTTTCTTCGGCAGCGTCGGCAAAGCGGCTACCTCCGGGGTGACCTTTCTCACCATCTATCTCGGTCCCACCATCATTGCCTTTTCCTGGTGGTTCGGTCTGCGCAAACTCCTGCGCATCTGCAAGGAAAACAATCTGACTACCATGTCGGATTTCCTGACGCTGCGTTACGGCAAAGGGGCCTTTCTAGGAGCCCTCGCCACCGTGGGAGTGCTCCTGGCCATAACCCCCTATATCGGCCTGCAGCTCAAGTCCATCTCCGATACCTTTAACGTCTTGGTCTATAAAGAAGTTATCCCTCCCTTCGCCACCCCCGTTTATCAAGACACTGCCTTGTATGTGGCCTTGATCCTGAGCGCTTTCAGCATCCTCTTCGGAGCCCGCCATCTGGACCCCACGGAGCGCCATGAAGGGCTGGTGGCGGTGGTGGTCTTTGAGTCCTTGATCGAACTCCTGGCTTTTTTGAGTCTGGGGATTTTAGTAACCTTCGGTCTTTTTTCGGGTTGGGGAGAAATCTTCACCCGCATTCAGCAGAGCCCGGAATTTCGTCAACTTCTCCTGGTAAATACCGGACCCCAGAACAGCTATGCCCTACTCATGGTGCTTACCCTCCTGGCCATGGGGGCCATCCACTTTCTGCCCCGCATGTTCCATATGTCGGTAGTGGAAAATACTAATGAAAGACACATTCTGACGGCCATCTGGTTTTTTCCCCTCTTCCTGTTGTTGATGAACCTGTTTGTGATGCCCATCGCCTTCGGGGGGCTGCTGTTGGGGCTTCCGGTGGAACAGGCCGACACTTTTGTCCTGCGTATTCCCCTGCAAACCGGGCATCCCTATCTGGCCTTACTGGTCTTTTTGGGAGGGTTATCCGCCTCCACCGCTATGGTGGCGGTGGCCTCCATCGCCGTGACCACCATGCTCCTCAACAGCCTGGTGATGCCTCTGGCTATTCGGCTGAACCTGCAAGAGCGCATTACTCCCCATCTGTTGACCATCAAACGGGGCGGCATCCTCTTGCTGATTCTTTTGGGATATTTTGGTTATCACTTTATCTTTCCCACGGTCATGCTGGTGGATATCGGGTTGATCGCTTTTTGCGGGGTGATGCAACTGGTGCCGGCCATGCTGGGGGCCTTGTATTGGCGGGAAGCCACCCGCTGGGGAGCCGTCATCGGTTTGCTGTCGGGGTTTTGCTTCTGGGCCTATACCCTGGTCTTCCCCTATCTGGTGGACGCAAGCTGGTTTCCCCAGACCATTTTAACGGCAGGTCCTTTCGGTTTGACCTTGCTCAAACCCACCGCATTTTTCGGTCTGACCGGTCTGGATAGACTCTCCCATGCCTTCTTCTGGTCCTTGCTGGTCAATACCGTTGCTTTTGTGGGCGTCTCCTTATTGACTGCGCCCAGTCAGGTGGAGGAAGAGCAGGCCCGGCGGTTTGTGGAAGTCTTTGAAGAGGAAAGAGAACTGCCTTTAGAGAAACGCTACACTTTTTTTCCCAGCCTGGACCATGTGACCCGCTTCCTGGAGAAGCTCATCGGCCCCCGGAAAGCCGCAGAGGCGCGGCAGTCCTTTCTTCAGGAGGTGGCGATTCCCGAATCGGAGTGGGGGGACCGGGAAAAGCTCCGGCTGGCGGGCTTCGTGGAACGCACCCTGGCCGGCTCCATCGGCCCGGCCGCGGCCCGGGTCATCGTCGAAGGCTATCTCTCCTCCCTGGGCTCCCGGATGGAAGACGTTTTCGATCTCTTCGGCCGCATCTCCAGCTCCCTGGAGGAAAGCGAGCAACAACTAAAACGGCGAGTCGCGGAACTCTCGGTGCTCTTCGAAGCAGCCCGCAGGCTGGCATCTTCTCTCTATATCCCGGACCTCCTTGAAGGTGTGTTAGGGGTGCTGGTGGAACAGTTGGGCATCGAAAAATGCGCGGTGCGACTGTTGGATGAAGACGGCTTTCTCCACATGAAAGGCTTCCGGGGGCTGCCGCCCGAGGCTCGGGGGCAGGTGGTGGCGGCCGAGCCCGAATCCCTTCTGGGGCAATGTTTGTTGACCCCTCAAGTAATTTCCGTGGCCGATGCCTCCATGGTGGCGGACCGTCTCCAGGGTTTACTGAAAGACGAGACCTTGGCCTCCCTGGTACTGGCGCCCATCGCCACGGAATCCCTGACCCTGGGAGTATTGACTGCGGCCAGCAGCCAGAAGGGTTATTTTGCCAAAGAACACTTGGAGTTCTTTCAATCACTGGCCGGGCAATTGGGGCTGGCCGTGCGCACCGCCAACATGGAAGAGGCGCTGCGCCTCGATGAATCCCGCCTCGAAGCGGTTTGGCAACTTAGCCAAATGACCAAGGCCCCCCTCAAGGAGATTACCGATTTCGCCCTGGAGGAAGGGGTCCGCCTTACTAAAAGCAAGATCGGTTACCTGGCTTTCATGAACGAAGACGAAACGGTGCTCACCATGCAAGCCTGGTCCCGGACGGCCATGAAGGAATGCGCGGTGACCGATAAACCCCTGGTCTATCCGGTGGAGACCACCGGCCTCTGGGGCGAAGCCGTGCGCCAGCGGCGGCCCATTATCACCAATGATTATGCCGCTCCCAATCCCCTCAAGAAAGGCTACCCCGAGGGCCACGTGGAGATCCGGCGTCACCTGAACCTGCCGGTTTTTGACGGCGACCGGATCGTGGCGGTGGCCGGAGTGGGCAACAAAGATGAGGAATACGATGAGGCGGATGTCCGGCAGTTGACTCTGTTAATGAACGGCATGTGGTGGCAGATCAAGCGCCAGCGGGCCGAAGAGGAGTTGGCCGCCGAAGTGGAGCGGGGCATTTATTTTCAAAAGCTCCTCATTCATACCTGCATGGACGGCATTATCGCCAACGACATGGAAGGCACCATCCGCACCTTTAATGAAACCGCGGCGCAAATCTTGGGCTATGAACCGCAAGAAGTCCTGGGCACCATGAATATCCGGGACATCTATGCCCCCGGCCAGCTTGAGGACGTCCAGCGGAAAATCCATGATCATGGATATGGCGGCGTAGGCATTCTAGAGAATTATGAAACCTGGATGCGGCATAAAGACGGCTCCCTGGTGCCCATCTGGATTTCCGCCCGGGTGCTTTATGAAAACGACCGGGAGATCGGCATGATCGGTCACTGTAAAGACCTGCGGGAACGGAAGCGCATGGAAGAGGAACTCTTACGGAGTGAGCGCCTGGCCGTCCTGGGCAAGATGGCGGCCCATATCGGCCATGAAATCAAAAACCCCCTGATGCTCATCGGCGGCTTTGCCCGCCAGGTGCTCAAGGATGTCTCGGAGGGCGCCTCCAAGAATCGCGATAAGCTCCAGATCATCGTGGATGAAGTCAAGCGGTTGGAAGACTTTCTCGTGGAGGTGGGGAGCTATGCCAAATTTTCCGAACCCCAAAAGACCTTAGGGGACCTCAACGCCTTGATCCGGGAAATCAGCTCACGCCTGGAGCCGAGTCTGCAGGAAAGGAATATCGAGCTGCTGCTGGAATTGGACCCCGACCTCCCCGAGATTCTCTTTGATCCGGGTCATATCCGCCAGGTAATTTTGAATATCGCCAAAAACGGCGTCGAGGCCATGGACGCCGGGGGTACACTGACCCTGGCCACCGCCCGGGAAGGGGATCGGGTCTTCGCGCAAATAAGGGATACGGGGACGGGCATTCCCCCGGAGGCGATGGCAAAGATCTTCCAGCCCTTTTTTTCCTCCAAACCCAAGGGCAGCGGCCTGGGTCTGGCCATCTCCCAGAAGATCATCGAAGCCCACCAGGGGGAAATTACCATCGACACCGAGCCTGAAAAAGGCACCCGGGTGAGGGTTTTTTTGCCGGCCGGGACGACAAATCAGCCATAATGGCCTTCCCCGCCGACGTTTAGGCCAGCTAATCTCTTCTCCATTTCCTAGCCAGACAAATGATAACGCCTTAAAATATCAAGGCCTTATATCAAGTTGCGGTCAATACAGCGCCAGCAGGGCCCTAAGCCCTTGCCTGATACCAATTCGCATTCAAAGGACGTTGAACTGTAGGGGCGAACCTTGTGTTCGCCCGTGGCTCCAGGGCGAACACAAGGTTCGCTACGTATAGTATCTTTTTGACTGCAACTCGGTATGAAAAGCAAAAACCCCTTGTAATCTCAAGGGGTCTTTGCTTGCCACAGTTTTAGGGGGGGCTACCAGGCCCTTTATACCGTTTTCGCTTTTAACTGCAACAAACTTTTAATGTAACATATTGATAATCTTTATTTCTTTTAACCGAAAACCGAAAACCGAAAACCGAAAACGGTATTACTGGACGCGGCCCACCCACTTCTCCTCAATGACCTCCCATTCCTGGGGGGATACTTGAGACATACCCCGGTTTAAAATCTGCAAGAGCTGGATATTGCCCTCCTTCACCGGCAGGGTCATCCAGCCCTGGACCAGAGGTTGGGGCACTTGCCGGATTTTCCCCTCCAGACCTTTGACCTTGAAATAATAGGCCACCACCGGCTCGTCCAGGATGATGGCCTTGATTTTCCCCTCGGCCAGGGCCATCACCGTTTTCTGGTAGCCGCTAAAAGCCTCCGTCTTCAGCTTGGCCTTTTGGGCCACCTCCTGGCTGGAATCGCCCTCCACCACCCCCACGGGCAGATCCTGGAGGTCCTTCAAGGAGTTAATGCCCTTTAAGTCCGGCGCCACAAAAAGGTGGGTATTGATGACATAGAAACTTTTAGTAAAATTCATGGCTTTCTGGCGCTCACTCACGGGAAAAAGCCCGGCCAGGGAGTCGAACTCGCCGCTCTCCAGCCCCTTGAGCTGCTTCTCAAAGGAAACCGGGTGAAATTTGACTTTGAAGTTTAATTTTTGGGCTAACAGATTCCAGTAGTCAATGGACATCCCCACCTCTTTGCCGTTTTGATCCACAAAGCCGAAAGGCGGATAGGCGTCGAAAACGCCGATGTTCAGCACGCCTTTTTTCTGCAGCCAGGCTCGATCCGCCGGAGACAACGGGTCCTTGGCGCCGCAGGCGGTCAACCCTATCAGGCAGACCGCAGTAATGAGGGCCGTGAGAGAGAAATAGACGGGGCGCATAAATACCTCCAGAGTAGGCGTATTCAAGGTCGGCCGCTTAAGGTAAAAACCTCGTTAACTTAGCACATTATGTAGGCCACTTCCGGCAGGCCGGAGACGGCCACGGCCACTCGGTTCCTGACCGGCGTAGCTGCAGTCACGTAAATCGAGCTTCACGGCCCTCTTTGGGTGTTGCTGGCAAAAGTCTAGGACTAGTCTTTACGGTACCCGCTGCACCGGCGGCGGGGCCCAGGCGCCGTCCAGGACCGGTTTTTTCGGCCAGTAGAGCCGCATAACGAGGTTGAAGCTGTTTTCGGGGGCCGGCAGCCAGTTGGACTCCTGATCCTTGCCGGGTGACTTCTGCTGTATATAGAGGTCCAGGGAACCGTCGGCGTTAAATTTCAGCTTATCCCGGTCGCCGAGGGCGTAACGGTTGAGAGGATTGGCTACCAAAGCCTGCTTGGCATTGTACATGGTCAGGGACCAGAAGGCATGCACCGGGGGAGTCTGGTTCGGGGCGAAGTGCAGCACATACCGGTGCTTCCCGGTGAGGAGCTGGCCTTTTGCGTCCTTGAGGGTCATGGGGTAAACCGCGTCTTGGGGCAGGTTGGCCCCCAATCCCACCCAGGCAATGGCGGCCCGGAGCAGGTACTTGGTACCATAAGAACCCAGATCATACTGAATACTCCAGCCGTTGACCTGCTTTCCCTGGGGCTTTTGGGCCTCGGCCACGATGGCCCGGTTGGCTTCTTTCACCCCTTTTTCCAGAGCGCTCCGGGCCCCGGGGTCCAGCCCCTGGAGGCTGAACTTCTTACCGGGGGCGACGCCGACGGCTGCGAATATACTCAGGGCCGGGGCGTCGGCAGGCGCAGGCGGGTTGCCCTGCATCAGGTGGTTAAGCCTGCTGAAGAAGGTCTGGGCGTCCATCTCCGCCACCTGCTTAACCGGCGGCGTTTTCTTGACTGAGGGGTCCACCGCCACCTTGGCGGGGGGGGTATAAAGCCGGCCCCAGGCCCTTAACGGGGTTAGCTTATATTGCTTCTGGAGGGCGTGCACGGCCGCATAATCGGCCTTGCCGTTGGTCTGGGTGCGGCCCAGAATCCATACCAGGTTGGTGGGCGCCGCGATCTTCTTAAGTCCGGGCGGCAGCTGCCCCTGCCACCCCGGCCCGACGATGGCGAAGTCCCCTTTGCCGGTGCCGGTGGTGCGGGTCCCGGGCGCGGCGAAGACATCTGTCCAGGCGTCCAGCATTTGCATCATGTAATAGCGCCCTTTGGTGTCCGGAACGCTCAAGACCATGGGTCCTTTAGACAGGTCCAGCCAGGCGATGGAATACAGGGTGTCGACGTTGGGGCTCACCACGTCAGTGAAGGTAGGGTCCGGAAAGACGGGGACGTGGGAAAACTGGTTAATCGGGGCGCACCTTACCCCGGCAGAGGGGCAGGCGGTCATCACTTGCCGGGTGATGTCCATCAGCACCAGGGGATAGCCGAAAATGTAGGACTCCTGGGCGATCTTGGCCATCTCGGCTGGAGCCAGCTCGGTTTGCGCCCGGGCCTCTTGCTGTCCCTGGGTGGCCAGGGCCAGCCCCAAGAGGAAAACGCCTGACACCAGGATAATCGCTCGTTTCCAGGCCATTTTCTTCACCTTCCCTTACCCTTATCGTGGGTATTTAACCCTTGAGCACCTTGCCTGCTGGGAGCAAAGCCCAGCAACCGCCAAGAGCCAGGCAGCAAAAACTGGGTCTCATACCAATTCGCATTCAAAGGACGTTGAACTGTAGGGGCGAACCTTGTGTTCGCCCGTGGCTCCAGGGCGAACACAAGGTTCGCTACGTATAGTATCTTTTTGACTGCAACTCGGTATCAGGTGAGAAGCATAAAAGCACATTCTTGCCTAAGGGTCAAATTTTCCTTGACTTTGCTTAAATCTAGAAAATCAGGGAGAGGAGCGGGAGTAAACTTCCCTATATTTATTCAGAATATAGCGATACTTGGCCTGCTTAAGTCTCCCGGGCGGCGGGAACCTCTGCCGCCCGGGTCGTCTTCTTTATTGGGGGCCGAAAGGCAGGCCGTAGTAAGAAGTGCGGTTGATGAAGACGATGGAAATGAGCCCTTCGTGGCCCATATCTCTCAAGTACTCGTAGGCTTCCTCTTCCGGCACCTGTAAGGCCTGGGCCAGATCGGCCAGCACCAGGGATTTTCCCCGTTCCTTGAGGAGGTTCGCCACCCGGGCCCGGAAAAATTCCTCATTGAGAATTTCCGTTAAAGTCCGGTCATAGGCGGTGGGGTTGGGCATATGCATGGGGTAGTTGGTTTCCCAGGGACGCCGCAGACTTACCCCCAGGGCCCAGCGCACCCGGTAGCCGTGGAGGGCCTCATAAAGGGCCTGGAGCTTCCTTTGCCGGTCCTCACTCCGCTCGATGGGACCCAGCCGGCTCATGGTCTGCAAAAAACTCTCCACCGTGGTCACGTACTGGTCCGGCCGGGTGATATCGCTGTGAGCCAGGGCGATGCGCTCCCGCTCAATACCGCAAAGACCCAACAGTTTTTTCAAGACCCAGACCCGGCTCCAGGTATGATCGATACCGTAGCTGTGGTGGCACTCTTCCGGATTGCAGCCGATGAGGAGTAGGCCGTTGGCCCCTTCCAGGAAGGCCCGGCCCAGGACGATGGGGTCGATTTGCCCCAGGCAGCGCACCGGCAGAAGATAAAAACGCTTATTGTAAGCCAGCCCCCGGAGTCCGGCCTGGTCCGCCGCCGCCGCGCCGCTCCATTGGCAGCCGAAGCCCATGATTTCATTCGGGGCCAGACTCTTAGCCAGGGCCGTCACCCGGGCTTCGTGCTGGGCCAGGGTGCAGTTTTGCAGGGTTAGGGCCAACTCCGGGCAAGACGCGACGCAGGTCCCTTCCCCGGTGCAGAGCATGGGGTCCACCATGCGGGGGACATCTTTGCCCAGGCCTTCCACCGGGCCGCTCACCGGCTGGATGGCCAGGCAGTCGCAAATCTCCCGGCAGAGCGTGCACACCGAGCATTTTTCCTGGTCCATCAGGGAGATCACCCGGGGGGAAAAGAGCTTCCCGGCCTGGGCCCGGTGGACCAGGGCCGCGGTCTTCCCGGCCACCCGCCGCCCCTGGCTCAAGGCCCCCCGGAGGTCGCAGGGCTGGCAAGCGGAGCCCACCATCAGCTTTTCATCCAGAACCACCTGGTCCGGGCGCACCATCTGGGGGGAGCGCTCCAGGAATTCCTCTTCCTTCACCTCCAATCCCAGGATTTTGGCGACCTTCAGGGTTTCCTCCCCCGGACGGCGCCGGGGGGACAGGACCAGAAGGTCCCAGGCCAGGTCCTGTTCCACCCGGTCGGCGGCCCGGTTGAAGGAAAGATAATCGGTCCGCACCGTGGGGCGGACCCGGCCGTCGTAGGGGATCAGGGAGATGCCCAGTTGTCTGGCTTTGGCCCGGTCGATGGTGTCAGCCGGGACGTCAATGGTGCTATCGTACAAAATGGCCGCCTGGGTCCCGGGGGATTGCTCTTTGAGCTCCCAGGCCAGGTGCCAGGCGCCTTTGAGGGACAAGTGCGCGCCGAAGGACTGTTTGGCTTCCAGGTCGTCGATCCAGAAGATCACCCGGCCCTTTGGGGGTTGGTTTCGCCTTAAGAGTTCATCCAGCTCCAGGTGGCAGATGATGCGTTCCCCATCGTGGCCCAGATCCGGGAGTTGGTGGACGATCTCCCAGTCCAGGGCGGCGATGATGGCCCCGGCCTGGAAGACTTGAATTTCTTCCCCTTCCAGGGCCGCGAAGGTCACCGTGTAGTCGCCGAAACGGCCGGAAACCTCCAGGAGATCACCCACCTCTACCTGCTGCACCAGGGGGCTGGCTTCCACTTCTTCCATGATCTTAAGCAAGCGGTCATAGGTTTGATACTCCCCCGGATAAACCAATGGGGCGCGCTGCCATTCCCCTTCCAGATCGTGGTGGCGGGCCAAAATAGTGGACACGCCCTGGTGCGCCAGTTCCTGGGCCGCGCCATAGGCGGAAATGCCTCCTCCCAGGACCAATACCGGCTCTTTAAAATCTATGGGCAACGGCGGCGCCGGATCTAACGCCGCCAACCAGGCCTGGGAAGCCAGGATGAGTTTGGCCCCCTTGGCGGCCAGGTCCCCGGAGGTCCCGGAGTGGACCCGGGCCACGTGGTCCCGGAGGTTGACCAACTCGATCTGCCCTTCCTCCAGGCCTAAGGCTTCCAGGGACTGTTCGAATTTTTTCAGGAGAATGCGGCTCTCGCAACCGGCGACAATGAGGCGGTTGAGCCCCTTTTGGGCCACGGTTTGCCGAATTTGCGCCAATCCGGGTCCGAGACAGGAAAAGGGCAGGGATTCCACGTGCTCCACTCCGGGGGCCCCGGCCAGTTTTTGGCCCAGCGCGGCCAGGTCCACCCTGGGGGCAATCTGGTCGCCGCATTCACAGAGAAAGACTCCCAGCCGGGACTCCGGCGCTTTTTGTTTCAGGGCTTCGCTTGGCGTCATCTTTTCACCTCCCTCAGTGGGCAAAACCGTGGCCGGTGCGGCGGGACAGGTCGCCCCGGACGGTGTCCAGCCGGGTCTGCAAGGCCCCGGTGGGACAGACGGAAACACAGCAGCCGCAGCCGATGCAGGTGTTGTTGGGGACCCGGTAGGGGGTCTCCAGTTGTTTGGTCACTCCCCGGGAGCCGAAGGTCAGGGCCTGCACCCCCACCACTTCGTGACACACGGCCACGCACAACCCGCACTTGAGACACTCTTCTTCAGGGTCGGTGATAGTAAAGCGGGTGGAGGTGACGCCGTGGCGGGCGGCCAGTTCTTTGATCTCCCGGGAGGCCGGGCATTCGGCCAGGAGCATCTCCAAGACCCAGCGCCGGACGTTCATCACCCGGGACGAATGGGTGAGAACCTCGATTCCGGCCTCCGGCTTGGTGAGGCAGGAAGCCGTGATGGTGGACTTCCCGTCCTGCCGGATCTCCACCACACAGAGGCGGCAACTGCCCCAGGGATGGACCGCCGGATGAAAGCAGAGGGTGGGAATGTGGAGGCGATGGGCCCGGGCCGTCTCCAAAATGGTCCAGTCCGGTTGGGCCTGGACCTGCTGGCCGTCGATGCTGAAGTCGATGAGGCCGTCTTTTTGCCGTTCTTTGGAACTCATGGGCGTCACCTCTTTTAAGCCACCTGCACGGCCTGCACCGGACAGACGTCCAGACATACCCCGCAGCGGATACAGGCTTCCTGGCCGATGGTATGAAGCTTCTTTTTCTGCCCGGTGATGCAGGCCTGGGGGCATTCTTGGGCGCAGAGCCCGCAGCCGTTGCAGGTCTCCGGTTCGATATGGTAGGAGATCAGGTCCCGGCAGACCCCTGCGGGACACTTATGGTCCACGATGTGGGCCAGGTACTCGTCCCGGAAGTAGCGGATGCTGGTGAGGACCGGGTTGGGCGCAGAGCGTCCCAAGCCGCAGAGGGCCCCGTCCACCAGGGCCATTCCCAGGCTCTCCAGGGAGTCGATGTCCCCGGGAGACCCCTGGCCCCTGGCAAAGCGGTCGAGAAATTCCAACATCCCCTTCAAACCCAGCCGGCAGGGCAGGCACTTGCCGCAGGACTCTTCTTTGAGGAAGCGCAAGAAATACCGGGCCACGTCCACCACGCAGTCGTGGTTGTCCATGACGATCATGCCCCCGCCGCCCATGATGGACCCGGTCTGGGCCATGGAATCGAAGTCCACGGAGATTTCCCGCTTGGCGGCGATAAACTCCTCGGGGTGGTAATGGTAGTCCGTGAATATTTCTTTTAGCTCATAGGGTATGATGCCCCCGGAAGGCCCCCCGGTCTGGACCGCCTTGAAATGACTCTGTCCCGGCACGCCGCCGCCGATCTGCTCCACCAGGGCCTCCAGGCTGATACCCATGGGCACCTCCACCAAGCCGGTGTTCCTTACTTTGCCCACCAGGGAGAAAATCTTGGTGCCGGTGCTGTGGGGCACCCCCAGACCGGCGTACCAATCCGAGCCTTTCTCAATGATGTGGGGCACGTTGGCCCAGGTCTCCACGTTATTGATGATGGTGGGCCGGCCCCACAACCCTTCCTGGGCCGGGTAGGGGGGCCGGGTTCGGGGTTCCCCCGCCCGGCCCTCCAGGGAGGCGATAATGGCGGTCTCCTCGCCGCAGACATAGGCCCCGGCTCCCCGGTTAATCTGGAGGTCGAAATCAAAGCCCGAGCCCAGGAGGTTTTTCCCCAGCAAGCCCCGGCTCCGGGCCTGGCGCAGAGCGATGGAGAGGTGGTGGATGGCCAGGGGATATTCATGGCGCACATAGAGAAAACCCTGGTTGGCCCCCAGGGCGTAGGCGCCGATGATCATGCCTTCGATGACCTTGTGAGGATCGCCTTCCATGATGGACCGGTCCATGAAGGCTCCCGGGTCCCCTTCCTCGCCGTTGGCAATGATATAGACCGGCCCCGGGTTTTCCCGGGCATTCTCCACGGCCCGGCGCCACTTATGGCCGGTGGGAAACCCGCCGCCGCCCCGTCCCCTGAGTCCGGAAACCTCCACCGTTTGGAGCACCTCCTCCGGGGACATTTCCGTGAGGGCCTGGGCCAGGGACTGGTAAGCCCCGGCCATGACCGCGTCATCGATCTCCAGGGGATCAATAAGCCCCACATTTTTGAGAATGATCTTTTGTTGGGCCCGGTAAAAAGGGATTTCCGCCGCCGACCGGTACTTTTTGCCGTTATCGCGGTATAACAGCCGCTCCACCGTCTGGCCCTGCTCTAAAGTGGCCTCCACGATTTCGGCCGCGTCCTCGGGCTTCACCCGGACATAACAGAGATCGGCAGGGCTGATGCTCACCTGGGCGCCCTGACTGCAAAAGCCGTGGCATCCCGTTACCTTGATCAGGGGCTGGACTTTGGCCGCCATCTTTTTCTTTCTGATGGCGGACTTAAAGGCCCGGGCCACCTTTTCCGCGCCCAGGGCCAGGCAACCCGGCCCCAAACAGACCCTGACCACCAGCCGTTCAGGGTCCTGAACCGCGAGCAGCGTTTGGCGCCAGGTCTGGAGATCGGCGGCATTCTTGATTTTTTTCATGGCTTCCT
Source organism: Thermodesulfobacteriota bacterium (assembly GCA_049322315.1). Taxonomy (GTDB): domain Bacteria; phylum Desulfobacterota; class Desulfobaccia; order Desulfobaccales; family 0-14-0-80-60-11; genus SURF-52. Next base: position 2,634 of record JBMORF010000017.1, on the reverse strand, counting down.
CCCGGCCGCCTGGACCATTACCGGAGTTTGAGTTGCTTCTTCAAGGAACTGATGGAAGCCCGGCCCAGATAATCTTGGTCCACCATGACCACCGGGGCTTCGGCACAAGCCCCCACGCACTTGACGGTGTCCAGGGTGAAACGCTGATCCGGGGTGGTTTGCCCCCGGGCGATGCCCAGATTCCGCTCACAGGCCTCGGCCAGGCGTTCGCCGCCCTTGAGATGGCAGGTGGTGCCCAGGCAAACCTTAATGGAGTGTTCCCCCCGGGGTTCCAAGCTGAAAGATTTGTAAAACGTGGCCACCGACCAGGCCTGGGTGAGGGGCACCCCCACGTGGTCGCAGATCCGGGTCAGGTGCTCCGGGGAGATATAGTTAAACGCCGCCTGGACGTCCTGGAACAGGCCGATGAGATGTTGGGGTTGCCGGGGGTATTTCTCCAGAATACTGTCCAAATCTTGGGGCCGCGTTTTCATAAGCATCTCCCGCATCTTGGATTTTTCTCTAGCGATCAAAAGCAAGCTTGATGCCATGAGCTTAACTTGCTTTATTAACAAGAGAAACTATGATTGGGCCTATTTTTCAGGGGGAAAGATGAAACGAGATGTGCCTGATAATTATAATGAATTTATAGTAAATTCATAACTTGAAACATTTTTGAAACGCATGAAACGCGGACCACATGGAGAAATTAGAGCAGACCGTAGGCCTTCATTTTCCGCCACAGGGAGCTGCGGCTGATGCCCAGCAGCCGGGCCGCGGCCTCCCGGTTGCCCTGGACCTTCTGCAAAGCTTTCTGGATGGTGAGTTGCTCGCTTAAGGATTGGGATTGATAGGAAGGGGCCCCGGAGAGGCCGGACCGGGGCAGGGGGGATTCCAACTCCGGCAGATATTCCTTGGTGATCACCGCGCCCTGGACAAAGACAAAGGCGTGTTCCAGGACCCGTTCCAATTCCCGGATATTGCCCGGCCAGGAGTAGTGCTGAAACAGGGTGATGACCTTGGGATCGACTCCCCGGATGTTTTTCCCGTATTTGCGGTTAAGCAGCCCCAGGCAATGGTTCACCAATAGGGGGATGTCTTCCCGGCGCTCCCTTAAGGGGGGCAGATTAAAGGAGACGGTGCGCAAACGATAGAGCAGGTCCAGGCGGAAACGGCCCCGGCGCACTTCCTCCGAGAGGTTGCGGCTGGTGGCGGCGATGACTCTAGCCTCCAGGGGGATGGGCCGGGTGCCCCCCACCCGTTCGAAGACCCTGGTTTCCAGGACCCGGAGCAGCTTGGCCTGGAGTTCCGGTTTCAGCTCCCCGATTTCGTCCAAAAATAGGGTTCCCCCCTGGGCCATTTCGAAGCGGCCCACCTTGTCCCGGATGGCCCCGGTGAAGGCCCCCTTGACGTGGCCGAAGAGTTCCGACTCCATCAAGGTCTCCACCAGGGCCGAACAACTGAAAGCCACGAAAGGCCCTTTGGCTCTGGGGCTTTGCAGATGCAGGGCCCGGGCCAGGAGGTCCTTGCCGGTCCCGGACTCTCCTTCCAGGACCACCGCCGCCTCCGAGGCCGCCACCTGGGGCAGCATGTTAAGGAGCCGTTTCATGGCGGGGCTCCGGCCGATGATCTCCACTTCTCTGGAAGAGGCGCCGGCCTGGCCCTTTGCCAGGGCCACCCCCAGAGATTGAAAGGTCTCCACCCCCCCGACGATCACCTCCCGTTTGTTCCTGATGGGCGCGGTGCTCACCAGGAGGTCGAGGCGCTCTCCGGCTTTATTGGTGATGCGCACGGTCTGGTCGGTGCGGCCGGCCCCGTCTTCCACGGTGGCCCTTAAAAAACAGCCCCGTTGGCAGCGGTCCGCCTGAAAGACTTCCCAACAAAGGCGGCCCACCGCCTCTTCCCTCTGAAAACCCGTGATCTCCTGGGCCCGCTTGTTGAAGGCCCGGATGCGCCAACGTTGGTCCACGATGAAGACTCCCCGGTCCAAGTTCTCGAAGACCGCCTCGGGCTCCACACCCATACCGATATTGGACCAGGCCGACCAGGCCACGGTCAGGGCATCGTCATGGAAGGCAAGAACGGCGCCGCTGATTTCCGCCTCGGGGCTGTAAAGGGGGGAAAGGGAGCATTTCAGAAAGATGGGGGCGTCTGTTCCCCGGCGAATCTGCACCAGGAGGTGGGAACGGCTGGCCCCCGTTTGCCAGGTTTCTTGTAAGGCCTCTGCCACCTGGGACAGGTGAGGCTCCAAGAAAATCTCGGCCAAGGGCAAAACCTGCCCCGGCTCCAGCCGTCTTCTCAAGAGCCTTTCAGCCTGAAGGGTGGCGGACAGGACCGCGAGTTGGGGAGAGAGAACGAGAACTCCGTCACCCGCCGGCAGATCGTCAAAATCCGGGCGCCACTCGGCCACCTTGCCCCTCCATCCGCATCACCTTGGCAGGCCGATTCCGGGGTCAGCATTACTTTCCCAAGCTTGCCGGGGGGAATTCCGCTCTGATTATTTTACCACAACCCCGCCATATTTCAAGCGTAACCGTTCAGTCCCCCTTATCGGGAAAGGCGAAAAATTTTTTGAAAAAATGAAAAAAAATGGCCTTGGGGGCGCGACTTTTTTTGAATAATAGTGTATTCAAGGTCTTGTGGAAACAAGGCCGA
>JBMORF010000016.1:0-26455 GCA_049322315.1 Thermodesulfobacteriota bacterium | reverse complement strand
CGGCCTTGTTTCCACAAGACCTTGAATACACTATTATTCAAAAAAAGTCGCGCCCCCAAGGCCATTTTTTTTCATTTTTTCAAAAAATTTTTCGCCTTTCCCGATAAGGGGGACTGAACGGTTACTAAAAATGGAAATCACGGAAGAACAAGTAGAAAAGGCAGTTAACGAAGCCCTTGATAAATTGCGTGAAAAAGATTGGCAACTTTTGTATTGGGATGTAAATGAGCGCAGTATTTCTCATAGATTGGCTATATATTTGGAAGATTATTTTAAGAATTATGATTTGGATATAGATTGTGAATATAATAGAATGTATGACGGAAAAAATATAAGGACTCCTAAAAGTCTTGACATACAACCGAAAAGTATAATATCAGATGATATTAAAGGAACTACTGTTTATCCTGACATCATTGTTCATAGAAGGAATTCATATAATAATTTAGTGGCAATTGAGATTAAAAAGACTTCTTCTAATCAACAAAACTATCAATATGATCTTGATAAACTTGCTGCTTTTAAAAATGAATTAAAATACAAGTTTGCTATCTTCATTAAGATGAAAACAGGGGATGATTTCTGCATTGAACCAATAGAATGGATATAATAAACGTAAATTGAAATTATGTAGGCAATGATCCTCTTGAGATATTTCATGAGATGCAGTGTGTGTGGTTCGAAATTAAGGCCCGTGACTACGGATTTACCTTTCAAGGTAAGTGAAATGACTATTGTCATTTTAAAAGGCTTGCCGGTGCTGCAATGTGATAATTGCAGCGAATACTTGCTGGAAGATGCGGTGATGAGCCGGGTGGAAGAGATTCTGCAAGGCGCAGACACCGCGGCCGAATTGGAGATCATTCGCTACGCGGCTTAAGGAAAAGAGGCAGACACTATTTCCCAATTGTTTCCAAGTATAGACCTCTGCAAAAGGATTTTTTCTGTCATTCTGAGGGAGCGGAGCGACCGAAGAATCTCAAAAAGCGAGATCCTTCACTCCGCTTCGCTCCGTTCAGGATGACAAGTTGAACGAATTTCGCAGAAGTATCAAACTGCCCCTGAGAACTGCTATATTAGCCAAGCGGAGCTTGGCGGGCAAGGCATTCCCAAGCAGAGCTTGGGAACGAGATTACAACAACTTGGGAACGAGAAAAATAAAAAGCTGAAAGCTGACCGCTGATAGCTTCTCGACAAGGAATTCCATGGAGCGAACATCGGATGTTCTGGTATTAGGTTCCGGGCTGGCGGGCTTGGGTTACGCCCTGAAGGTGGCGGAGTTCGCCACCGTCAATCTGGTGACCAAACGGGGTTTGCAGGAGACCTCCACCAGCAAGGCCCAGGGTGGCATTGCCGCGGTGCTGGGAGCGGATGACCGCTTTGAATATCACATCCAGGACACCCTCACCGTGGGGGAGGGCCTGTCCCATCCGGATATCGTCGGGCTGGTGGTGCGCCAGGGGCCGGAGCGTATCGACGAGCTGGTGAAACTGGGAGCCCATTTCGACGTGGGCGCGGACAACGGCTTTGATCTGGCCCGGGAAGGGGGCCATTCCCACCGGCGCATCATCCACGCCCATGACATGACCGGCGCGGAGGTGGAGCGCATCCTGGCGGAGAAGGTGCTGGCCCACTCCAATATCCAGGTCTTTGAAAACCACATGGGGGTCAACCTCATCACCGAAGAACGGGTGGTGCGCCGGGGGAGCTCCGTGGTCAACCGGGAGGCCAATTGCCTGGGAGCCTATATCCTCAATTGCCTCACCGGCGAAGTGGACACCTTCACCGCGCCCATCACCCTCCTGGCCACCGGCGGCGCGGGCAAGGTCTATCTGTACACCAGCAACCCGGACGTCGCCACCGGCGACGGGGTGGCCATGGCTTTCCGGGCCGGGGCCGCCATCGGCAACATGGAATTCGTGCAATTCCACCCCACCTGCCTCTTTCATCCCGAAGCCAAGAACTTTCTCATCTCCGAAGCCCTCCGGGGGGAGGGCGCCATCCTTAAAAACCGCGGGGGCGACGCCTTCATGGAGAAATACCACCCTTTGAAGGACCTGGCGCCCCGGGATACCGTGGCCCGGGCCATCGACCTGGAGTTGAAGAAGAGCGGCCAAGAATGCGTCTATCTGGACATCAGCCACCGGCCCCCGGACTTTGTGACTCACCGCTTCCCCAACATCTTCCAAAAATGCCTGGAATTCGGGATCGACATCACCACCGAGCCCATCCCGGTGGTGCCCGCGGCGCACTATATGTGCGGCGGGATAGTGACGGACGCCTTCGGGCGCACTTCCATTTCCCACCTCTTTGCCGTGGGGGAGGTGTCCATGACGGGATTGCACGGGGCCAACCGCCTGGCGTCCAATTCCTTGTTGGAAGCCCTGGTCTTTTCCCACCAGGCGGCCCTGGCGGCCAAAGAAGACCTTCCCGGCTTGAAGGCCGCGGCCGCCGGGGGAGTGCCGGAGTGGAACCCCTACGGGGCCACGGACAGCGAGGAAGCGGTGGTGGTCACCCACAACTGGGATGAAATCCGCCGCTGCATGTGGAACTATGTGGGCATCGTGCGCACGGACCGGCGCCTGCTCCGGGCCCAGCACCGCATTGATATGATCAAGCAGGAGATTCAGGAATATTACTGGAATTTCTTGATTACCAGCGACCTTTTGGAATTACGCAACATCGCCACCGTGGCCGACCTCATCATCCGCATGGCCTTAAGCCGCAAAGAGAGCCGGGGACTCCACTATAATCTGGATTACCCCCAACGGAATGACCAGGATTTTAGTCGAGACACCATCATCTCCGGGGAAGGCTGACAAAATGACGGGTGAAAAGATCCTGTTGGCGGACGATGACCTCCCGATTTTAGGCGCGCTTACGGAGTTCCTGGAGGGGCAGGGATATCTAGTGCGTGCCGTTACGGACGGCAAACAGGCCCTGGCGGCGCTGAAGGCGGAAGACTACACCCTGGCCCTGCTGGACCTGAAACTGCCGGGCCTCTCCGGACTGGAACTGCTCTCCCATATCAAGGCCAACTTCCTGGATACCGAGGTCATTCTCTTCACCGGCCACGCCGGACTGGAGAGCGCGGTGCAGGCCCTGCGCCTGGGGGCCTACGACTACCTGGTGAAATCGGACCTTATTCTGGCCGACCTCCAGGCCGTAATCAACCGGGCCCTGGAACGCCGCCGCCTGGCCCAGACTAACCGCCTCCTTTTGGAGAATTTAAGTCACGCCCAGGAAGAACTGGCCCAACGCCGGGCCGCGGAACTCACCCAGATCCGGCGTATCGGCGAAACCCTGGCAGGACCCCTGACCGGGGCCCAGATTATCCAGGGGATGTTCAGTCTCATTTTGGAAAGTCTGCCTCTGGCGGTGCTGGGTCTGGAACTCAAGGGAGGCGGTGAGGAACTGCCTGCGGAAGCCTATCGCCGGCATCCCGGGGTGGACAAGGCTACCTTTGAAGCTTTCATTTCTTGGCTGCATGACCGCCTCAATGACTGGTTGCCTTACTGGCGAGGCATCTCCCCCCGGGAACCGAACAACCGGCAGGGCCCGCTGCCGGCGATGCTCGAAGCCCCGGTGCAGGCCGGAGAGGTCAAGGGTCTGGTGGCCGCAGGGCGGGAGACCCCCTTCACCCCGGAAGAAAGCGAACTTTTCCACATTTTTGTGCTCCAGGGAGTAGCCGCGTTTAAGAATTTAATACTCTACGAACAGGTGCGAAGCATAGCCATTCGCGATGGCCTCACCGGTTTGTATAATTATCGCTACTTCTGGGAAGTGCTGCATCGGGAAGTGGAAATGGCCCGCCGCTACCAACACCCCTTATCTTTACTTTTTCTGGATATCGATGATTTCAAAAAGGTGAACGACACCTTGGGCCACCAGGTGGGGGATATGGTCCTGAAGGCTCTGGGGAATTATCTCCAGGCTGCGGTGCGCCAGGCCGACCTGGTTTGCCGCTACGGCGGGGAAGAGTTTGTCATCCTCTTGGCGGAGACGGAAGCCAATCAGGCCCGGATTTCCGCGGAACGCTTGCGGGAGGGTATCGCCCAAATCCCGGTGAACCTGCCGGGGCGGAAACTCTACTTTACGGTAAGCATCGGGGTGGCGGAACTGGGGCCGGAAATGGACGGGGACACCCTGGTGAAAGCCGCGGACGCCGCCCTCTACCAGGCCAAACAGACCGGGAAAAACCGGGTGTGCTGGTCTTAAGGAGTTAAGGAGTCGGGGGATGGGGCCCCAGGCTCTCCAGTCACCTCCGGCAAAAAAATTTAGGGAATAGCATCCAGCACCTGAAAGCCGTGTTCTTTTAAGGCCTCAATGATGGGCTGGAGATCACATTTGATGACCCGGAAATAGTAAGGACGCTTGCCCTCCTTGGCCGTGCCCAGGGCCACATTGATGACCCGGCCTCCCGCTTCATGGATCAGGCGGCTGGCCTCTTCCAGGTTCTCCGGCTGGTCCTCCAGGAGCAGGTCCAACCGGGAACTGGTGCGCAGCAGACCCAACATGGAGAGAAAGGCGGAGATCAGGTCCATCAAGGTAATGACCCCCACCAGCCTGCCCCCCTCCAGCACCGGCATGCCCCCGATCTTATGCTCATAAACCAGGCGGGCCGCTTCCTCCACTTTGGTGTCGGGGGTGACGGTGATGGGGGACTTGAGCATCACATCCTCCACCGTAATCTTTTCCAACATGGAGGCCAGCAGCACTTCCCTTAGATCCCGGGAGGTGATCCACCCCACCAGGCGCTCGTCCTTGACCACCGGCAGGTGGCGGATATTGTGCTTTTGCATCAATTTCAGGGCCTGGCCCACCCGTTTGTCGGGAGTGATGGTCACCGGACTGTCGCTCATGATCTTGCTGACCAGCATCTTCCCCCTCCTGGAAAAGAATTGCTCCACCTTAAAACAAAATGGCGGAAATTTCAAGGGAATTAGCTATCAGCGGTCAGCTTTCAGCTTTCAGCTTAAAAAAATTAACCACAGAGACACAAAGAACACAAAGGGCCACAGAAAATTAAAATTTGGCCCTCGGCGCCTGGCGCCGAGGGCCAAAAACTTAAAATTCACTGTGAACCTCTGTGCCCTCAGTGCGTCTGTGGAAAAAAAATCTTTTAGCTGAAAGCTGACCGCTGACCGCTGATAGCCAACCCCCTGGCGGTCTCCTCAAAATTTGCTTATTTCCATCAATTCGTAGCCAATACCGTCTGCAACGTAGCAATGACGTGTTCGGCTTCGCCGATGTAAGTGGACATATTGGCCCGGTGGTTGGCCAGGATGCCGTCTTTGTCGCCGTTGGTCACCACCCAGGGAGACAGTTGGGCGCCGCTGTGCAGGGCATGGATGGCGTCTTCCAGGAGCTTATGGGAATTCTTTTTTTGCAACTCCGCATGGAATTCTTCCTTAACGGCTGCCAGCATCTGGGACATGCCCAGGGCGATGCCCTGGCCGAAGTAAAAGTAGTCGTCCACCATGGACCAGGCGACCGGGGAACCGTCCGCTTCCTTATCCTTGATGAGATTATGGTAGCTGGAACCCAGAATATCCTTATAACTGGCGGTGAGGGCGATGAGATTGTCCACCCGGGTGTAGAAGCGGGCCCGGCCCTTGCGCAGGGACTCGATATAGATTTCCAGGTCCCGCATGGCTTCCCGGTATTTGCCGGACGCCGAGGGAAACCAATACTTGTCGGGGCTGACCATGAAAAAGTCCCGGGCCTCATTGATGTTGGGGTTATAGGCTTCAGTGATGGCGAACCGGGTCAGGTTCTCGTTGAGGACCAAGACGGTGCGGCGCACCACCTCCAGGACCCCTAATTGGATGTTGTTGACGTTATCGGTGAGCCCGAACTTGCCGAAGATGATGGAATTGGGCCGCCACCCGAACATGGTCTGGTTCACCTGGTCGTCCATGATCTTGATCAAGGCCCGGGTAAAAATTTCCCCTTTCACCGGCTCGGGCCGCATTTTTGGCGCCATGACCGGGTGGGCTGGGAGGGCTTTCGCCGGAGTTGGCGCAGCCGTCTCATGAACTTCCTTGGGGGCCGGGGGCGCCTCCGGAGTGTGGGCTTTCTCGGGGGTGAGAGCCTTTTCCGGTGCAGGGGTCGCTTCCGGCGTGTGAGCCGCTCCCGGGCCTGGGGACGGAACCGGGGTGGCAACCTGAGGCGCAGCCTCAGGCTTTTTTTCCTGGGCTGCCTCCTGGGCCTCTTGGGTGCGCAATTCCTGATAAGTGCCCCGGAAGAAAAGAAAACCTAAGAAGATGATGATGACCAGGGCAACCAGGAGAAAACGATGGCGGAGCAGGCCCTTTAAACCACCGGGTTCTGGGGGAGGGGTTCCCGGCGGCAGAGGTACAGGGAGACGCCGTTCCGGTTGCGGCTTCGAATTGTCGGTCATGGCAATCGGGGCTCCTGCTTCCCGGGTCCCGGCGCCCCGGGATGGTCCGAGAAGATATCCGCAGTAAACGTATAAATCCGGGTATCCGGGTCCTTCCAGGCTTGGGGAGGCAGGCCGGCTTTAGTACAGGTCTGCTCCAAAAACTTCGTTCGATCCCAGCGGTATTCCACCGCCACCTGGGGGAGAAGCAGGCCTCGATAGGAACCTTTCTCGATATAGAGGCCGTGCTTGCCCACTTCAATATTTTCCACCCGATCCAGTCGCTGCATGGGGGTCAGGACGGAAATCTCCACGTCCAGGTCGGCCAGTTCCTCTTTCCCCAGGGGCCGGAAGCGGGGATCCTGAAACGCGGCTGCGGCCGCCATGTCCACCACTGATTGTCCCAGGGGTTTGACGGCCTCCAGGTAACCGATGCAGCCCCGGAGATGCCCTTGGCGGTGGAGGGAGACAAATACTCCCCGGGGTTGGCGCAACAACGGGGAAGCGCCTTCCAGGGAAGGAACGGCCTCCCCGGTGAGGTGCGCCCGGATGCTGGCCCGGGCCAATGCCAACAGCTGCTTTTGGTCGGCCTCGCTAATGCTCATAACCTTTTCTCCGCCCCGACCCGGCGTCGGCGGGGTGAATACGGCTACGGCCCCCAATATTAGTAGTAATGGGAGAAGTCGAAGGGTTGACATGGAATTGATCCCCGGGAAATGTTAAGGGGGCCCGGTGTCCGCCTCATGTTTCATATAACCAGGAGTTGAGGCCCCTGTCAATGGCAAAGGCTTTCTTTAAAATGCCTTTCCCAGAACTCACGAATATGATTAAATAAAGATTCAATAAAGCCTTCTTTCGGAAGATTTCCCCGGAGACATGCAAACTTATCCCCTCTTTGCCCTGATCGCGGACCGGCCCTGCCTGGTGGTGGGGGGCGGCGCGGTGGGGGAGCGCAAGGTCCAGGACCTCCTGGCGGCCGGGGCCCGGGTGACGGTGGTCAGCCCGGAACTCACCCCCGGCTTGGCGGCTTTGGCTGCTCAGGGAGAAATCCGCTATCTTGCGGATGATTTTCAGGAAGAGCAGGTCAAGGGCATGGCCCTGGTGATCGGGGCCACGGACGACATGGAGGTCAACGCCAAGGTGAGCGCCGCGGCCCAGGCCTTAGGTGTTATGGTCAACATTGTGGACCAGCCGCACCTGTGCACCTTCATCGTCCCGGCCCAGGTGCGCCGGGGGGACCTCACCCTGGCCATCAGCACCGGGGGCGCGTCCCCGGCCCTGGCCCGGAAGCTTAGGGAGGAGCTGGAAGGCCATTTCGGCCCGGAATACGGCCCTTACCTGGCCTTGTTGCAGGCGGTGCGGACCCGGTTATTAGCGGCCCGGCGGGGGGACCCGAAGAATGCGGTCCTCTTTAAGCAACTGGTGGACAGTCCGCTCCTTTCTGCTCTTAGCCGTAAGGATTTACAAGAGGTGCGCCGCATCCTCCAGGAGATTTTGGGCCAGGTTTTGGATGCAGCCGCGTTGGAAGAAATCCTGGAACAGGCAGGGTAAGTGGAATTGGTGGGCAGTGCCCACCCTACATTAAACTCACTTATTTAAAGGCTGTTTATGTGTGTTACTCAGATAGGATAATTCACATTTTATCGGTCCTTTCAATACTTGTCGGTACGTGGCTGTTAGCATTTGGCCTTCGAATTAAGGAGGGAATAGACCCACAGTACAGAAAGGAACTAGGCAAAGATATTGAAGACAAAATTATCCCTTCAGATGTTTCTCAGCGTAAACTGCTATTTTGGATAGGTTTATTGCTGATAACCTTTGGTACGCTTTTGGAAATGTTTTTGATTATCAGATAGAGAAAAACGGAAAACGGAAAACAGAAAACGGAAAACAGGAAAAAAAATAGTGCCATGGCCAGTGCCCTAATCTATCTGACCCTCATCGCCTACTTCGGGGCCACCGCCCTATGGCTGGGGTTTTTCCTGGCCCAACGGGAGAATTTTTGTCGGGGCGGCGTCTGGCTCTTGGGACTCGGTCTGCTATTTAATACCCTGGAGCTGATTTTCCTCACCTGGAGCAAAGGTTACCTGCCCGTAGCCACCTTCGGGGAGACCCTGCTGGTGACGGCCTGGGCCCTGGCTGCGGCCTTCCTCATTCTTTACTGGTGCTCCCCCATCAAGGTACTGGGGGCCCTGACCGCGCCCCTGGCGGCCATTATGGTTTCCGGCGCCCTGCTCCTGGCTCCCGGGCATGGCGTCGTCTCCCCGGCCCTTAAGAATATCTGGCTCACCGTGCACATCGTCCTGGCCCTCCTGGGGAACGCGGCCCTCACCCTGGCCTTTTTGGCGGGAATTTTTTATCTGGTGCAGGAAAGGCAACTTAAAAAGAAGAATTTCGGTTTTTTTTACCGCCGCCTGCCGTCGTTGGAGCAACTGGACGCCATCAACTATTGGTGTCTAACCATCGGCTTCCCCTTGCTCACCGCGGGCATCATTACCGGTTCCCTCTTTGCCCAACACGTCATGGGGAGTTTTTGGCAAGGCGATCCTAAAGAAATCCTGACCCTCCTCGCCTGGCTGATCTATGCGGTGCTGCTCCATGAACGCCTCGCTGTCGGCTGGCGGGGACGGCGGGCGGCGCTACTGGCCATCTGCGGCTTTATCGTCCTGCTGGTCACCTTTGTGGGCGCAAACTTGTGGTTCAGCAGTTTCCACAATTTCGCCAGTTTTCTGATACAGCCATGAACCTGGTGCTCCTGGGACTCAACCATAAGACCGCGCCGGTGGCACTCCGGGAAAAGCTGGGCGGACTGCTCACCGACCTGGACGCGGCCTACCAGGATTTGCAGGCCCACCCGGAGGTGCTGGAGCTGATGCTCTATTCCACCTGCAACCGGGTGGAGAGTCTCTGCGCCACCGAAGAGCCGGAGGGAGCCATTGCCCGGTTCCGGGCCTTTTTCTCCAACTTGCCGGAGATCACCCCGGGGGAACTGGAGAAGGCCCTGTATCTCCACCGGGACCGGGAGGCGGTGACCCACCTCTTTCGGGTGGCGGCCAGCCTCGATTCCCTGGTGGTGGGTGAGCCCCAGATCCTGGGGCAGATCAAGGAGGCCTACCGCCAGGCCGCGGACAGCCGGGCCACCGGCCCTATTCTTAACCGCCTGCTGCACAAGACCTTTTCCGTGGCCAAACGGGTGCGCCGGGAAACGGGCATCGGCGACCACGCGGTTTCCATCAGCTACGCCGCGGTCACCTTAGGGCGCAAAATCTTCGGGTCCCTGGCCGGCAAGACCGCGGTCCTGGTGGGGGCCGGGGAGATGGGGCAACTGGCCCTGGAGCACCTGAAAAGCGACGGGGTGGCCCGCATCGTCATCGCCAACCGCACCCTGGAACGGGGGCTGCAACTGGCCCAGCGCTTCGGGGGGGAGGCCGTTTCCCTGGAGGAACTGGCCGACCAGTTGCTCTTGGCGGACATCATCATCAGTTCCACCGGTTCTTCCCATTACCTCCTCACCCGGGACCAGGTGAAAGGGGTGATGCGCAAGCGCAAACATAAGCCCCTCTTTTTCATCGACATTGCCGTGCCCCGGGACCTGGACCCGGCCATCAATGAGATTGATAACGTTTATCTATATAATATCGATGACTTAAAAGAGGTGGTGGAAATCAACTGGCAGCGCCGCCACCAGGAGGCGGCCAAGGCCGAGCGCCTGGTGGCCGAGGAAACCCTGAAATTTCTGGACTGGCTGGAGACCCTGGCGGTCTATCCCACCATCATTTCCCTCAAAGAAAAAGCGGACCGCATCTGCGAGGCGGAGCTGAAAAAGACCCTGGGCCACCTGGGGACTTTAAGCCCGGAGCAGCGCCAGGCTCTAGAAGTTCTGACCCACTCCATCGTCAGCAAACTCCTGCACGACCCCATCATCTTCCTGAAGCGCCGCCATCAACCCTTCCGGCCTCACCGGGAACTGGACCTGGTGCGCCGCCTCTTCAACCTGGACCCGGACCGGAACCCGAGGCGAACCGAAGAAGACTAGGACCGGCATCTCCTTAACTTTTAAGGATAGTAGCGCCAATTCCCTGGAGTTGCGCATCTTGGCAAACCTGCAATTATCGACTTTTCCCGCCTGATCCTCCTGGCTTCCGCTTCCATTCCCGCCGAGTTCAACCCCCAATTATTTACGGTTACCGCCGGGGGGCAGGAATTTCAAGAGATGCACGTGGACGGGGGGGGCGGGTGGAAGTCATGCTCTATGAAGATGCCATCAAACCCTTTAGCATCGATGGTTAATCCTTCTGACTTTGCCTCACTCCAGCAATTATTGCCCCAAGCCCGGAAATATTTTTTTCATCATCTCTTCTCTTGGGCTACAGCAGCCCAGATTGTGGTTATCGCGTGCGCCCTTCTCTTAGCCCGCCAAATAAGCGGGGCCATGCGCGCTTGGTTGACCCGGCAGCAGACCCAATATGCCGCCCATCCGGAAGCTTGCGCCGACCTGGCTATACTCCTGAATTTCGTCAAGGTTATTGATGCCTTTCTCCCCTTTATCCCGGTGGGGATTGCCTATCGTCTGGCGGAACATTTCCACTGGCCCCGAAATGAACTCTGCGCGGTTGGCATTATTTTGGTGGCCCTGACCGTGGTGCGGTTGTTCACCGACGCCATGAAAAACCGCTTATGGGCCAAGATACTGCTAATTGCCTTTTGGGGGCATCTGGAAGTGGTTTCGGAAGAATGGCATAGAAATACCCTTCCCCCAACGCGACCTGTATCTGAAATCAATGCCGGAAGTAAAAACTCGGATTGGGCCAGCGCCAGGACCCCAGAAATGATAAACTCCTCATCTATTCCGCCTCGGATTATTGGCAAAAAATCATAGAACCGTAAAAAGACTGGTTGCCTGTCTGCGTCTAGCGCGTTCACTTTGCTGATCGCGGTTGTTTTTGGTCAAGCGGCAGGTCTTGACAAAAATCCCTAAGCCCAATATATTCAACCCGGCAACGCAATGGGGCCGTTAGCTCAATTGGTAGAGCAAGTGACTCTTAATCACTAGGTTTGGGGTTCGAGCCCCCGACGGCCCACCAGATAATTCAATAAATAATTCAATAATTAAATGGGGGTTAATCTTTTAAGGTTAACCCTTTTTTCTCTTAACAGGAGCCAGGGATAATTTAGGGATAACCTGCATGCGGAAATTGCCCTTGCCGGCAGAAGAAGTACTTGGGCCTTTCCTTCTCTAGGCCTGGTCGTCGTGGGTAGATCGAGGAACTCGATAAACCAGGTCTAAGGTCTGAATATAGGGTGGCTTTTCCCTTCTGGATGTAGGTTTGGGCCTCTTAGGCTATCACCCCGTAAAAACCTGCAAACCAAGGGGATAGTATCGGAAAAATTCAAAAAGAATTCGATTTAAGGAAAACTCGTGCTAATTTGCCTTCCAGAAGACGATTGGGCCACAAAAAGGGGAACTATTGCGGATATTCTCCCCAGGCAGCAGGCGCCAAAACCTTGCTTGATTGTCTTGGCCAAGTCTGCGGCATGATCTCCGATACTACCGGCAGCAAATTAAATATTTTATAACAAATAGGGCAACATGATTGGGGAAATGAAGGATAAAGAGAAAAGCCCGGAGCAATTGCTTCTCGAATTAGAGCGGTTGCGCCGGGAATTGGCGCGTTTTCAGGCCACAGGGGAAGCCGGGGCCGCAACCACCTCTGTCTCAGGTACCGAAGCTGATTACCGGCTCCTGGTGAAGAACCTCCCCAATGTGGTTTTTAAAGGCTATCGGGACTGGTCGGTGGACTTCGTCGATAATAAGATCGAGGCCTTGACCGGTTACGCCAAGGAAGACTTCGACTCCAGGCGGCTAAAATGGCTGGCTCTCGTGCTCGACGAGGATTTGGAGCCTAGGCGGAAAACCCTGATAGCCGCCTTGAAAGGTGATAAGTCCTACATCCAGGAGTATCGCATCCGCCACCGTAACGGCCGGATCCTCTGGGTCCAGGAGGGCAGCCAGATAGTTTTGGATTCCCAGGGCGATTTTGCTTATATTTACGGCGCCTTTATTGATATCACGGAACGGAAAGAGGCCGAAGAGGCTATACGGGAATCCAAACGGCGCTTCCAGGATATCATCGACTTTCTGCCGGATGCCACCCTGGTCATTGACCGGGAAGGCAGGGTCATCGCCTGGAACCGGTCCTTGGAGACCATGACCGGGATCAAGGCCCGGGATATTTTGGGGAAGGGCGACTACGAGTATGCCCTGCCTTTCTACGGCGACCGCCGGCCCATTCTCATCGATTACGTCTTCAAGGAGGAAAATGAGTTCCGGGCCAAATATGCCCGGGTAGCCCGACGGGGGGAGACGCTGCACGGCGAAACCTATGTGCCCCAACTGCGGGCGGGGGGGGCTTATCTAACCGCCACGGCCGGCGGCCTTTACGATGCCGCCGGGAACCTGACCGGCGCCATCGAGAGTATCCGGGATATCACCGAACACAAACACATGCAGGAGGCGCTGCACCGGCAAAAAGAATACCTGGCGGCCCTGCATGAAACCACCCTGGGCCTCATCAATCGTCTCAACCTCCAGGATTTGCTGCAGGCCCTCATCAGCCGCGCCGGCCAGTTGCTGGGCACCACCCACGGCTTCATTTACCTGGTGGACCCTGAAAAGCTGATCCTGGAATGCCGGGTGGGGGTGGGGCTCTTCCAGGGAGTCATCGGGAGCACCCTGAAGCTGGGAGAGGGGCTCTCCGGAAAGGTCTGGGAGACCGGACAGACCATGCTAATCGAAGATTACCAGGATTGGGGCGAGCGGGCCGCGGATCTGGACCTGGATTACCAGGCTATCAAGGTGGTCATGGGGGTGCCGCTGAAATCGGGGCAAGAAGTCACCGGCGTCCTGGGCCTGGCCTGCCATCGGGAAACGGACCAGAGCTTCAGCGACGAGGAAAAGGCCTTGCTGGAGAATTTTGCCAAGTTGGCCGCCATAGCCCTGGACAACGCCCGGCTTTATGCCGAGGCCGCCGCGGCCCGGGAAGCCGCCGAATCCGCCAACGAGGCCAAAAGCATCTTCCTGGCCACCATGAGCCACGAAATCCGCACCCCCATGAACGGCGTCATCGGCATGACCAATCTACTGCTGGATACCGAGCTCACCGGCGAGCAGCAAGAATTTGCCGAGACCATTCGCAGCAGCGGCGAAGCCCTGCTTAGTATTATCAATGATATCCTCGATTTTTCCAAGATCGAGGCAGGCAAGATGGACCTGGAACAGCAGCCTTTCGACTTGCGGGAGTGCCTGGAAAGCGCCCTGGACCTGGTGGGCACCGCGGCCCAGCAAAAAGGCTTGGAACTGGCCTACCGGGTGGATGAGGCGGCGCCGGCCACTATTGCCGGCGACGTCACCCGCCTGCGCCAGATTTTGCTCAACCTGCTCAATAATGCCGTGAAGTTCACCGACCGGGGCGAAGTCTCCCTGACGGTGGGGCTGGCAGGCGGCCCCGATGCCGTCGGCCTGCCCCCCGGCGTGGTGCTTTTGCAGTTTTCCGTGGCCGACACCGGCATCGGCATCCCCCCGGAGCGCCTGGACCGGATGTTCCGCTCCTTCAGCCAGGTGGACGCCTCCACCACCCGCAAGTACGGCGGCACGGGCCTGGGACTGGCCATCTGCAAGCGGCTTACCGAGATGATGGGGGGCCGCATCTGGGTGGAGAGTGAAGGCGTGCCGGGAAAGGGCGCCACCTTTCAGGTGCAGATCGAAACCGAGCCGGTGACCATGCCGGTGGTCAGCCGCCAGGAGTTGCGCCGCCAGCAGCCCCAACTGGCCGGCCGGCGCCTGTTGGCGGTGGACGACAACCATACCAACCGCCGCATCCTGGTCCTGCAGGCGCAATCTTGGGGCATGCTGGTGCGGGACAGCCTGCGACCCCAGGAGGCCCTGGAATGGATCAAACGGGGCGACCCCTTCGATGTGGCCATCCTGGACATGCAGATGCCCGAAATGGACGGGGTGATGCTGGCCCGGGAGATTCGGGCGCATCGTCCCCACCTGCCGCTGGTGTTATTTTCTTCTCAAGGCCGCCGGGAGGCGGGGGCCGACGCCGGCCTCTTTGCCGCGCAAGTCGCCAAGCCCCTGAAACCCTCCCAGCTATATGATGTCCTGATGAACATTTTTGCCACCCAGCCCCAGACGGTGCGCCGGGACGATTTAGAAGGCAAGAGTCAGATTGACCCCGGGATGGCGGCGCGGCTGCCGCTACGGATTTTGTTGGCCGAGGACAATGCCGTCAACCAGAAGGTGGCCCTACGGCTGCTGGCGCGGCTGGGTTACCGGGCCGACCTCGCGGCCAACGGCCTGGAGGCGTTGGCTGCGGTACAGCGCCAGCCCTATGACGTGGTGCTGATGGATCTGCAGATGCCGGAAATGGACGGTCTGGAGGCCTCCCGGCGCATCAAGGGAGGTGAGGCCGGAAGCGCCATCCCCCGGATTATTGCCCTGACGGCCGATGCTATGCAAGGCGACCGGGAGAAGTGCCTGGCCGCGGGTATGGACGATTACCTCACCAAGCCGATCCAGGTGGAGGCCCTGGTGACCGCCTTATCCCAGATCCGGCCTCAATCCCCCCCCGAAGCCCCGGGGACAGAAGTCCCGCCGGTGATCGACTTGAAAAAGTTCGAGGAGTTCCGGGACGCCATGGGAGCTGATTTCATTGGGGAGGTGTTTGAGGTTTTCAACGAAGACGCCCCCGCACTGTTACAAAGTCTGTCTCAAGCCCTGGCCGACAATGACCCTGAACTTTTCCGGATTTCCGCCCACAGCCTCAAATCCAACAGCGAGGCATTTGGGGCGGTGATCCTGGCCAAGTTGGCCCGGGAGCTCGAGCTGCTCGGTAAAGAAGGCAACCTTGGCGGGGTTGGGGACAAAGTGGCCCGGGCTGCAGCCGCATATCAGCGGGTGCAGCAAGCCCTCAAGGAGTTGACCCAAGCATGAGAGACCGCGGCGAACCGGGGGGCAAACCCAGAGGCACAGGCTACATCCTGGTGGTGGATGATAACCGCATGAACCGCCTGATGCTGGCCCGGGGCCTGGAACAGCAGGGCCACCGGGTGGCCTTTGCCGAGCATGGCCGCCAGGCCCTGGAAATGCTGGCGGCACAGGACTTCGATCTGATCCTGCTGGACATCGAAATGCCCGAAATGAATGGCTATCAGGTGCTGGAGCGTCTGGCCGCCGACGTCCACCGACGCGATCTGCCGGTCATCATGATCTCGGCGGTGGAGGAGATCGACAGCGTGGTCCGCTGTATCGAGATGGGCGCCGAAGATTATCTCACCAAACCCTTCAATCCCGTGCTGCTGAAGGCCCGGGTCGACGCCAGCCTGGAAAAGAAGCGACTCCGGGACGAACAGCGGGCCCTGTTTCGCAAGTTCGCCAGTGATGAAGTAGCCGATGAACTGTTGAATTCGGGTTTTTCCCTGGGCGGCCAGTTGGTGGAGGCCACGGCGCTCTTTTGCGATATCCGCTCTTTTACCACCATCGCCGAATCTCAATCGCCCCAGGATACGATTGAGCTGTTGAACTCCTATTATGCCCTGATGTTCGAGGCCATCGCCAACGAAGGCGGCATCGTTAATCAGATGGAGGGCGATGGTTTGATGTCCATTTTTGGGGCGCCGCTGACCCTGGAAGATCACCGGCGGCGGGCCGTGCTCGCCGCCCGGGAGATGATCGGGCTCCTCGAGGGGTTCAACCGGGAACGAGCCCGGTGGAATAGCGTGCAAATTCTGGTGGGTATCGGCATCGCCTCAGGGCCGGTGATCGCCGGCTACGTCGGTACCCAACGGCGGGCCTCCTACACCTGCGTGGGCGATACGGTCAATCTCGCGGCCCGCCTGGAGGCCCACACCAAGGTAGTGGGGCAGCCGATCTTGATCTCGGAAAATACCCGCCTGGGTCTCGACCAGCAAATTGAAGTCGTGCCCCAGGGGGCCGTGCGGCTGAAAGGTAAGACCAAGGACGTCAAGATATTCTCAGTGCCGGTAAAGAAAGGCGGAAAACCTCCTTCCTGATTTCGGGCCATGGCCGCCGGCAGGGCGGACTGGGATCGGATTGCCGCCAGCCGAAAAATTTGGCCGCCCTGCCACGATCAGCAATTCTTTCTGAACCCGGCTAGATAATTCCCTCACCCGGATAATTCCATCCTTATCAGTGCCCCAACATCCATCGCCAAGCAGCGGCTATTTGCTAGATCTCCGCTCTGTTTTTCCCGGCAGTTCCCATTTTTAGATCCAGTCATATCTCAATTAGCAGGCGCCAAAGTTGCTTACCTTGCCCGGAGGTGATATGGGCATATTGCCTCGGCCCTACCTCTGGCCGACAATCATCGAGCGGTGCCGGCTTGGGAATATTAAGCTTCCTCGCCATCAAGCTACTGGGTCCTGAGGGGCAATTATCACCAAATTATGGAGAAAAATTTTCTGTCTGTATGGAGGGTTTAAAGGTTATAGAAAATTATACTATAATACTATCGCTGAAAGGAATCGGCTTCAGGAAGAGAAACGTTGGGAAATTTTTCTCGGACCCATGGGTCCAGAGACCCTTTTTTGAGTGCTGCGGCCAAGGAAGCACCCTAATCCCGGTTATCTGCATTGATTTGGTGAGAAACTGCAGCAAATCCCTGCATGACGGAACGGTACCATGAAAAGAATATTGGGGATAATCTTCTGGACCCTTTATTGGGTGAACCTTAGTTGGACAGCCGTGGCGGTAATTCCGAACGACAAGATTACTTCCGTGGCCATCAATCCTGTTTCCATAAATATCCACTCCGGCGCGGCCTATTATTTTACCGCCACAGTCCAGGGAACCGGCGATTATGATCGGGACTTGACCTGGTCCTTGCAGCCGTCTAATGCCGGTCTTTTAACCGCCAACGGATTATTCATCGCCTCTTCCACCTATACCGGCACCGCGCAGATAATTGCCACCAGTGTGGGCAATACTCAATGCCTGGCCACCGCGGTAGCGACGGTAACCCCGGGGGGCGGCGTCTGGCAGGTGGACAGCCGCAATGCCGGCGCCGAAGACGGTTCCCCCCTTTACCCTTTCAGGAAGATTCAGAACGCGGTTGCGGTCGCCGCCTCCGGGGATACGATTAAAGTGGCCCAGGGGACGTATTATGAAAATATCATGTTTCCCAATAGGGGGATGATATTGTTAGGGGGATTTAAAGGGGGCAGCGCCGCCGATTATCTGCACGGTAACCCGGGGGATTTCGATACCCGCAATCGTCTTCTTCAGGCCACCACCATCTCCTCTCCTGACCGCACCATTGACGCTATAAATATGGACAACTGGTATAGTAACGCTGATACCTATGTCATTGACGGCTTTACCATTACCAACGGCCTGCACGGCATTGCGATTGAGGGGGAGCTGAGCTTTTTCATCTCCGATAACCACCTAGTGGATAACGGAATGTTGCTGGAAGATTCCAGTTTCCGGGGCGGCGGCGTCAATGTCAGTGGCGTCAACGTCAGAATCTTTAACAATAACATCAATAACAACCTGGCCGGACGGGGCGGCGGCCTGTTTGTGGGTACTTCCGAAAAGCCTTTCGTCATCGCCCGGAATACCTTTGAAAATAACCAGGGCGGTGCGGATCATGCAGGCGGGGTGTTTATCGCCGGGTTTAGGGGCATTTTTACCAAAAACCTGGTGCGCAACAATAAGGCCAACCAGTCCACAAGTTATGGCTGGGGCGGTGGTTTGTTGGTGGTGGGGGACGGCTACTCACCCTCTCCGGATCCCAATAAGGATGTGGAACTCTCTTATAATATTTACACCGGCAACGAGGCCAAGGACGCTGGTGGCGGGGTCTTTATTGATGACGGTTGCAAGGTCAGAATGAAACACGAGTTGATCTTTAAGAATAAAACCATCAACGGCAGTACCGGCGATAGAGGCGCAGCCGGACTCTATGTGGACGGCCCCAAAACCGAACTTACCATTAGCCACTGCACCATAGCTGATAATCAGGGCGCGGCCGGGACCGTGAGTAACGGCATCTATGCTGACGACTCTTCCGTGACCATCGCCAATTCTATCCTCTGGGGTAATACGGAGTCGGATATCTATGGTGCGCCCAGCAACCTTATCTTTACGGTGACCTACTCCGATTCTAAACCCCGCCATCCGGGAGTAGGCAATATTGCTCAGAACCCATTCTTTGCCGATACCGCCCTCGATGACTATCATCTTAAATCGCGGCAGGGCCGCTGGCATCCGGCTTCCAATACCTGGGTCAAGGACGCGGTGCACAGCCCAGGCATCGATGCCGGCAGCCCGTCGGCGGAATTCGTCAATGAACCCCTGCCCAATGGTGCCCAAGCTAACCTGGGAGCCTATGGCAATACTTACGAGGCCAGCAAAAGCAACCGATTGGGTATTCCTGTTTTGGGGTTATTATTACTGGATTGAAGTGCTGACCTGGATTTAATTCTATTCTTTGGCGGCTACTGCGTGCCCAGGTGCTTTTTCATCTCGGCGCCGGAGCCGGGCTTGGCCTGGGGGATTGTTAAAAGTGTAATACAGGCTCAGGCCTTCGATGGGCTTCTGCTTGACGCCGTTGACCACGGCCGGGGACTTGAGGCCCACCGCCCCGGGATCGTGGGCATCAGATCGATGGCGTGGCCGTACTGCCGGCACAGGCCGCCTTTTTCCTTAATTCCCTTGGGCCAGTGAATGATCAGGAATTCGGAGAGGCCTATTTTTCCTTGAAATTCAGGCTGGCCGGCCTGGGGCCCCGCCGGCCAGGCACGGGCTGGAGCGGAGAGGATGACGACGAAAAAGAAAACGGTGGCCAAAGCGGCAGCCAGGGAAAAACCGTCTTTCCTGGAATGAGGGCTTATCATCGGCGGACCTCAGCGAAAAAAGGTGAGGAAATCTATCACGAAAAAGCCAGCGTTTCAATGGATTCAATAAGACTTCTGGACAACCGGGGTGCCGGCGTCTCTACCGGCTGCATTATATCTTTCCTGGGTTTTTGTCAACTGGGAGAAGCGCTTAAAGAAAGGGGTTGGTGAGATTGCGGCAGGAGGTTAGTAAGGGGTTGGAGGACTGTCGGTCCAGGCCCTTGGCCCCCTAACCCTAATGGTCATTTATTCGAACAGTTTCGCCTTCTTGCTGAGACGCAAGGCGATGATCGTTAAGTCCCGGTAGATCCGCAGGCGTCGCCGTTCCTCCTGGCTGATGGGGCAAGCGGGGTCAAGGCGATCCACGTAGAAGGCGCCCACGGGAATCTGATCCACGTGGATGGGGGCCACCAGAAAGGTGTGACTGCGGCTGACCTGCCAAAATTTATCTTCCATCAAAGAGCGGTCTCCGGGGTGCACCTGGGGATTTACCAGACGTTCCCGGCGCTCCTCTATGGCCAGAGCGAAGGCATTGCCGTTGCCTTTGAGGGGCAGATGCAACAGCGGCAACAATTCTTCCACGTTGTCCCCCAGGCCGAAACGGCCCGAGATATGGGTGCGCTGGGGGTTGACCAAGAAGAAAATGACCCGGTCAAAACGGATCCCCCGGAAGACGCCCTCCAGAATCATTAACAAAATCTGATTGATGGGCGCCTGGGCGACCAAGGCTTGGTTGACCTCTTCCACCACCTGATAGAGGAACTGGAGCCTTTTCAAGTCCTCGGTCACCCGGCCCGCCTCCTGGGGCGTAGTCCCCACCGGCTTACCTCCCGGAGGGAGAGACGGTTCAGGACTCTCGGGGGCTGAGACTGAGGCTGCCTCTGAGGCTGCAACCTCGACCAGGCCCTTTGGTTCCCGCACATCCTTAAGCCGGATGTCGTCCGAG
Source organism: Thermodesulfobacteriota bacterium (assembly GCA_049322315.1). Taxonomy (GTDB): domain Bacteria; phylum Desulfobacterota; class Desulfobaccia; order Desulfobaccales; family 0-14-0-80-60-11; genus SURF-52. The sequence goes on along the minus strand of JBMORF010000016.1, from coordinate 6,209 downwards.
ATATCCATGTCCTTGAGATCGATGCGCAGGACCTGGGCCATCTCGTGGAGACGTTTCTTACTTTCCGTTTGTGATTTGGCCAGATTTTCCGAATTAATCTCTAACTTTTTACTCAGCTTTTCTCTTTTTTCCTGACGCTCTTCCGGCTCGATACCAGGGTCCAGCATATTCTTGGAGAGTTCGTAGGACCCTTTGATCAGCTTCCGGAGGCGGCCCTCCACCCCGGCCCCGGAGCCTACGGGATGGTGCAGCAAAGAGAGTCTCTTGATCATGCTGTCCGGCAGATTCCAGTCCTTGAGAATCGCCAGGCCCACCTCTTCCATGGAAGCCTTAAGAACGCGCTGGGCTGCGGTGGATTTAACCTCTCCTTTTTCTATGAGATGCAGAATGCGCTGGTAGTCCTGGGGTAGATAATAGGCCACAATCAATTCGCCGATATTGAACAGCAAGCCGGTGATAAAGACCTCTTCCGCCTTCAGTTGGGGGTCATCCTGGACCAGTTCCTGGGCCTGGATGGCGGTGAGAAAGGAGAGCACGATTAATTGCTTGAGATGGGAGAATTCGGATTTTTGAAAATGCTCAAAAAGGCGTAGCCCCACCGCCAGATCCCGGAGACGGTCGAAGCCCAGAACCATCACCGCACTGGACACCGTGTGCACCTGGCGTTGATAGGTCTGATAAAAGATGGAGTTGACGATTTTCAAGATCTGGGTGGTCAGGGAGAGGTCCCGGAGGATGATGGCTGACACCGCGTTCACGGTTTTATAAGGGTTGGCTTGAATGGCCAGGAGTTCCTGGACGTTGGCGGTAAACGCCGGAAAGCCAGGATTGTCGCTGATGGCCCGTTGCAGCTCACATAAAGAACGGGAGGTCGGATTGACTGCCAAGATTTTACCTATAGTCTCTTATTTTTAGTGATACGCACCAGGGCAAGGCTCGCCCCGGGTCCTGGCGGTGGCGGCAGTGAAGACTGAGGCTGCCTGGGCTAGAGAATCAGAAAGGAGAGAATTCTATCTTCACCGGCTGCGACCGCCTGCCCCGGAAGGTGAAAAACTCAGACGGTCCTTTCCCTTTCGAGATGTGTAAACACTAAAATTCTTATCGAACCGGTGAGGCAGAAACTGAAATGTCAGGGAAACTTTCTTGCTCTCATCCTTGGAAAAAGAGCATATGGTGAGAAAAGTAAATTATGGCTAAAAACGTGCCGTCCTCCTGAGGTCAGCATCAAGTCTAAAGCTGAAAGGGTTTAGATCTCCTCATTTCCATTGTATTTAATCCATTAAGATGGACTTTACTTTTTGCCGGTAAGGAAACTATAATTAATCATAAGTTCGAGAGTGTCTGCGGGGAGTCGCGTTATCGAATAATCCCAAACAGCAAAAGAAAAAGAACAATGGAAAAGGTACTTAAGAAAATTGAAAAGAATTTGGCAAAAGCAGTTGCTCATTATTGGACCACCAGAGAAACACAAAAAGAAAAACAAATATTACGCGGAGTAACAGATTCCGGATTAAGAAGTGCTGATATGGGTGGAGCACAGATGGACGGCTTCATAAATTTATTTACAAATCTCATCGTTGAAGCAGAAATCTCAAGTGAATTTATTTACCACAAAAATCATTTAGAGTTGCCAGGATATTTTCGGCCGACAAAAGAATGGGATATTATTGTTGTTAAGGATGGGCATCTTATCGTGGCGATAGAAGTAAAATCGCAAGTAGGCCCTTCATTTGGTAATAATTTCAATAATAGAACGGAAGAAGCCATCGGAGGTGCGCTTGACCTTTGGACAGCTTTCAGGGAAGGAGCTTTTAATGCGGGATTACAGCCCTTCTTAGGCTATTTCTTTATGCTTGAAGATTCTGATCATCTTCGGGTGTCCGAAAATCAAGCTTTATACAATATCAAGTCTGCCAAGGCACCCATGAACTAAAATGACTTGGGCTAAAAAAACCTCAATTAATCGCTTTACCTCCTTTGACGGGATGTTAGGGGAGTATAGGGGAGATGAGGGACCTTAGATCCCTACAACTCCACCCAATACCTCTTTTATCATTTCCCGGCCAGCTTCTCCCTGAGCCGGACCACCCACCTGGGCTCCGGTGGCGGCAGCCGCATCTGCATCTCCATGATTTTGGCCCGCAGCAGGGATATTTCCCCTTGAAGGGCTTTAACTTCTGCTTCCAGCACGGCCAGGCGTTTCTGCGCCTCCGGGTCGGGTTCCGTCGGCGGCGCCTGGCGCGCTTTGGTCTTGGGTCCGGACAGGGGGACCACCGCGTCCAGGGGATTCTCCGCCACTACTGCGTCCAGGGGATTTTCCCCGATGGTGGGACGCTTTGCCATTTCACCGCCTCCCTTCTTGCTGAATCACCTCGGCGGCCAGGGCCCGGTAATCCGCAGCCCCGGCGCTCCGGGGGTCGTATTGAGTAATAGGTTGCCCGAAGGAGGGACATTCCGCCAGGCGGATGTTTTCCCGGATCAGGGTTTGGTACACCAGGTTTCCGGACCGTTCCCGGAGGCGTTCCACCACCTCCCGAGCATGCCGGGTCCGGGCATCCACCCGGCAGGCCAGAATGCCGCAGACCGTCAGCGCCGGGTTGAGACGCTCCTGCACCACCTCCACGGTGTGCAGCAGCTGGGCCAGACCCCCCAGGGCCATGACATGGGCCTCCACCGGCACCAGGAGTTCCCGGGCCGCGGCCAGGGCGTTGACGGTGAGCACTCCCAGGGTAGGAGGGCAGTCCATGAGCACATAGTCCCAGCGGTCCTGGGGCAGGCCCTCCAAATGGCGCCGGAGAATGGTCTCCGCGCCCACCTCTCCGGCCAGAATCTTCTCCACCCCCACCAGCCAGGCGGAGGAGGGAATCAGGTCCACCCCGGGCGCCCCGGTCTCCTTGATAAAATTCAGAATCTCTCCCCCATCCACAAACAGGCCCAGCACACCTTTGCCGGCATTTTTGACGCCGTACCAGGCCGTGGCTGAATGTTGGGGGTCCAGGTCCAGAAGCAGAACCCGGCGTTCTTTTTCCCCCAGGGCTGCGGCCAGATTAACGCTGGTGGTGGTCTTGCCGCTCCCCCCCTTTTGATTGGCGATGGCCAAAGTCCGCATTAATCCTCCCCCCTTTGCTGGGATTGCCCCAAAAGAAAAGCCCGGCGGGACCCCGGTCACGGGTGCCGGGCCTCTCGGGCTTAAGGATTGTCGGGGAACACGGCCTCAAGGGCTGAAGCCTCCCGCTTCAGGTTTAACTGTTTTCAGGATGCCACAGCCGGGAGGCGATGTCAATCTTCGGGCTGCCTCTTGATGCTTATGTCGCCAGGGCTTCCGCCAAGATCATCATTCTCCAGGGCCTTCGATGGTTGGGGAATTTAACGCGCTGCCGGCCCCGGCCATTCCCCCAGGCGTGGGGGAAAGATCCGGGTTGGGAAAAGCTGATACCGGGTAACGTCCATTCTGCCGATGGCGTTCTGGGGGTTATCAAGCCGGTAGTGGAGCGCTACCGGGGCTGGTTCAAACTTCTCTGTTTACGGGGCGACGCCGCCTTTGCCAAACCAGAGATCTATGAGTATTGCAAAGAACATCGCATCACCTTTTTCATCCGATTACCGGCCAACGACAATTTGGATAAGCTGGTGGCCCCTCACCTGAACCGACTGGTGGGCCTTCCACCCAAGAGTGAGATTCAAGTCAAGATAGTTGATCTCCACTATCAAGCAAAGAGTTGGAGCAACCCTCGCCGGGTGGTGGCCAAGATTGAAGGGCATCAGGGCGAGCTTTTCCCCCGGATCGGTTTTGTGGTCACCAACTCCAGACTTCCGGCCGGTAAAGTGCTCAAAGTCAACAATGGCCGGGGCTATGTGGAAAACCTAATAAAAGAAGGGAAGAACACCCTGCGTTGGGACAAGACCAGCTACCAGCGGTTCGAGGCCAACCAGGCCCGACTGAAGATGGGGGTTCTGGCCTACAACCTCCTGCATATGATCCGGCAGTTCTATGTCTGGGGTGAAGAAGTGAAGCGGTCCATCGATTGGCTGATCAAACTTCTGATAAAGGTGGGAGCGAGAAATTCTTATCATACCCGCAGATGGTATGTCCTTGTGGCTTCGGCTTTCCCGCTGGCCCATCATTACCGAGCAATGCTGGCCTGGGGTCCTTAGGCTTACCAGCCAGAGAGTATCTGGTCGCCAAGGGATTGGTATTCCCAAGACCAGGGAAAACTTGAATTTCCAGCCCAATTTTTGCTATCATGACGCCTGCGTGAAGGGTTGGCTCCGAAATGGTGACCGTTTGGGAGATTTTACTCGATCAAAGAGGCTTAAAAAACTATTTTGGGACCGCTGCAGCCGAGGCTGCCGCATAATCTCGGTCAAGACCAGAAATAAATCAATGGTGAGTAGGATTATCTTATTTTTAATTTTAATCACTTTTCTTTTTTTAAATCATTTCCATCATGATGTGGCAATGTTCTTATATCTGGCGGAAAGATTTTTAGATGGCGCGCAACTCTATGTGGATATTTTGGAGATCAACCCTCCTTTGATCTATTATCTATTTATGGTTCCGGTCTGGTTAAGCCGGAAAATAAATTTGCCCGTTGCCTGGGTGTTCTATCTTTTTGTCATCTCCCTGGCCGCGTTGTCGTCATGGCTGTGTTGGAGGTTGTGGCAGCAGGTCTTGCCCTCAGCCACCGACATTACGCGCCGCACCCTGATCCTGGTTCTGATCTTCTGTTTAATGGTTTATTTCCTCGGCAACTTTGGGCATCGGGAACATCTGATCTATCTCCTCATCATGCCCTATGTCTTTGCCGCCGCGGTCCGCAGTGAAAACCAACCAATCAGCCGTATCATGGCGATATCCATAGGAATAATGGCGGGGCTGGCCATTGCCCTAAAACCTTATTTCCTGTTCCTGTGGCTTGGATTGGAAATGTATTTGGCATTTGTCAGGGGAAGCTGGTCGTTACCAATCCGGGAGGAAAATATTGCCATCTTCTTGGTCTTATCCCTTCTCCTGGCAATTTATCTGAGCTTTTGGCCCAATTATTTCAAGTTTCTGGTTCTCATGCTGCCAGTCTATATCACCTATGCTAGAAGCCATTTCCAAGAAATATTCCTCCGGAAGGAAGTCTGGCTTTGGTTTTTCACCGGGCTGTCACTATGGTGGATTAAACCTCCGGTCCCGGACAGGAAAGTGATTAATCTTTTATTCATGGCGGCTACTCTTTTTTTGGGTATCGCCGTATCCCAGAAGAAGGCAGATTTCAACGACCATTGGTATCCCGCATTTCTTACTCTGGTGCTCCTTATTTCCCAATGGTTTCTGCGCTGGCTGGAGGTCTCTCCCGGCCTGGCAAAAAAATGGCGGCTGAGTCTGAATCGCGGGGCCCGGCTGTTAATAGCCGGGCTGATCATTACTTGTGCGGTTAAGAGTGTGCGGCACTCTATCTATTCCCGGCTGGAGGAACTGGACTCACTGATTAAAATTGTGAGACAATACGCTCAGGGTAAAACCATCTATGTTATGTCCCTGGCCGTCAAGCCGACGTTTCCTTTGGTAAATGACTCCGGCGTTTCCTTTCTGGTCCGCTACCCTTGCCTTTGGCCCCTGCCGGCATTTTATCCGAACTACGGGGTGGACTCTGGAAAAGGCTCCTTCCATGCCCTGAGCCGCATGACCGATTTGGAAAGATCATTCATGGAGGGTGTGGTGGCCGACTTACAGGCCCATCCACCAATCCTGATAATAATTGATAACCGCAGGATTGCCCAGTGTAAGATAAATTTTTCCTTGCTGGAATATTTTTCGCAACACCCTCGCTTTGCTGAGTTAATGACCAATTACAATTTATTATCTGAAGTGGCGCCTTATACCTTATTCATTAAAAACAAGAGAATTAAATGAATTTCATCTTAATCATTTAATATAAAATTGACCCAAAAACACAGAAATAAGAAATAATGGTAATCGTTCAGGCCACCTCTGCTACCAGCAGAGGTACGGGTAGAAGAGACGGAGCAAGTTGACCCATCCGGTGAGCTTGGATAGCCGCCACCACATACTCCACGATATTCCGGTTTTGCCGCCTCAAGGTGGCAACTGTGGTCAGGATTCTTTCCGTAAAGCGAGAGCCGTTATCGCTCTGATTGCCGAAGCATCCCTTGCGCTACAGCGCCGCCCCGCGCAAGGCCCTCTCGGCCCGGTTGTTGGT